>NZ_CP011789.1:5185000-5490000 GCF_001636055.1 Pseudomonas putida
GTGGTGGCCAGCCAAGGTGCGAAGGCCATGGCCGAAACCGATGCAGCGGCATACACCGCCACCAGCCAGGCGCCCTCGTCGGCGCCGATGCCCATGGCGCCGCGGATATCGGCCAGGGAAATCTTCGTCACCGCCTCGTTGAGCCCGGCGCAAAGCACCGCAAGCAACACACCGAACAACCCCACCACCACGCGCAGGCCGAATGGCGTCTGCGCGGGCGCAGCAGCCACCGGGGCGGCAGCGAGTGCAGCGGCGGGTGCGCTCAGGGAACTCATTTCTAGACATCTCCAGCAACATTTTTCAGCTGTGGGAAGTCTAGGGGTGGGGAATGCTTACGAAAACTGACTTGTTGGCAGTTTTATATTGCGCCAGACGCAATCCGCTTTCGGTGGTGGCCTTTTCGCGGGCAAGCCCGCTCCTACAGGTAAATCATTGCTCTTGAAAACAGTGCAGGTCTCAAGGCTCGGCACTGCAACACGCCTTCAGCGTGCGCCGCAGCCACCGATGCGCCGGGTCATTGTCGAAGCGTGGATGCCAGGCCTGCATCACCCGCACCTTCTCCAACTCCACCGGAATCTCGAAGGAGCGCAGCGGCAGCCCGAACTTCAGCACATTGCCGAGGATATTCGCCGGCATCGGCAGGATGAGGTCGGAATCCGGCAGGGAGAACATCGCCGAGTGGAAGCTCGGGGTGATCAGCGACACTCGCCGCTGCAATTTGTAGTTGCTCAGCTCCACGTCGATCGGCCCATTGGCCCGCCCGCGCCGCGACACGCTGATCTGTGGATAGCGGGCAAAGCGCTCGGGGGTGATCGGCGCGTCGAAGATCGGATGGTCGTCCCGCGCCAGGCCCACGAAGTGTGTATCGAACAGATGCTGCACCTTGATCTCCGGCCCCAGTTCGATGCTCGAACTCACCACCAGGTCGATCTGCCCGTGGCGCAGCACGAGGTCGTCATCGCCATGGGCTTCCGGCACGAAACGCAGCACCGTGCGCGGTGCCTCGGCCAGCATCATGTGCAGCAGGCGCGCGCCATACAGCGCGACGAACAGGTCGTTGGTGCGGATGTTGAAAGCGCGCTCCAGGTTCGGCAGGTCGACGTCCTCGCCGCTGTTGAACACCAGCCCGGCCTGCTCGACCAGCGCCCGCACCTGGTCACGCAGGGCCAGCGCGCGGGGTGTCGGCACCAGGCCGCGCCCGGCGCGCACCAGAATCGGGTCGCCCAGCGCGTCGCGGATGCGCCCCAGTGTGCGGCTCATCGCCGCTGGGCTCAGGTTCATGCGCTGCGCAGCGCCCACCACACTGCCCTCGTCGAGCAGGGCATCGAGGGCGACAAGCAGGTTCATGTCCGGGAGTTGCATGGCCGGTTTCCGTGGCGAGTGTGGGAAACGCGATGGTAGCAGGTCGCACGATTGCGTCTGGTGCAATGACGCCGTGCGTGGGGGGCCATTTATCCAGGTTGGGGGAAGGTTCGAGAATGGTGTCGATCTTTTCGCGGGCAAGCCCGCTCCCACAAGGATTTAGCTGGCTGTCAAATTTGAACCTGACAGTTGCTCTCACATGGCAACCAGTGGGAGCGGGCTTGCCCGCGAAAAGATCGACACCGCTCACCCGCCCTGACACAAGGCCCCGCCAATGCCCATCCTCATCGCCATCGACGCCTCCCCCGCCAGCGCCCCCCTGATCGACCTCGCCCGCCGCTACTGCCGCCCCGGCGAACATCCATTGCAGGTACTGCTGGCCATCGACCCGACCTTCGCCGTGCACGAGCGCCCGGCGTCCTATACCGAGCAGGAACTGGAGGAATACCCCGCCGCCTGCGAGGAGCAGCAACTGGCCGAACGCGCCCTGCAACAAGCCGTGGCCACGCTGCGCGAAGCGGGTTTCCAATGCCAGGGTTGCATGGTCGCTGCGCAACCGGTCGAGGCCATCGTCGACAAGACCCGGGAACTCGGCTGCGAGCTGATCATCATGGGCCACCGGCACCTGTCGCGCCTCGGCAGGCTGCTGGACCCGTCGATCAGCAGCAAGGTGATCGACCGGGTACAGGTACCAGTGCTGGTCTGCCCGGCAGGCGAGTGACCCTCACGCCCCGCCCGGCCTGACCACCACCGTGCAGGTCGTGCCAGCGGCCAGCAGGTAGCCTTCGGGCACTTCATCGATATGAATCCGCACCGGCACCCGCTGCGCCAGGCGCACCCAGTTGAAGGTCGGGTTCACATCGGCGACCAGCTCGCGGCTCTGCGGGTTGTCACGGTCATAGATGCCGCGGGCAATGCTCTCGACATGCCCCTTGAGCAACTCGCCGCTCATCATCTGCAGCTCGGCCTGGTCCCCCACCTTCACATGCGGCAGCTTGGTCTCCTCGAAGAAGCCGTACACCCAGAACGAGTGCTCGTCCACCACCGCCATCACCGCCTCGCCGGTGCGGGCGTAATCGCCCTTGTGGATGTTCAGGTTGGTGACGTAGCCGTCGACCGTGGCGACGATCTCGGTGCGCTTGAGGTTCAGCTCGGCCGCTGCCAGTTGTGCCTGGGCCTGCTGATAGTCGGCCAGGGCGGCGTTGGCGATATTGCTGGCGTCGTCGCGGTTCTCCTTGGAGATGACCAGGTTGTCCAGGTCGGCACGGCGCCGTGCGTTGACCTTGCGCATCTCCCAGGTGGACTTGCGCGAAGCGACCAGCGCCCGGGCCTGCTCCACGGCCAGGCGATAGTGCTCGGGGTCGATGCGGATCAGCACATCGCCCTTCTTCACCTGCTGGTTGTCACGCACCGGCACGTCCACCACATAGCCCGGCACATCGGCCGCGACGTTGATGATGTCGGCGCGCACGCGACCGTCGCGGGTCCAGGGCGTGGTCATGTAGTGCAGCCACAACTGGCGGCCGATCACCACGGCAGCGGTCAGCACCAGCAGGGTGGCGAGGAGGCTGAAGAACTTTTTCATCGAAGGTTTCTCACCAGTAGACAGACAGCGCCAGTGCGCCGAACAGGCAGACGAACAGGGACAGGCGCAACAGCGCCGGGTGCCAGAAGAAGCGATAGCCGTCGTGGCTGGCGATGAAGCGGTCCAGGCCCCAAGCCAGGCCTGCAGCGAACAGGAACATCAGTGTCATGGTGGGCATGTACACGCCATGGAAGGCGATCTCACGGGGCATGGTGCAATCCTTTGGCCGGGGCCAGGGGTGACTGGGGGTCGAGCAGCGAGGTGCGGATGAAGTGCAGGTAGCTCTGCGCGCGGCGCAGCACCGACGTGTCGAAGTGCCGGGCGAAAGGTTCGTCGGTGGCCTGCACGCGGCTGATGGCGTGGTCGACCGCCACCAGCGCGCGCTCGTGGTTGCTGGCGTTGGGCTGCAGGAACAGCCGCGCCAGGGCGCGCCCCATCACCCGGATCGCCTGGCGCCAGGGCTGCGATTCGGCATAGGCCGGGTGCACCGGGGCGTTGGCCTGCTCCTTGCGCAGTTCGATCACGGCGTGGCCGACTTCCGATACCACGAACATCCAGCCCATCAGCTCGGCCTGCACCTGCGGCTTGCCGGCCGCCAGGCCATAGGCCTGGTGCAGCAGGTCACGAGTGCGACTCTCGAAAGCCGAGCCCAGGCCACGCAGGCGCCCACCGATGGCGAACAGCACCTGTTCGCGCAGGTCCTGCTCCAGGCGGCTCCATAGCCAACGGCTGTTCGGCGGCAGGATGATCGCCCCGGCCGCAGCGCAGACCAGCATGCCGATGATCATGCCGATGTAATCGTTGATGAAGGCGTATGGGTCGTAGACCGTGAGGTTGTTGGGCACCGAACCGATGGCGAAGAACACCAGCAAGCCCACGCCATAACCGGCATAGGCCGGACGCGACGAGAGGAACGCCCCGAGCACGAACACCGGCGCCAGCACCATGCACAGCAGGGCGAAACCGTCGATCCAGGGGAACACGAAGAAGGTCTCGAAGAACCCGATGAACGCCCCGAGCAAGGTGCCGCACGCCATCTGGAACGACATGCGCCTGGGGTTGGGTGAGGCTGCCGAAAGGCCGGCGGTGACCGTGGCGATCAGCGTCATCATGGCGCCGCTGGGCCAGTCGCTGAGCAGCCAGTAGCTGCCCAGCAGCAACAGCACCGCGGCGCCACGCACGCCGGCGGCCAGCGACACCAGCCAGCTGGTCTGTGCCACATAGGGCTCGTCCCACTGCTCGCGTTCGTGGTTGTGCGCGGCGAGCGAGGCATGGGTCTGGGCGTAGCTGTAGAGGTCGTCGACCAGGCGGTAGAGCAGCTCGTAGGTGGTGTGGAAGTCCAGTAGGTCGGCGTCGCTGGGGCCGGTCTCCAGGTACGCCGCACGCAGCCCGCGCACCTGCGCCTGGAGGCCATCCTTGTAGGCTGCCAGTTCCAGGGTCAGGCGTAGCGCATCGGCATCGGTCAGGGCTCGCCCGACGTAGGGCTCGAGCAATTGCGCCAGGGTATGCAGGCCCGGCTCGATGGCGCCGACGATCTGCGCCGGGCCGCGTGCACGCAGGCGTTCGAGCAAACGGTGCAAGGCGTTGAAACGGGTGGTGATGGCCATGAATTCGCTGTTCATGCGCACCAGGCGCCCGGAGCGCCTGCGCATGTGCGGGTCTTCGAAGGCGGTGACGTTGCGCAGGCTCTCCAGCCCCACCGCCTCGGCGATGAAACGCACGTTGCACGACTCGAACAGCGCACGCTGGCTGTTGCCGCGCAGGGCCTCGACCACCACCCCGGCAAACACGCCGAAGCGCTGGTACAAGGCATTGCGCATGGCGGCGCTGGCCGATTGCGGCAGGATCGCGGCACTGACCAGGGTCGAGACGAGAATCCCCAGAGAGATCTCCAGCACCCGCCATACCGCGGCCATGAATGCCTGGTCAGGGTGCTGGAGCACCGGCAGGCCGATCATCGCCGCGGTATAACCGGCCAGCACGAAGCCATAGGCGCGGAAGGTGCGATAGCGCATGGCCCCTGCCGAGCACAGACCAACCCACAGCGCCAGGCTGGGCAGGAACAGCTCGGTGTTCTGCGGGAAGATCGCGATCAGCGCGACCATCATCGCCGAACCGGCCAGGGTGCCGAGCATGCGATAGAAACTCTTGGCGAACACATGCCCGCTCTGCGGCTGCATGACGATGAACACGGTGATCATCGCCGTGCGCGGCTGCGGCAGCTCCAGGCGCATGGCCAGCCAAAGGGTGAGGAACGCCGCAGCGAGCACCTTGAAGATGTAGACCCAGGTCACCCCGTCGGTGCGCGCCCAGGCAAAGAAGCCCCGGCGCCATTCCAGGTTGGACAGCCAACGCATCATTGCCCGCGTCCCGAGGCAATCAGGGCCGGCGCTTTCGGCGCCGCCTGATGCCCTTCATCCGGCACGTCGCTGCCCGCACCCAGACCTCCGCCCAACGCCGTGACCAGCTCGGCATGCACACTCAAGCGCGCGGCCTGGACCTGCTGCTGGATCTGCTGCTGGCGGAACAGCAGGGTCTGCGCATTGAGCACGTTCAGGTAGTCGGTCAGCCCGCGCTGGAAGGCAACCGTGGCGATGTCGTAGGTCTTCTGCGCGGCGGCGACGGATTCGGCCGCGAAGTGTGCCTGCTGCGCCATCGACTCGCGACGGATCAACTGGTCGGAAATCCCCTTCAACGCCCCGACCACTGTTTCGTTGTAATGGGCAACAGCCATGTCGTAGCCGGCCGAAGCTTCACCCAACTGCGCGCGCAGACGCCCGCCATCGAAGATCGGCAAGCTGATGGCAGGCCCGACGTTGTAGTTGAACTTGCGGCCGGTGAGAAACTCGAGCGGCCCGCCACCGGTGGCCATGAAACCAAGGCCGCCGACCAGGTCGACATTGGGGAAGAAGCCTGCGTGGGCGACCTCGATGCCGCGGGCCTGGGCTGCCACCTGCCAGCGGCTGGCGACCACGTCGGGGCGCTGGCCGACCAGCTCGGCGGGCAATGCCGAGGGCAAGGACAGCGGCGCCGCGAGCGTCAGTGTCGGGCGCTGCAGGCTGGCCCCCTCGCCCGGCCCCTTGCCGGCCAGTGCCGCCAATTGATTGCGCGTCAGGGCGATTTCTTCATCGAGGCTGTCGAGCTGCCGATGGGTTTCCGGCAACGGCGCTTCGGCCTGACTGACGTCCAGATGGGTGCCGATCCCGGCTTCGAGGCGCCGCCTGGCCAGCGCGAGGATCTGCTCCTGCTGTTCCAGCTCGGCCTGGACGATGTCGCGCTGGGCGAAATGCAGGCTCAGCTGGATGTAGGTGCGCACCACGTTGTCGTGCAATTCGAGCTGGGCCTGGCGGGCTTCGGCGGCGCGCATGTGCGCCTGGTCCAGCGCCTGCTCAGTGGCGTTGCGTTCACGGCCCCACAGGTCGAGGGCGTAGCTCAGGCCAATTGCGGCGTTGTTGTCCCAGGTATTGGCGCCGGACAGGGCGCCGGGGCCGTAGAACTGGTCCTCCGGCCAGTTGTGGCGCTTGAGGGTCGCCTCGCCATTGGCCTGGAGGCGTTCCGCCGACTCGACCACACCAGCCAGGGCCCTGGCCTGGCGCACCCGCGCCGCGGCCATGGCCAGGCTCGGGCTACCGGCAACCGCGAGGTCCATCCAGCGATCGAGCTGGGGATCACCATAGGCGCGCCACCATTGCTGCGCAGGCCAATGGGCGTCGCGGTCGGCTTCGCGGATGGCAGTGTCGGTGGCGAGTTGGTTGGCTTGCAGCGTCTTGCTTTGCGGGGCGATGCCCCAGGTTCCGATACAGCCGCTCAAGGACAGGCTAAGGGCACAGGCACTGAGCGCTCGAAGCGCTCCGATGTTGCGACGCGGCACAGCTGCGATTTCCCGAGGAAGAGGTGAAGGGGCCGGGCAATTCTAGGGGCGGGTTTCATTGGCGATAAGCGCATATTCCTGCGAATCTTTGTTACCAAAACAGCGATAATCCGGCTTTGGTCGGACGTTCTTTTTCGTCACTTCATGTCACAATTTTGTCCTCTAGATCGAGAGTGACCCATGGACACCCTGCAAAACATGCGTGCTTTCAGTTGTGTAGCCCAGCTCGGCAGCTTCACCGCTGCCGCTGCGCAGCTGGATACGACCACCGCCAACGTGTCGCGAGCGGTCTCCAACCTGGAAGCCCATCTGCAAACCCGCTTGCTCAATCGCACCACACGGCGCATCGCCCTGACCGAAGCGGGCAAGCGCTACCTGATGCGCTGCGAACAGATCCTGACCTTCGTCGAGGAGGCCGAAGCCGAGGCCAGCGATGCCCACGCCCGCCCGGCCGGGCAGCTCAAAGTGCATTCGATGACCGGCGTCGGCCAGCATTTCGTGGTCGATGCCATCGCCCGCTACCGCGAAACGCACCCAGACGTCACATTCGACCTGACCATGGCCAACCGCGTGCCCGACCTGCTCGACGAGGGCTACGACGTGTCCATCGTGCTGGCCAGCGAGCTGCCGGATTCGGGGTTCGTCTCCCAGCGCCTGGGCATCACCTACAGCATCGTCTGCGCCTCGCCCGACTACATTGCTCGCCACGGCATCGCACACAAGCCTGCCGACCTGCTCAAGCACCAGTGCCTGCGCATGGTCAGCCCGGTGATTCCGCTGGAAAAATGGTTGTTCGACGGCCCGGAAGGCCAGGAGATGGTCAACATCACCAGCTCGCCGTTCCAGGTGAACTCCGCCGACGCGATGAAGACCGCGATCCGCAGTGGCATGGGGGTGGGTGTGCTGCCGATCTACTCTGCCATCGACGGCCTGCGCGACGGCAGCCTGGTGCGGGTGATGCCCGACTATCGCCTGCAGGAGCTGAACCTGTACGCGATCTACCCGTCGCGCCAGTACCTGGATGCCAAGATCAAGACCTGGGTCGAGTACCTGCGCAACTCGCTGCCGGAAATCCTGGCGGCGCATGAAGCGGACCTGAAGACCCATGAATTGCTGATCGCCACCTGAAAAAGCTGCTGCACTGAAGGTGGGGACAATGGTAGGTTGCTAACCAATCGTTGATTCGCGGCGGCCTTTTCGCAAGGCCGCCATCGTCCCACCGCCTTGCAGAGAAGTAGCCCGATGAAAAAGACCGTCCTGGCCTTCAGCCGTATCACCCCGGCCATGGCCGAGCGCCTGCAGCACGACTTCAACGTGATCCTGCCCAATCCCAAGCTGGGCGACATCAATGCCCAGTTCAACGAAGCGCTGCCTGAGGCCCACGGCCTGATCGGCGTCGGCCGCACGCTCGGCCGCGCGCAGCTCGAAGGTGCCGGCAAACTGGAGGTGGTGTCGAGCGTGTCGGTCGGTTACGACAACTACGACCTGGACTACTTCAACGAACGCGGCATCGCCCTGACCAACACTCCCGACGTGCTCACCGAAAGCACCGCCGACCTGGGCTTCTCGCTGATCATGGGCTGCGCCCGCCGTACCGCCGAGCTGGACGCCTGGACCAAGGCCGGCAATTGGCAGGCAACCGTAGGCCCGGCACATTTCGGTAGCGACGTGCACGGCAAGACCCTCGGTATCGTCGGCATGGGCAACATCGGCGCCGCCGTGGCACGCCGTGGTCGCCTGGGCTTCAACATGTCGATCCTGTATGCCGGTAACAGCCGCAAGAGCGCGCTGGAGCAGGAACTGGGCGCGCAGTTCCGCAGCCTGGAGCAGTTGCTGGCCGAGTCCGATTTCGTCTGCATCGTGGTGCCGTTGTCCGATGCCACCCGCAAGCTGATCGGCGCCCGTGAGCTGAAGCTGATGAAGCCGAGCGCCTTCCTGATCAACATCGCCCGCGGGCCGGTGGTGGACGAGGCGGCGCTGGTCGAGGCGCTGCAAGCTGGCACCATCCGTGGCGCAGGGTTGGATGTGTACGAGAAGGAGCCGCTGGCCGATTCTCCGCTGTTCAAGCTGCCCAACGCGCTCACCCTGCCGCACATCGGCTCGGCGACTGCCGAGACCCGCGATGCCATGGCCAACCGGGCAATGGAGAACCTGCGCGCAGCGTTACTGGGCGAGCGACCACGGGACCTGGTGAATCCGCAGGTGTGGAAGGGCTGAGCCTGGCCGCTGACTGTACCGGCCTCTTCGCGGGCAAGCCCGCTCCCACAGGTAACACCACCGTATTCAGAAGCTATGTGGGCTGTTGTGGGAGCGGGCTTGCCCGCGAAGAGGCCAGCACCCATCCAGGAGGCTCACCGCGGCTGGCGCCGCCTACCCAGCACCTTGCGCACCACATACCGCGGCCGGTGCTTGGTCTCCTGGTAGATCCGCCCGACATACTCGCCCAGTATCCCGATCCCGATCAGCTGCACCCCGCCCAGGAACAGGATCGCCGACAGCAACGACGGATACCCTGGCAGGTCGATCCCCCACAGTACCTTCTGTACGATCAGGTACACCGCGAATACCAGCGCGAACAGCGACACCCCCGCGCCGATGTAGGTCCACAACCGCAACGGCACGGTACTGAACGAGGTGATGCCGTCCAGCGCCAGGTTCCACAGTCGCCACAGGCCGAACTTGCTCTCCCCCGCCACCCGCGGCGGGCGGTCGTACTCGATGATCTCGGTGCGAAATCCTACCCACGACAACACGCCCTTCATGAACAACTGCTGCTCCGGCAACTGGCGGATCGCGGCGACCACCTTGCGGTCGAGCAGCCGAAAATCACCGACGTTCTCTTCGATATGAGTGGAGGCGATACGGTTGTGCAGCCGGTAATAAAGGCGCGCACTCCAGCGCTTGAGCGGGGTGTCGGCATCGCGGCTGCGACGCTTGGCCAGGACCACGTCGGCGCCCTGCTGCCAACGCTCGACCATCTGCGCGATCAGTTCGATGGGGTCCTGCAAGTCGACATCGATCGGCACCATGGCATCGCCATCGGCATATTCGAGCCCGGCAAACAGCGCCGACTCCTTGCCGAAGTTGCGCGAAAAGTTGATCACCGTGACCCATTCATCGCGTAGCGCAAGCTCGGCGCAGATCGCCTCGGTCTCGTCGCTGCTGCCGTCATTGACGAACAGGATCTCCACCGTCATGCCCTGCAGCGACGGCTCGGCACGCACGGTGCGGTAGAAGTGTTCGAGGGTGTCCTGCTCGTTGTACACCGGCACGATGAGGGTGATATTCATGGCGTCCTCCGTCTGAAGACCACACTGCGCGAGTAGCTGTAACCCACTACAAGGCTGACCGTGGAAAAGATCACGAGGGTCAGCCAGGGTGACAGGCGCGCCCAGTCGGAAAGCGCACCCACCGCCACACTCACTATCCCCATGCCCAGCAGGAACAGCAAGTAGCGCCGCTTGCTGGGCCTGGCCGCGAAGGTGTAGCGGGCGTTGACGTAGTACGACAGGCTCGCCGCAACGGCAAACGCCAGCAGGTTGCTTGGCGCCTGGCGCAACCCCAGCAGCAGGTGCAGCAGGAAGAACACCGACCCGTGCACCAGGGTGTTGCCCAACCCGACCAGCACATAGCGCCGCATCTGGTCCAACAGCCCGCCCGCACCGGCGTTCAAGGCAACGTCCAGGGTTTGGGCTGCGGCTTGGTCACCACATAACCCTGGTCGCCGATGAGGTAGATGCTGTACAGGCGGTTGTCCACTACCGGTGTGCCGCCGCGGGCCAGCAGGTCATCGGCGCGCCAGGTCGGCGCCGGGCTCTGGTTGGCGGTGCTGTTGATATAGAACTGGCCGATACCGACGCGCGCCATCATCTCCGGCAAGAGTACGAAGTCCGAACTGCGGATGAACTTGAGCAACGGTGCCCGGGCCTGCGCGCCAGCGGCAGCAGGTAACCAACCCTCGGCCTGGTTGCGTTCGAGCAAGTAATAGGCGCGGGCCTTGTCCAACGCGGGGTGGCTGAGGATGTCCTGACCGATGTACTGACCGATCGCCGCGAACTGCGCCTTCTGCGCCTCCAGCAGACGGCCATGGGCGTAGGCCAGCGCCAGCATCGACAACAGCGGCAGGCAGAGAATCAGCGCGCGATCAGGCGCGCGGTCACCCAGCCCGCGCCTGGCCAGGTAGAGCAGTAGCACCAGCACGCAGGCAAAGCCCATCAGGGTGCGTGCGCCATGAATGAAATAGTCGAATGCCAGCATCACGCCGCTGGTCATCACCACCAGCACCAGCACCGCCAGCAGCAGGCCGGCGACGCGCACGAGCAGGCCTGGCAGGCCGTGCTGCCGATGGATACCTCGACCATCGCGCCACAGCCCAGCGGCGGCCAGCAGCGCCAGCCCCACCGCCAGGACCAGGTTGCCGGGCGTCAGCAGCAGGGCAATATGCTCGAACGCCGTGCCCAGGCGCGTTATCACTTCGCCTGGCAGCGCAGCATCCACTGCCAGCATGGTCAAACGCTGCTCGGACATCCACGGCATCGCCACCAACAGATACACCAGCGCGCCCAACAGCATCTGCACCACACGCAAGGTCACCACCTTGCCCAGCCGGGCCAGCGGATCGCCGCGCAACAGGCCGCGCACCGCGTCGATGCAACACAAGCCGATGAATACATTCAGCGTCACCTGGTAGAAACCCAGGCCGCAGGCAATCAAGACGGTGCCGGCGAACAACCGGCGTGGATCGAGGCTCACCGCCAGGATCATCGCCGCCAGACCCAGTGCCATGGCGGGCCCGTCGTACTGGTATGACAGGTTCTGCAGGAAGAACGGGCTGTACCACAGCGGCAACACCACGAGCAGGTCGGTCGGGCGCGGCTGGCCGAAGTAGTGAATGGCCAGACGCGCCAGGGCATAGGCCGCCACTGGCAGGCTCAACAGCAGCGGCAAGGGGAACAGGTTGATCGCCCCGCCGGCGAAGCTCAGCCCTGCATGCAGCCACTGGGTGAGCAGGCGCCCTTCGGCGGTCCAGTTCCCCGTGGCGGTCTGCGCGCGCCAGACATCGTCGAGGTACATCGAGTCGGCGAGAATCAGCGGCAGCACATGCAGGGCAAGTGCGAGCAGGCAGAGCAGGTGCGCCTGGCGCGGTGTCAGGGGGCGGTTCCACGGCTGGGCTGTCGGCATGGCCTACCTTGCAGGATCAAGGGGTTTGGCCAAGTGTAGACAGCGCAGCGCCAGCGTCTTCTGCAACGGTGTCGGGCACAGGCCTCACTTCATGGCCAACGCTGCCTGGGTGGCCTTGGCAACCCGGGGCTTGCGAAACACCAGCACATTACCGGCCATCACGGCGACCAGCCCCAGCAATGCCGGTGCCGTCCACTGATAGCCTTCGGCGAAT
This sequence comes from Pseudomonas putida, assembly GCF_001636055.1. Lineage (NCBI taxonomy): Bacteria > Pseudomonadati > Pseudomonadota > Gammaproteobacteria > Pseudomonadales > Pseudomonadaceae > Pseudomonas > Pseudomonas putida. Next base: position 5,197,214 of record NZ_CP011789.1, read on the forward strand.
GCCGACACGTTCAGCGCTACCAGCGGGAACAGCACCGTGCAATACGCCGCCCGCTCCGGGCCCATGCGCCCGACGAGGGTAAGGTAGGCGGTAAAGCCAATCACTGAACCTGGAATCACCAGGTACAGCAGCGAACCGATATAGCGGGTGTTCCACTCCATGGCGAAGGGCACGCCATTGACCAGGCAATACAACCCCAGCAGGGTCGCACCGTACACCATCCCCCAGGCGTTGGTGGTCATCGGCTTGAGGCCCGCCTTCTGTTGCAGGCTGGAAAGCATGTTGCCGGCCGAGAAGCACAGGGTACCCAGCAACGCGAGGCCCAGGCCGACCAGGGTTTCACGGCTGGCGGCGTGTCCGGACAGCTCGGGCCAGAACAGCAGGCCCAACCCCAGCAAGCCCATGGCGCCACCGCCCAGCACGTTGGCGGCGATCTTCTGGCCGAAGAAGATCCGCGCGTTGAGCGCGTTCCACAGGGTCGCGGTGGAGAACACCACGGCGATCAGGCCGCTGGCGATCCACTGGCTGGCGGTGAGGAAGCACATGAAGTTGACACAGAACAGGCAAAGCCCCTGGGCCAGGCAGATCAGGTGCCCACGCCGATTCATCGGTTGCAGGCGACGGGTCAGCAGCAGGACCGCGAACAGGATCAGACCTGCCAGGGCAAAGCGGTAGACGATCGATACCGGGATCTCGACCACACCCAATTGCAGCTTCAGGGCGATCCAGGTGGTGCCCCAGATCAGGACGGTAAGCAAATAGAGCGACAGATTCATGGGCGGGGTCCTTGGGTCTGGCGGCGGTCTGCGGAAGCGGCGGTGGCAGCGGGCTTGCCCGCGAAGAACCCACCGCCGCTCACGAAGTCTGTCCCCCTCGCCCCGCCCCGCGCTTGCACAAACTTGCGCTTTTCCGTCGGCAACCACTCCCCTTGCGCTCGCGCCGCAGTACGATAGCCCTCCAGAGGAATCGCCCATGCCGCCACTTCATCAGTTGCAAGTCTTCAACGCCATGCACAGCTCGCCCAACGCCCGCCTGGAAGCCAGCGCGCAAATGGGCGAGGGCCTGGCCGCAGCCCTGTGGCGCAACCGTGACGATGCGCGTGACTACCTCGCCCCCAGCCACCATACCCTGTCGTGCTACATCGCCGACGGCACCGGCACCTTCCGCCGCCAGCGCCCGGGCGACAAGGGCGCGCCGAACAAACTGTGCATCATGCCCGCCGGTCACGAGTCCAACTGGGTGGTCAACGGCACCATCCGCCTGGCGCACCTGTACATCAGCGAAGAACAGTTCGCCCTCGGCTGCATTCGCCTGCTCGACCGCGAGCCACGGGAAATGCAGCTGCACGAAGCCACCTTCCTCGACGACCCACAGCAGGCCCTGCGCTTTCACCAACTGATCGGGCTTGACTGGAACGAACCTGCCGAGCGCCTGCTGGCCAGCAGCCTGGCCCACGCCATCATCGACCATGCCGTGCTGGGCCAGGCCGGCCTGCGCCAGGGGCTACGGCTCAAGGGCGGGCTGGCGCCGCACCAGCGTCGGCATCTGGTGGACTACATCGAGGCCAATCTCGACCAGCCGCTTTCACTGAATGAACTGGCGCTGCGCTGCAATCTGTCCGAGTACCACTTCGCCCGGATGTTCCGCGCAAGCTTCGGCCTGCCGCCACACCAGTACCTGCTGGCGCGCCGACTGCACCAGGCGTGCCGGTTGCTGCGCCAGGGCGACCTGCCGCTGGGGCAGGTGGCATTGCTGTGCGGGTTTGCCAGTGCCAGCCATTTCAGCAATCGCTTCAGGCAGGCGATGGGCGCAACGCCCGGGGAGTATCGTGCTGCGTTGGGCAGAATAGAACTTGCGAGCCGATAAACCTTCGCCTGGGTACCTGATAATTCTGCTAGTTGTGGGCTCCTGATCATGTGTCTAGTTTCAGCAGGCACCTATCGCCCTTCACTGAATCTATCGCCCAGGAGAAAACAATGGAAAAAATCACAGAACTACCCGACAAATCTTATGGTTCATCTGCGCCGGATACATCGCAGGAACCTTACTTTAATCTGAGGTGGTATGGCTTCGAGAGCGAACATACCTCCGAGACCTCGAATGCCAAGATTGATTATGAGTTCTTCGCAGGCTTCACTCAGATCATAGCGCGTATGGCCCTCTCGCTTGACCGGGTCGTTCTGAATGTTCCCAATGGTTCCAAAGATGGGAGTTACCCTTTTGTCACCCTGGATGAACATCAAGGCGGGAAAGTCGGCATCATCCCCGGAATCATCCTGGGAGGAACCGCCCTCCGTTCAATAAAAGGTGTTGTCGATCTGAACAACATCGACGGAAGGTGCATCGTCAGCCTCTCTGGAACGGCAGACGGGTTCATCCTCAGAAAAGGGTATTTCAACTTCCCTTACCCGCGTGAACCACGTTGATGACTGAGTATATTGAAAGCACTCTAGTTCGCCATTGAAGTAGAGTGCTGCTGACCTGCCTCAGAACTCCAACGTACTCGATACACTCACCTGCCGTGCGTCGCCAATAGCCACGAAGTACCGGTTCACCGCCGAGCTGTAGTACACCTTGTCGAACAGGTTCTTCACGTTCAACTGCAAACGCACCTTGTGCGCATCCAGCTTGGTCTCGTAGCTGGCGTAGGCGTCGGCCACGGTGTAGGCCGGCAGGTCGAAATCGTTGGTCGGGTTACCTGCCCGCTCACCGACATAACGCGCACCGGCTCCCAAACGTAGACGATCACCACCGAACAGGCTGCCGTAGTCGTACACCGCCGACAGCGAGCCGGTATGGCGCGCCACGTTCTGCAGGCGATTACCCTTGAGGGCCGGGTCCTTGGTCACTTCGGCGTCGGTGAAGGCATAGCTGCCGATCAGGCTCCAGCGTTCGCTGAGCTGGCCGCTCAGGTCCAGTTCGACGCCACGCGAGCTGACTTCGCCAGCATTGCTGTACAGGGTTTCGCCGGTGCGGGTGTCGAAGTTGGCCACCAGGACATTGCGCTTGGTGATGTCGAACAGCGCCAGGGTGCCGGTGATCTGCCCGGGAATGTCGAGCTTGGCCCCCAGTTCCCAGGCCTTGCCCTCCTCCGGGGCGATGGAGGAATCGAGCACCAGCCCGCCGCTCAGCGGGGCGATGCTGGAGTTGGGCTTGAACGACTCACTGTAGCTGCCATAGAACGACAGTTGCTCGTCGACCTTGTAGACCAGCCCGGCATGCGGGGTCCAGGCGCGGTCGCTGGTGTCGGTGTTGGTGGTGAAGGGTCGGCCGCGACCGGCGAGCTGGTCGTACTGTTGCAGGCGCACACCGGCCACGGCGATCCAGTGCTCGTCCAGGTGCACGGCGTCCTGGAAGAACAGCGAGTCGGTGCGCAGCTTGTCGGTCTGGTCGCTGTCGCTGGCACGCACGGTGCTGCCTTCAGGCTCCTGGCCGTAGACCGGGTTGAGGTAGCTGAAGGTCGAACGGCTGGCCTGGCGGATCAGGTCGGCGCGATAGACCTTGCGGTCTTCATGGTCGAAGCCCAGCAGCAGGTCATGTTGCATCCCGCCCAGTTGCACATTGCCGTTCAGGCTCAGGGTGGCGAACTGGTCGCGGCTCATGGCGCCGTGGGTGCCGTCGATGCTGCGGGTCAGGGTGCCACGGGCCTCGTTGACGCCGGTCACCCGCACCTGGCTGGCGTCGTAGGTTTCACGGTTGAAGCTGTAGCCGAAGTGCAGTTTCCAGTCGTCCGCCAACTGGTGATCGACTTCAAGGCGATACAGGTCCGAGCGGCCTTCCATGTCGTTGAACGGCTCGTCCAGGCGGCGAGTGGCCGGGATATCCAGCGGGTGATTGGTGCGGTTGCTGATCGCCGTGCCACGGTCGAACGGATACAGGAACTCGCGGTGCTCATACGCCAGCAGCACCTGGGTGTCCTCGCCAAACCAGGCCAGCGACGGCGCCACCAGCGACTCGCGGTGCACGCCGTAGTTGCGCCAGTAGTCTTCATCTTCATGATCGACGATCAAGCGATACGCCAGGTTGCTGTCGCCCAGTGCACCGGTGCTGTCGAAACTGCCACCGCTGCCATTCTTGCCGCTGCCGTAGGTCGAGCCGCGCAGGGTCAGGGCGTTGTATTGCTCGAGCTGCGGACGCTTGCTGACCACGTTGATGACCCCGCCCGGATCCTGGATACCGTACAGCAGCGACGCCGGCCCCTTGAGCACTTCAACGCGTTCGGTGGTGGCGTTGAGGCTGCGACCCTGCACGATCGGCATGCCGTCGCGCATGATCGAACCGTCGCGGTTGTCGCCAAAGCCGCGCTTCATCACCGTGTCGGAGGTGCCGCCAAAGTTGTTGCCCTGGGTGATACCGCTGACGTTGGCCAGGGCATCATCGAGGTTGCGCGGCGCCTGGTCGCGCAACACCTGGGCCGGAACCACGTTGATTGCGTGCGGCGTTTCCAGGTTCGTCCCCTGGCCGCGCATGATCGAGGGGCTGGCCAGTGGCTGGTAGCTGAAGCTGTCCATCTGCGAGGTCACGGTGGTGGCCTGCAGGTTCAAGGCGCCGGACGTGTCGAGAGGTTCCAGGGTCAGGGTGCGCGCATCGACGCGGCGCCAGGCCAGACCGGATTGGCCAAGCAGTTGCTGCAAGGCCTGCTCGGCGCTGAACGAGCCGTTGAGCGCCGGCGCCTGCTGGCTGGGAAGCTCGAAGGTGTACACCACGCTTTGCCCGGTAGTGCGGCTGAAGGCGTTGAGGGCCTGGGCCAGTGGTTGGCCGGGCTGGGCGAAGGTATACACCTGAACCTGCTCGGCGGCGCGAGCCAAGGGTGCCAGCGCCACTGCGGACAGGGCACAGAGACCAAACCAGAGAGGGACGCAACGCGGGGTGAACTTCATGGACGCTGACCTGTGAGAGACCGGATTTATTGCGAATGAATCGCACTTTCACTCACTACACGGATGCCGCGCCGGGTTACCTCACCCCCCCGTGAAAAAAAATTGCGCACACCACCCCCGATAACGGCAAAAGGCCGCTTCCGGGTATCACGCGCCCATCGGCGCATTACCCGGAAGCGGCCTTGTGCCGCAATCCTGCAGGGGATCAGTGGTGTTCGCGGGTCGCGCGGAACTGCACGTCAGGCCAGCGCTCTTCCATCAGCGACAGGTTGACCCGGGTCGGTGCCAGATAGGTCAGGTGGCCACCGCCATCGATGGCGAGGTTCTCCATGGCCTTGTTCTGGAATTCCTCGAGTTTCTTCTTGTCGTCGCAGGCAATCCAGCGTGCCGACCAGACGGTGATCGGCTCGTAGGCACACTCGACCTTGTACTCTTCCTTCAGGCGGCTGGCGACCACATCGAACTGCAGCACACCGACCGCACCGAGGATGATGTCGTTGCTGCGCTCGGGGAAGAACACCTGGGTCGCCCCCTCCTCGGCCAACTGCTGCAGACCCTGGCGCAGCTGCTTGGATTTCAGCGGGTCCTTCAGGCGCACACGACGGAACAGTTCCGGGGCGAAGTGCGGGATACCGGTGAAGCCCAGCGCTTCGCCTTCGCTGAAGGTGTCGCCGATCTGGATCGTGCCGTGGTTGTGCAGGCCGATGATGTCGCCGGCATATGCCTCTTCGAGCTGTTCACGCTCGGAAGAGAAGAAGGTCAGCGCATCGCCGATGCGCAGGTCCTTGCCCAGGCGCACATGGCGCATCTTCATGCCCTTCTCGTACTTGCCCGAGCAGATACGCATGAAGGCGATACGGTCGCGGTGCTTGGGGTCCATGTTCGCCTGGATCTTGAACACGAAACCGGTGAACTTCTCTTCCACCGGCTCCACGGTGCGCTCGTGCGCCACGCGTGCCAGCGGACGCGGTGCCCAGTCGACGACCGCATCGAGCACATGGTCGACACCGAAGTTGCCCAGGGCGGTCCCGAAGAACACAGGCGTGAGCTGGCCGTTGATGAACTCGTCCTGGTTGAACTCGTGGCAGGCGCCCTGCACCAGCTCCAGTTGCTCGACGAAGCCATCGTACTGGTCGCCCAGATGGGCGCGGGCCTCATCGGAATCCAGCTTCTGGATGATCTTGGCTTCGGTGCGCTCGTGGCCGTGACCCGGGGTGTAGACGATGATGTAGTCACCGGTGAGGTGGTACACGCCCTTGAAGTCGCGGTAGCAACCGATCGGCCAGGTGATCGGCGCGGCCTTGATCTTCAGTACCGCTTCGATTTCGTCGAGCAGTTCGATCGGGTCGCGGATGTCACGGTCGAGTTTGTTGATGAAGCTGACGATGGGCGTGTCGCGCAGGCGGCACACGTCCATCAGGGCGATGGTACGCGGCTCTACACCCTTACCGCCGTCCAGCACCATCAGCGCCGAGTCCACGGCGGTCAGGGTACGGTAGGTATCTTCGGAGAAGTCTTCGTGGCCGGGGGTGTCGAGCAGGTTGATCATGTGCTCGCGGTACGGGAACTGCATCACCGAGGTGGTGATGGAGATGCCACGCTGCTTCTCCATTTCCATCCAGTCGGAGGTGGCATGGCGGTCGGACTTGCGCGACTTCACGGTCCCCGCGACGGAGATTGCCTTGCCCATCAGCAGGAGCTTCTCGGTGATGGTGGTCTTACCGGCGTCGGGGTGGGAAATGATTGCGAAAGTGCGGCGCTTCGCGACTTCGGCGGCCTGGTTGGTCATGGGAAATCGCCTGACTGGGGATCGAAAAATGGGGCGATATCATACCTGAACTCGGGCTTGGACCAAAGCCGGCTGCACGAGTGATTGCAGAACCAGCCTCTTCGCGTGGCACGTCCGCGCCTACCGGTTTGCGATGCCCTGCCAAGAGGCCTGCCCAGTCCCTGTAAATTCGTGGCATCGCCCGAAAACGCTCCAGCTTAGTGTTTTCAACGCCTGCAGCGCGACAAATCGCATTTTTCACGCGCCTTTATCCTGCTTAGCCAGTGATTAACACTGGCCAAATGCCGCCTCAGATGGGAACCTTTACGCCCTCGGAGACGTCCACTCCCCTGCAACCCGTTTCGGTTCAGGGCTGGTTTCACCAGCATTCACGAGCCTGACGGGGCTCGACTCATGGCATGAACGCACTGCCTCGCAGGCGTCACGCTGCTACTCGCGAACACACCACCCGCCTCCCGCACGGGCCGGCTACGAAGAAGTGTGTCCGCCGACGACATAAGGAGTCCACCTGTGGCGAAACGCTACGGAAAAGGGCTGATGGGATGGGCCTGCGTGCTCGTCATCCTGGCCCTGCTGATCCACTGGATCGGCACTGACACGATCGCGCGTTACCGCGACGATCTTGGGTTTTACCTGCAAGCGCACCTGGTACTGGTGTTGGCTTCGATGGCGGCGGCGCTGGCCGTGGGCATCCCCGCCGGCATTGCGCTCAGTCGACCGCACCGGGTCGACAAAGCCGAGCGCTTCATGCAGTTCTTCAACGTTGGCAACACCATTCCCCCCCTGGCCGTTCTGGCCATTGCCCTGAGCATTCTGGGCATCGGCGCAGGTCCTGCGATCTTCGCGTTGTTTCTCGCCTCCCTGCTGCCCATCGTGCGCAACACCTACGAGGGCCTGAAAAACGTCCCCGCCTCGCTCAAGGAAGCCGCCACCGGCATCGGCATGACCCCGCGCCAGCAACTCTGGCAGGTGGAGCTGCCCAACGCCGTGCCGATCATCGTCGGCGGCGTGCGCGTGGCCCTGGCGTTGAATGTGGGCACCGCACCACTGGCGTTTCTGATCGGCGCCAACAGCCTTGGCAGCCTGATCTTCCCCGGCATCGCCCTGAACAACCAGCCACAGCTGCTGCTGGGCGCCGCCTGCACGGCGCTCCTGGCCCTGGTACTGGATGCCCTGGTGAGCTTCTCCAGCAAGCGCTGGCTGGAACGCGGCCTGGCCGGATAACAAGAGGGAACCCATGAAAAAGACAATCGCCTTGCTGCTGGGCGCGGCACTGCTATGCGCAGGTTTTGCCCAAGCTGCAGAAAAACCCCTGGTGCGCATCGGCGCGCGGGTGTTCACCGAGCAGACCGTGCTCGCCGAAATCACTGCCCAGTACCTGCGTGCCAACGGCTTCCAGGTCCGAGTCACCGGCGGGTTGGGCAGCAGCCTGGCGCGCCAGGCCCACGAAACCGGGCAGCTCGACCTGATGTGGGAGTACACCGGGGTATCGCTGGTTTCCTACAACCACATCGAGGAACGCATGCCCAGCGCCGAAGCGACCTACAACAAGGTCAAGGCCCTGGATGCGAAGAAGGACCTGATCTGGCTGACCCCCTCCAAATTCAGCAACACCTATGCCCTGGCCCTGCCACGCAAGGTCGCCGAAGCCTACCCGCAGGTCACCACCATCAGCCAGCTGAACCAGGTGCTGCAGGACGAACAGGCGCGCAAGCACCTGGTGGCGCTGGACACCGAGTTCGCCAATCGCCCCGACGGTCTCGATGGCCTGCAGGCGATGTACGGCATGCAACTGGGGCGCGCCAACATCCGCCAGATGGATGCGGGCCTGGTCTACACCGCCCTGCGCAACAACCAAGTGTTCGCCGGCCTGGTCTACACCACCGACGGCCGCCTCAGCGCCTTCGACCTCAAGCTGCTGGACGACGACAAGCACTACTTCCCCGACTACACCGCCGCGCCGGTGGTACGCAAGGCCGTGCTCGACGCCCATCCGCAACTGGCCGACCTGCTCAAGCCGCTGGCCGAGACGCTCGACGACGAGACCATGCGCCAGCTCAACGCCAAGGTCGATGTCGAGCACCAGAGCCCGTCCAGCGTGGCGGCCGCTTTCCTGCGTGAACATGCCTTCAGCGAGGTCGCGCGATGAACCTGATCGATACCTTCGCCCATCTCGACTGGGCCCTGGTCCTGCAACTGACCGGGCAACACATCATGCTGGTCGGCATCGCCGTCAGCCTGGCCATCGTCATCGGCGTGCCGCTGGGCATCCTGATGACCCGCTTCCCGGTACTGGCCGGCCCGCTGCAAGCCAGCGCCACGGTACTGCTGACCATCCCGTCGATTGCCCTGTTCGGCCTGCTGCTGCCGTTCTACAGCAAGTTCGGCCAGGGCCTCGGCCCGCTGCCGGCGATCACGGCGGTGTTCCTTTATTCGCTGCTGCCGATCCTGCGCAACACCTACCTGGCCCTGACCAACGTCGAGCCAGGCATCCGCGAAGCGGCACGCGGCATCGGCATGACCTTCGGCCAGCGCCTGCGCATGGTCGAGCTGCCCATCGCCGTACCTGTGATCCTCGCCGGCGTGCGCACCGCCGTGGTGATGAACATCGGCGTGATGACCATCGCCGCGACCATCGGTGCCGGTGGCCTGGGTGTGCTCATTCTCACCTCCATCAGCCGCAGCGACATGTCGATGCTGCTGGTCGGCGCCGTACTGGTCAGCCTGCTGGCAATCATCGCCGACCTGCTCCTGCAAACCCTGCAACGTGCCCTGACTCCAGAAGGACTGCGCTCATGATCGAACTCAAGAACCTCAGCAAGACCTTCAACGTCAACGGCAAGGACGTCAAAGCCGTCGACTCGGTCAGCCTCACCGTCAACGAAGGCGAAATCTGCGTGTTCCTCGGCCCTTCTGGCTGCGGCAAGAGCACCACGCTGAAGATGATCAACCGCCTGATCACCCCGACCTCCGGCCAGGTGTTCATCAATGGCGAGGACACCACCGGCCTTGACGAAGTGACCCTGCGCCGACACATCGGCTACGTGATCCAGCAGATCGGTCTGTTCCCCAACATGACCATCGAGGAAAACATCACCGTGGTGCCGCGCCTGCTCGGCTGGGACAAGCAGCGCTGCCATGACCGCGCCCGCGAGCTGATGAGCATGATCAAGCTCGAACCCAAGCAGTACCTCCAGCGCTACCCGCGCGAACTGTCGGGTGGCCAGCAGCAGCGCATCGGCGTGATCCGCGCGCTGGCGGCCGAGGCCCCGGTGCTGCTGATGGACGAGCCGTTCGGTGCGGTCGACCCGATCAACCGCGAGATGATCCAGAACGAGTTCTTCGAAATGCAGCGGGAGCTGAACAAGACCGTGATCATGGTCAGCCACGACATTGACGAGGCCATCAAGCTGGGCGACAAGATCGCCATCTTCCGCGCAGGCAAGCTGCTGCAACTGGACCACCCGGACACGCTGCTGGCGCACCCGGTGGACGACTTCGTCAGCAACTTCGTCGGCCAGGACAGCACCCTCAAGCGCCTGCTGCTGGTGCGCGCAGAAGATGCCGCGGACAACGCGCCGTCGGTCAGCCCCGAGACCCCGGTGAGCGAGGCGCTGGAGTTGCTCGACGAGCACGACCGCCGCTACGTGGTGGTCACAGATGCGGCGAACAAGGCGATGGGGTATGTGCGTCGGCGCGACATGCACCGCCAGCAAGGCACCTGTGGGGACTTCCTGCGATCGTTCAATGCCACCGCATCCCATGACGAGCACCTGCGCATCCTGTTGTCGCGCATGTACGAGTTCAATCGGGCCTGGTTGCCGGTGCTGGATGCCGAGCAGGTGTTTCTTGGCGAGGTGACCCAGGAGTCCATTGCGGCCTACCTGAGTTCCGGGCGCTCGCGCGGGGCCAAGACCAGCATCGTGTCGCCTGCCGAGGCGGTGGCGCTTTAGATTGCCGGGGGCGCTTTGCGCCCCGGCAATGTCGAATCAAATCCTGGATAGGTAGTGCTTGTACGGGCCTATTCGCGGGCAAGCCCGCTCCTACAGGGATTGCGCTGGACCCTGTGGGAGCGGCGGTGCGGCGATCCGACTTGCCCGCGAATGGGGCGACTCGGTATCAGAACCCTACACTGGCCTGCACATAGAAAGTGCGCGGCTCACCCACGTACAACCCCGCGTTGTTGTCGCTGGAACGGGTGTAGTACTGCTTGTCGAAGATGTTCTTCACCCCCGCCGCCAGCTTCAGGTTCGACAGCTGCGGGCCGAAGTCATAACCACCACGCGCATGCCAGGTCACATAGCCCGGAATGTTGCCGTACTGTCCATCGGCGCTCGGCTGGGTGATGTAGTTGCCGGTGAAGCTGCCGTCGGCATTGACCCCGGTGCCCGGTGCGCGCTGCTTGGATTGGGCATAGGCATCCAGGTTCCAGGTCCAGCGGTTGATCTGGTAACGCAGCCCGGCCGTGGCCACCTGGCGCGAGTAGAACGGCAGGTCGCGGCCCTTGAAGCCAGGGATCTCACCTTCATAGGTGGCACGGGTGTAGGTGAAGCCGGCGTTGGCCGACAGGCCGTCCAGTCGCGGATCCAGGCCGGCCAGGTCATAGCGCACCGATGCCTCGATACCCTGGTGCTTGGTCGCGCCCAGGTTGGTCCAGCCCACGTCGTTGCTGATGTACTGCAGTTCGTCGTCGAAGTCGATGTAGAACGCAGTCAGCTCGCCAGCGAAGTGGCCGTCGTCATAGCGGGTACCGATCTCGTAGGTCTTGGCTTTCTCCGGCTCCAGGCCGTTGGCGGTGTTGTCACCCGAGCCGCCCTGGCCCAGCTGGAAGTACTGCAGGCTACCGAACGAGGTCTCGTAATTGGCGAACAATTTCCACGCCTCGGACATGTGGTACATCACGCTCAGGGCCGGCAGCGGCTCGTTGCTGGTGATGCTGCGGTTCTTCTCCGGCACCGGGCGGTTGTTGGTGTCCAGCACCGGACGGTCGCGCCAATCGGTGTTGATGTGCTCGAAGCGGATGCCTGGGGTGATGGTCCAGTTGCCAACGTCGATCTTGTCATCGATGTAGTAGGCACTGGCCTCGGTACCGCCAGTACGGTCCTGGTAGACGTGGCCATCGGAGGTCGGGGTGACGGTCGGCACGTTGTCGATCAGCGCCAGGCGTGATGCCTGCTCGCGCATGGTTTCCTTCAGGTAGCGATAACCGACGCTGACTTCCTGGGTCACAGGCCCGGTGAAGAAGACCCGCGACACGCGTGGCTCGATACCGAAGGTGGTGTAGTTACGCGGGAACGACGACAGGGTGCGCTGGTCGCGGGCGGCAATGGCGCTGCCGCGGAAGCTGTCGGTGTAGTAGGTCAGCACTTCGAATTGAGTGGCTTCGTCGAGCTGGCGCTGCCACTTGAACGAGACGTCCTTGCGACGGCCGCTGAAGTAGTCGTAGTCGCGTACCGACTGGTAAGGATCGCGGTCGAACTGCGCCTGGGTCAGGCCACCGGGCATGTCGGCGCGGCCGTCATAGTAGTGGAAGTTGAGCCAGAACTCGTCGCTGTCGGTGGGTGCCCAGTGGGTCTTGAGCAGCACGTCATCGATGTCGTTGTCGTTGTTGCTGCGGCGGTAGCCGTTACCGTTGACGCCGGAGTACAGCAACGCGACGCCGATGCCGTTGTCGGCAGTACCGCCGACGAAGGCCGACTCGGTGTGTTTCCAGCCACCGTACCTGGAGGTTTCCAGGGTGGTGCCCAGCTCGGCCGTGGCTTTTTCAGGGATCGCCCGGGTGACGAAGTTGATGACCCCGCCGACGTTCTGCGGGCCATAACGCACCGAGCCTGCACCGCGGACCACGTCGATGCTGTCGAGGTTGCCCGAGGAGATCGGCGCCATCGACAACTGCGGCTGGCCATAAGGAGCAAAGGCCGCCGGCACGCCGTCGATCAGCACGGTCGAGCGTGGCGACAGGCGCGAGGTCAGGCCGCGCACCCCGACGTTGAGCGACAGATCACTGCCGCCGGTGCCGTTGGAGTCCTGTACCTGCACACCCGGGATACCACGCAGCGCGTCGCGCACGTTCATGGTGCCCTGCTCGACCATTTCCTGGCGGCGCACCACGGTACGCGCACCGGGGTGGTTCTGCACCACGGTCTGGTCGGCATCGCCCAACCAGTCACCCACCACCTTCACATCCGTAGGCGCCAGTTCCAGGCTACCGGTGGTCAAGGTGCCAGCGCTCTGCACCGGCTTGACCACCACGGTGTCCTGGGACATCTCGTAGGTCAGCCCGCTGCCTTGCAGCAACTGTTGCAGTGCCTGCTCGGGGGCCAGATTACCGGACACCGCCGGCGCCTGTTTGCCGGCCACCAGGTCCGGGCTGAAGAACAGTTGCAGGTTGGTCTGCTGGCCAAGCTGGGCCAAGGCCTGGGCCAGCGGTTGGGCCTGGATCTGGATGGCGGCCGGGGCCTGGGCGGCATAACCGTGGGTGGCAGCGGCGCTGACCGCCAGGGCTAGCGCCAGGCGGCGCAGATGAAGCAGGGGCTTGTTGTTGTTCACGTCTTCGATCAGTCCTGAAAGTCGGGATGAATGCCAACCGCATGCAAATGTAAATGCTTGGCAGTTGCAGCTGGCGGGGAAGACGAACGAGGCGAAAAAAACCTGAATTTATTTCGCGATTATTTCGCTGGAGCCGTCGGAGTGGGTTTTCACGGCCACCGGCAGGATGTTCGGCAGGGCCCGCAGCAGCGCATCCGGATCGTCGGTGCTGAAGGTGCTGGAAAGGCGCAGGTTGGCAACCTTGCCCGGTGCGACATACAGCGGATGGCGGCGGTAGCGCGAGACTTCACTGACCACTTCGGCGAGGGTGGCGTTATCGAACACCAGCTTGCCCTGGCGCCAGGCGGTGAGCGTGGCGGCGTTGATCGTGTAGGGCGCGGCGACCTTGCCCTGGTGGTCGATATGCGCGCCCTGCCCTGCCCCCAACTGCGCCAGCGAGCCCGCCGCGCCCTCGACCTTCACCGCCCCCTGCTCGACGGCAACCCGGGTCAGGCCGTTGTCCTGACGCACGTCGAAACGGGTGCCGGTAACGGTGACGCTGCCTTGCGCGGTATCGACCACGAACGGTCGGCTGCTGTCGTGGGCGACGCTGAACATCGCCTCGCCGGCCAGCAGCCGCAGTTGCCGGCGCCCGGCGCTGAACGCAACGTCGATGCGCGTGGCACTGTTGAGCTCCAGGCGCGAGCCGTCCGGGAGCTCGAACAGGCGCCGCTCGCCCGCCTGCGTGGCGAGCACCTCGTGGTGGTTCATTTGCTGGTACTGCCAGCCGCCCCAACCCAGGCCAAGCGCAGCCAGCGCCACCCCCGCGGCCAGGGCCTGGCGCAGCAGGCGCCTGCGCGGCAGTTGGCGCACTGGCTCTGGTTCCCACAAGGCTTCGAGGCGCTCGGGAGGGATGAAATCGGCTGCACACCACAACCTGCCGAGCAGTTCGTATTCCTGCCGGTGCTCGGGGCGCTCGTCCAGCCAATGCTGCAGACGCTCGCGCAGGGCGCTGTCATCGGGCGCGTCCTGCATGCGAACAAACCAGGCGGCGGCCTGTTCGCGCGGGTTGTCGGCGCCTTGCTGATTCATCGAAAGGGTCTCCTGACTCATCTGGTAGTCACGTCCAGGTGCTCACGCAGATGTCGGAGCGTGCGAATCATATACTTTTCGACCATGTTCTTGGTCAAACCCATGCGCTCGGCGATCTCGGCCTGGGTCAAGCCTTCGAGCTTCTGCCAGATGAACACCCGCCGACAGTTGACCGGCAGTTGCGCCAGCGCCCGCTCGACCGTGTCGGCCAACTCCAGCGCGTGCATATAGGCTTCCGGGTCGCCGCCATGGCCGGTGCCTTCATCGAACAGTTCAATTTCCAGGGCCTGACGGCGGTCTTCGCGACGGAAACCATCCACCGCAATATTGCGCGCGGTCTGGTGCAGATAGGCGCGCGGCTGCTCGACCTGCTCGCGCGGATTTTCCAGTACGCGGACGAAGGCATCGTGGGCGAGATCCTCGGCCTGCTGACGACTGCGCAACTTGCGCGTCCAGGTGCCGATCAGCTCGTGATAGTGGTCGAGAAAGCCTTTGTGTCCGGACACGGTCTGGCTCGTCAGGGAGGCGGGGACAAGAAGTCGCAAATAGTAATACTTCTTATTAAAAGCGGCAAATCGGCGTGTGCCTGTTCGACCGAGGGCATTTTTTCGCCTTGGTAACAAAAAATTTATCGATGGATTCCGGCACGGATGTACCCGCTCTGCGTGGCCATAAATATGAACACCCAAGTGCTTTTCGCGAACGAGTACGGCGCCGCCAAAACACCGTGACGCCTATGAAAACGGGTTCGCTGGCGAACGGGCCGACATGCTCCATTCCACAATTCTTTACGCTGGAATTGGCCTGGGGAACATCTGCCGGTCACACGAGTCGGTTATTCAAATGGCTGCTCGTCGATTGCACCGGAACACGCCGGGATTGCGGGTTGATTCTGCATTCCTCACGCCCTAAAGTGCGCGCCGAACGTCCATGCTGGAAACGATCCATCCGGCTCAAGTACTGACGACGAGACAGCAAGGCCGCCGCTTTTTACAGCGACCTTTTTGCTTTCGGCGACATGCCTTGGGAAGTAGGCGAACCAAAGTGGGGATACGGAGGACGTTCAGTTTGCAGCCACTTATCTTTTCAGTTTGCCCATGGAGTCCCTAAGCATGTCGATCCAGGTCGAAGACTATTTCGCGCGCGATACCTTCCAGAAAATGAAGGCGTTCGCCGACAAGCAGGAAACCCCGTTCGTACTCATCGACACCCAGATGATCAGCCAGGCCTACGACGACCTGCGCGCGGGCTTCGAATTCGCCAAAGTCTACTACGCAGTCAAGGCCAACCCGGCGGTCGAGATCATCGACCTGCTCAAGGATAAAGGCTCGAGCTTCGACATCGCCTCGATCTACGAGCTGGACAAGGTGCTGGGCCGTGGTGTCAGCGCCGACCGCATCAGCTACGGCAACACCATCAAGAAGTCCAAGGACATCCGCTACTTCTACGAGAAGGGCGTGCGTCTCTACGCCACCGACTCCGAAGCCGACCTGCGCAACATCGCCAAGGCCGCGCCGGGCTCGAAGGTGTACGTGCGTATCCTCACCGAAGGCTCGACCACTGCCGACTGGCCGCTGTCGCGTAAATTCGGTTGCCAGACCGACATGGCCATGGACCTGCTGATCCTGGCCCGCGACCTGGGGCTGGTGCCCTACGGCATCTCCTTTCACGTCGGTTCCCAGCAGCGCGACATCAGCGTCTGGGACGCGGCCATCGCCAAGGTCAAGGTGATCTTCGAGCGCCTGAAGGAAGAAGACGGCATCGAGCTGAAGCTGATCAACATGGGCGGCGGCTTCCCGGCCAACTACATCACCCGCACCAACAGCCTGGAAACCTACGCCGAAGAGATCATCCGCTTCCTCAAGGAAGACTTCGGTGACGACCTCCCGGAAATCATCCTGGAGCCGGGCCGTTCGCTGATCGCCAACGCCGGTATCCTGGTCAGCGAAGTGGTGTTGGTGGCGCGCAAGTCGCGCACCGCGGTCGAGCGCTGGATCTACACCGACGTGGGCAAGTTCTCCGGCCTGATCGAAACCATGGACGAAGCCATCAAGTTCCCGATCTGGACCGAGAAGAAAGGTGAAGCCGAAGAAGTGGTGATCGCCGGCCCGACCTGCGACAGCGCCGATATCATGTACGAGAACTACAAGTACGGCCTGCCGCTGAACCTGGCCATTGGCGACCGCCTGTACTGGCTGTCGACTGGTGCCTACACCACCAGCTACAGCGCGGTGGAGTTCAACGGTTTCCCGCCGCTGAAGGCGTTCTACCTGTAATACCCGAACGGGGCCGCAAGGCCCCGTTCTCGTTCGTGTCGTCCTGTACTGGCCCCTTCGCGGGTACAGCGCCAGATTTCAATGTGGCGCGGTCCCTGTGGGAGCGGGTTTACCCGCGAAGAGGCCAGTACAGGCGACATCATTCTTCGCGCCGCTCCAGTTCCTCGGCATAGCGCGCGGCAAAGCTCATCAGCACCGGCCCTGCGTTCTGTAACGTCACCAATGCACTGCGCAGAAAGCTCAGGTTGCCCTCCCCTCGCGCCCGCTCGAACCATGGCGCAGCCTCGGCGACCTCACCTCGCTCCACCAGCACCAGCGCCAAACTGAACATTCCGCGAAAATCCCCCGCCTCGGCCGAACGCCGATACCAGCGCACCGCCCGCACCGGGCTCGCGGTCGTGGCGATGCCCTGCTCCAGATAACGTCCGTACAGGTTCATCGACTTGGCATGCCCCATATGCGCCGCCTTCTCGTAGCAGAACAGCGCCTGCGCCTGGTTCACCGGCACTCCACGTCCGGTCGCCAGCAGGTTGCCCAGATTGTAGAGGCCCCACTCGGAGTCGGCATCGGCGGCCTGTGCGTAATGGATGGCCGCCTGGGTCAGGTCGATCTCCCCACCCCAGCCGTGCTCCAGGCAACGCCCCAGCATGTTGAAGGCCATGGCATTGCCAGCCTGCGCGGCAATGGCAAACCAATGCCGCGCCAAGCGTTCATCCTGTTCGATACCGTGCCCGTCGAGCAGGATCTGCCCAAGCAATGCCTGCGCCTCGACCACACCTTGCCCCGCTGCGGCAAGAATCGCCTGGGCGGCCTTGCCAGGGCTGTGCTCAAGCATGGCCTTGAGCCCGGCGACATCGACCACGTCCTCACGGCGCAACTGATACGACATGCTCAAACCTCCGCCCAGCGACGCAACAGGTTGTGGTAGGTGCCGGTCAGTTGCAGCAGCGACGGATGATCGGGCACATCGGCACCGAGCTGGCGTATGGCGTTGTCCATCTCGAACAGCAGCGTGCGCTGGCCATCGTCGCGCACCAGGCTCTGGGTCCAGAAGAACGCCGCGTAACGCTCGCCACGGGTCACCGGGTTGACCTTGTGCAGGCTGGTGCCTGGATACAGCACCATGTCGCCTGCCGCCAGCTTGACCTGCTGCACACCGTAGGTGTCCTGGATCACCAGTTCGCCGCCGTCGTAGCTGTCCGGCTCACTGAGAAACAGCGTGGACGAAAGGTCGGTGCGCACCCGCTCGGGGCTGCCCTTGGGCTGGCGCAATGCATTGTCGATGTGGAAGCCGAAGTTGCCACCCTCGCGGTAGCAATTGACCAGCGGCGGGAACACCTTGTGCGGCAACGCCGCCGACATGAACAGCGAATTGCGCCATAGCCGGTCGATCAGCGCGCTGCCGATCTCCTTGGCCAGGGCGTGGCCTTCGGGCAGTTGCAGGTTGTGCTTGGCCTTGGCCGACTGGTAGCCGGCAGTGACCTTGCCATCAGCCCAGTCAGCCTGTTCCAGCGCCTGGCGGATGCGGGAAATCTCGTCGGCGTCGAACAGGCCGGGGATGTGCAGAAGCATGCGCGGGTTACCTGGCAGAGGGCAAAGGCCCCAATGATATTGATTGCCTTTTGCGACAGGCAAGTGCCGTTTGGGCAATCACTTTGATACAGATGGCGGGCGCAGACGCATGAACCCGGAAAAACCGTAAGGGCAAAATGTAAAGATTGTAAGTTTCTTGCGAATGGTAACGAGTCTCAATTGTTACTTACAATTGCTTACATTAACATCCGCGGCCTTCACACCTTGGGGAAGGTCAAAAACAACATGCGCCATGTACCATCCGCTGTCAGCTCTCCACGCCTGCTCACCTGCGCCATCGGCGTCGCCATCAGCGCGACCTCGGCCTATGCCGCCGACCCCGCAGCCCAGCCCGTGACGCTCGACGCCACCAGCGTCAACGGCAAGGCCGAACAGGCGAGCACCGAGTACAAGGTCGAGAAAGCCTCCTCGCAGAAATACACTGCGCCGCTGGTGGACACCCCGCGCTCGGTCACGGTGATCCCGCAGCAGGTGATCAAGGACACCAACGCCCTGAGCCTGCAGGATGCACTGCGTACCGTACCAGGTATCACCTTCGGTGCCGGCGAAGGCGGCAACCCGCAAGGCGACCGCCCCTTCATCCGCGGCTTTGACGCCCAGGGCGATACCTACCTGGACGGCGTGCGCGACACGGGTGCACAGACACGCGAGATCTTCGCCATCGAATCGGTGGAAGTGGCCAAGGGCCCGAACTCTGCGATTGGCGGGCGCGGCGCGGCAGGCGGCACCATCAACCTGGTGAGCAAGCGCGCCCACCTGGGCAACTCGCTCGACGGCGCCTGGACCTGGGGCAGCGACCAGACCCAGCGCTACACCTTCGATGGCAACTACCAGTTCAGCGACAGCGTGGCCGGGCGCCTCAACCTGATGACCCACGAGAGCAACGTCGCCGGGCGCGACAAGGTCAATTACGACCGCTGGGGCATCGCCCCGTCGCTGGCCTTCGGCCTGGGCACCCCGACCCGCGTCAACCTCGACTACTACCACCTGGAAAGCGACGACCTGCCGGATTCGGGCATCCCCTACACCGTACCGGCCGGCGGCACCGGCGCCCGTACCTCGGCCAACCCGAGCAAGCCTTACGCAGGTGGCGACCACGACAACTTCTACGGCCTGACCGGCCGCGACTTCCGCAAGTCGCGGGTAGACATCGCCACCATCGCCGTCGAACACGACCTGTCGGACTCGCTGACCATCAAGAACACCCTGCGCCACGGCAACAGCATGCAGGACTACATCCTCACCCAGCCGGACGACAGCAAGGGCAACGTCAACAACGGCAGTGTCTGGCGCCGCGCCAATACCCGCGTAGGCAATACCGCCACTACCACCAACCAGACCGACCTGTTCGGCGAGTTCTACCTGGGCGGCCTGAAGAACAGCTTCTCCACCGGCATCGAACTGAGCCGCGAAGAAAGCGAACGGTCCTCCTACAACGTCAACACCGACACCACGCCAGCCTCGCCCGGCAACGCCAGCACCAACTGCACCCCGGGCATGATCGTCTCCAGCGGTTACAACTGCACCTCGCTGAGCAACCCCAACCCGGACGACCCGTGGAACGGCGCGATCTCGCGCAACTACGCAGGCACCACCACCAACAGCAAGACCCGCGCGCTGTACGTCTTCGACACCCTCGAACTGACCCCGCAGTGGCTGCTGAACATGGGCCTGCGCTACGACCACTTCGACACCGACTACAAGACCTACACCGCAGCCGGCGCCACCACAGCCAAGGGCCGCGACAAGAGCGAGTTCCTCACCGGCCAGTTGGGCCTGGTGTGGAAACCGGCCGACAACGGCAGCATCTACGTGTCCTACGCCACCTCCGCCACGCCACCGGGCGCGATGCTCGGCGAAGGCCAGGAAGGCAACCCGCTGCCGGGCACCCCGGACCGTTCGGGCAACCTGCTGTCCAGCGACCTGGAACCCGAAGAAACCACCAACTACGAGATCGGTACCAAGTGGGACCTGCTTGACCAGCGCTTGTCCCTGGCCGCTGCGCTGTTCCGCACCGAAAAGGAAAACGCCCGCGTCCAGGTGAACACCACCACCTACGAGAACGTCGGCGAAACTCGCGTGCAGGGCATCGAGCTGTCGGCCAGCGGCAAGCTCACCGACAAGTGGCAGGTGTTCGCCGGCTACACCTATATGCAGGCACGCCAGATCGACGGTGGCCCGCTGGGCAAGGCCAACGACGGCAACCAGCTGCCGAATACGCCGAACAACAGCGCCAGCCTCTGGACCACCTACGCCATCACACCGAAGCTGACCGTTGGCGGCGGCGCCTTCTATGTGGATGACGTGTATGGCAGCGTGGCCAACACCACCATGGTCGACAGCTACGTGCGCTACGACGCCATGGCAGCGTACAAGCTGACCAAGAACGTCGATCTGCAACTGAACGTGCAGAACCTGACCAACGAGGTGTACTACGACAAGGCCTTCTCCACCCACTTCGCCAACCAGGCGGCCGGGCGTACGGCGCTGCTGACCACCAGCGTGCATTTCTGACCTGAACGCCCTGGCGTCTGCCAGGGCCCCATCGCGGGACAAGCCCGCTCCTACAGGGACACCACAATCCTCAAACCTGTGGAACACCTGTGGGAGCGGGCTTGCCCGCGAAGAGGCCGGTGCAGTCGAGCACTAGACAGAACGCCCCCCGCCCCGATCATTCCTGTGAGCGGGGCTTTTACGTATCAAGGCATAATGCACGCCGCGCGGTCTGTGGCAGCAACACAAGGTGATCGATGTGCTGAAGAAGTCGCTGTTCCAATTGCACTGGTTCTTTGGCATCACCGCCGGCCTGGTGCTGGCGCTGATGGGCATCACCGGTGCGATCTGGTCGTTCCAGGAAGAACTGCTGCGCCTGTTCAACGCCGATGTGCTCAAGGTCGAGGTGCGCCAGGAGGGTGTGCTGCCGCTGCCGGAACTGGTGCGCCGCGCGGAACTGGCCCAGGGTGACAAGGTGGCGATGCTCTGGGTCGATACCCACGCCGACACTGCCGCACGCCTCTTCTTCACCCCGCCGCCCGGCGAACGCCGCGGTGAGCTGCGTTATGCCGACCCGTACACTGGCGAGCTCAAGGGTGAAGTGACGGGCCTGGGCTTCTTCAACCTCATGTTGCAGTTGCACCGTTTCCTGGCCATGGGCGATACCGGCCGGCAGATCACCGGTGCCTGCACCCTGATGCTGATCTTCTTCTGCCTCTCCGGCCTGTACCTGCGCTGGCCGCGCCGGGCCCTGAACTGGCGGGTCTGGCTGAGCTTCGACTGGGCCAAGAAAGGCCGCGCCTTCAACTGGGACCTGCACGCGGTTGCCGGGACCTGGTGCCTGCTGTTCTACCTGCTGTTTGCCCTGACTGGCCTGTTCTGGTCCTACGACTGGTACCGCGAGGGCCTGAACAAACTGCTCGCCGACAAACCCGCAGCCGGCGAGCAGCATCAGCGCGGCGCAGGTCGCGGCCGGCCCGGGCCACAAGCAGCGGATGCCAAGGCAGCGCCGCTGGTGGTCGACTACGACGCCATCTGGAGCAATCTGAAGGATGCCGCAGGCCCACGCCTTGCCAGCTACAACCTGCGCCTGCCACCTGGCGGCGGCCAGCCGGCGACGCTGTTCTACCTGCTCGATGACTCGGCCCACGAGCGCGCCTTCAACACCGTGACGCTTGACCCCGCCACCGGCCAGATCAAACGTCACGAGCGCTACACCGACAAGTCGTTCAAAGCCCAACTGCTACAGAGCGTCTACGCCCTGCACGTGGGCAGCTATTTCGGTTTGCCGGGCAGGATCATCCTCACCATCGCCAGCCTGACCATGCCGCTGTTCTTCGTCACCGGCTGGCTGCTGTATCTCGATCGCCGCCGCAAGAAGCGCCAGGTCCGTGCCGCCCGAGGCTCGGTCGACACCGCCAACGCCAGCGGCGACAGCTGGCTGATCGGCTTCGCCAGCCAGAGTGGCCTGGCCGAGCAACTGGCCTGGCAGAGCGCGGGGCAGTTGCAGGCGGCGGGCTTGCCGGTACAGGTGCGCTCGCTCGCCGAGCTGGGCGAGGACGAGCTGCGCCAGGCCCGTCGCGCGCTGTTCGTGGTCAGCACCTTCGGTGACGGCGAGGCGCCTGACAGCGCCCGCGGCTTCGAGCGCAAGGTGCTGGGCCAGCCCTGGGCCCTGCAACACCTGAACTACGCCCTGCTCGCCCTGGGCGATCGACAGTATCCGCATTTCTGCGGTTTCGCCCGGCGTTTGCAGGCCTGGCTGGCCGAGCGTGGCGCGACCACCGCGTTCAGCCCGATCGAAGTCGACAGTGCCGACCAGAACGCCCTGCAACAATGGCAGCAGGCCCTGGGGCAACTGACCGGCGCACGTCCGCTCGCCGCCTGGCAACCGCCCAGCTACGGCAACTGGCGCCTGGTAGGACGGGAGCGCCTCAACCCCGGTAGCCAGGGCGCACCGGTGTACTTGCTGGGCCTGAGTGCCGAACACCCAAGCGTCTGGGACGCTGGCGACCTGGTCGAGGTGCTGCCCCGCCACAGCCAGGCGCGGATCGATGCCTTCCTGCAAGGGTTGGGGCTCGATGCGAATCTGCCGGTGCAACTTGAGGGTCTTGTCGAGCCGCTTGGCCAGGCGCTGGCCAGTCGCCAGTTGCCAACCAGCCGCGAGCATCTGGTCGGCCTGCACGCCCAGGCCCTGGTCGATTCGCTGATTCCACTCGGTGCCCGCGAATACTCCATCGCCTCGATCGCCAGCGACGGCGTGCTGGAACTGATCGTGCGCCAGGAGCGTCATGCCGATGGCAGCCTCGGGCTGGGCTCCGGCTGGCTGACCGAATACCTGCCCATGGACGGCCATGCCAGCCTGCGTCTGCGCCGCAACAGCAGCTTCCACCTGCCGGCCGCCTCGGTACCGATGGTGCTGATCGGCAACGGTACTGGCCTGGCAGGCCTGCGCAGCCTGCTCAAGGCCCGGATCGCGAGTGGTGAGCAGCGCAACTGGCTGCTGTTCGGCGAACGCAACCGCGCCCACGACCTGCTCTGCGGCCGCGAGCTGCAAGGCTGGCTGGACAGCGGCGATCTGGCACGATTGGACCTGGCGTTCTCGCGAGACCAGGCGGAAAAGGTGTATGTGCAGGATGTGCTGTTGCAGCAAGGCGAAGAGCTGCGCCGCTGGATCGACGAGGGTGCCTGTGTGTATGTCTGCGGCAGCCTGCAGGGGATGGCAGGCGGCGTGGATGCAGCGCTGAAGGGGCTTCTGGGTGAAGAGCTCGTCGAGCGGCTGATCGAGGATGGGCGCTATCGGCGGGATGTGTACTGACCAGCGCCTGATGTATCGGTCTTTTCGCGGGCAAGCCCGCTCCCACAGGTAAAGCATTGAGTAACGCTTTACCTGTGGGAGCGGGCTTGCCCGCGAAAAGAGCACTGCAGTTTCAATGCAGCTCGAAGGTGTCGGCATCCAGGTTCGCCGGGAACTTGGCCCGATACGCCGCCAGGTCAGCGGCGCTCAACACCGCGCTGAACACCCCGTCGGCCTCCCCCGCACTCAGCAGGCTCTCGCCCTGGAAGTCCAGCACCTGGCTGTCCCCCGAATAGGCAAAGCCTTTGCCGTCGGTCCCCACCCGATTCACCGCAGCCACGTAGCACAGGTTCTCGATCCCCCGCGCCGGCAGCAGCCGGTTCCAGTGCTGGCGCCGCGCGGCCGGCCAGTTCGCCGTGTACAGCAGCAGGTCGGTGTCCTGGGCGTCGCGGCTCCACACCGGGAAGCGCAGGTCGTAGCAGATCAGCGGGCGAACTCGCCAGCCCTTGAGCTCGAACTGCACCTGGCGCTCGCCAGGCGTGTAGTGCTTGTGTTCACCTGCCATGCGGAACAGGTGGCGCTTGTCGTAATGCAGCACCTCGCCGTCCGGTCGCGCCCACAGCAGGCGATTGCGATGGCTGCCGTCGGCAGCCTGGATGATCACACTGCCGGTGATCACCGCATCGATCTTCTTTGCCTGTGCCTTGAGCCACTTGTAGGTCGGACCCTGCTCGGGCTCGGCAAGGCGTTCGGACTCCATCGAGAAGCCGGTGGTGAACATCTCCGGCAGGATCACCAGGTCAGCGCCACGGGCCTGCTCCAGCAATACCTCGAAATGCGCATGGTTGCCCTCGCGGTCATGCCAGGCCAGGGTGGTCTGCACCAGGGCGAGCTTCAGGTTCGGCAGTTGACTCAGATCGCGCATAGTTTTTCCGCCGCCTGACGCAGCGTCTCCTCACGTTTGGCAAAGCACAGGCGCACCAGGCGTTGCTCGGGGATGGGGCGCTGGTAGAACACCGACACCGGGATGGTCGCCACGCCGTGTTCGCGGGTCAGCCACAGGGCCATCTCCACATCATTGAGGTCGGGACGGATCGCCGAGTAGTCCACCAACTGGAAATAGGTACCCGCGGTGCGGGTGAAGGCAAATCGCGATGTTTGCAGCAGGTCGCAGAACAGGTCGCGCTTGGCCTGGTAGAAGCCTGGCAGTTCGTCGATATGCTCCGGGTGTTCGGCCATGAAGTCGGCCAGCGCCCATTGCAGCGGCGTCACGCCGCAGAAGTTGACGTACTGGTGGACCTTGCGCAGCTCGGCGCTCAGCGCAGGCGGTGCAATCACATAGCCGGTCTTCCAGCCGGTGACGTGGTAGGTCTTGCCGAACGAGCTGACCACGAAGGCCCTCGCATACAGCTGCGGATGAGCCAGCACGCTGGCATGGCGTATGCCATCGTAGACCAGGTGCTCGTAGACCTCGTCGCTCACCAGGTAGATGTCGCGCTCGGCAATCAAGGCGGCAAGCTGGTCGAGGTCTTCACGGGTGATCAGGGCGCCGCTGGGGTTGTGCGGCGAGTTGAGGATGACCATGCGCGTGCGCGGGGTCAGGGCATCGCTGAACTTCTGCCAGTCGATGCGAAAATCGCCATCGCTCAGTTGCACATGCACGCAGCGACCACCGGCCAGCTCTACCGACGGCTCGTAGCTGTCGTACGACGGGTCGAAGACGATCACCTCATCGCCAGCCTGGATCACCGCCTGGATCGCACAGAAGATCGCCTCGGTGGCGCCCGGCGTGATGGTCACTTCCTGATCGGCGTCCACCTGGGCGCCATAAAGCCGGGCGATTTTCGCCGCGACCTGCTGCCGCAACACCGGCAACCCGGTCATCGGCGCGTACTGGTTGTTGCCAGCGGCCACGTGTCGGCCGACCGCATCGAGCAGCGGCTGCGGGCCATTGAAATCGGGGAAACCCTGGGACAGGTTGAGCGCGCCGGTTTGCGCGGCGAGCTGGGACATGGTGGTGAAGATGGTCGTGCCGACGTTCGGCAGTTTGCTGCGGATCATGGAGCCCTCTTTCCTGCGGGGTGGTCCGGCACGGGGTGGAGTCCGAGCATAGCGGATCGGGCAGGCAGGAAAAAGGTTGAAACATTTAAAGGCTCATTCGTGGGCAAGCCCGCTCCACAGGTCGCTCACAGATCTCAATGCCTGTGCGTTACCCAGTGGGAGCGGGCTTGCCCGCGAAGAAGCAGACGCGAGAATCAGCGCTTGTCTTTGCGCTTCTTCTCAGCCTTCTTGTGGTGCGACATCAAGCGACGCTTCTTGTTGACCTGGCGATCGGTGAGGGTGTTCTTGTTGCCCTCGTAGGGGTTTTCGCCGCCCTTGTACTCGATGCGGATCGGCGTACCGACCAGCTTCAGCACACGGCGGTAGGTGTTTTCCAGGTAACGCGAATAGGAACGCGGGATCTTGTCGGTCTGGTTACCGTGAATCACGATCAGCGGCGGGTTGGCGCCACCGAGGTGGGCATAGCGCAGCTTGATCCGACGACCATTGACCAGCGGCGGCTGGTGCTCGCTGATCGCATCTTCGAGGATCTGGGTCAGGCGGCTGGTCGGCCAGCGGGTGACCGCCGACTTGAACGCGGCCTGCACCGACTTGTACAGGTGGCCAACGCCAGTGCCGTGCAGAGCGGAGATGAAGTGGATATCGGCAAAGTCGACGAAGAACAGCCGGCGCTCCAGCTCGGTCTTCACGTAGTCGCGCTCGCCCGGCTCCATGCCGTCCCACTTGTTCAGGGCAATGACGATGGCACGGCCGGCGTCCAGGGCGAAGCCCAGCAGGTTCAGGTCATGGTCGACCACACCCTCGCGCGCGTCCATGACGAAGATCACCACGTTGGCGTCCTTGATCGCCTGCAGCGTCTTGACCACCGAGAACTTCTCGACTTCCTCGTGGATCTTGCCGCGTTTGCGCACCCCGGCAGTGTCGATGAAGGTGTACTTCTCGCCATCACGCTCGAACGGGATGTAGATGCTGTCACGGGTGGTGCCCGGCTGATCGTAGACCACCACGCGCTCTTCACCGAGCATGCGGTTGACCAGCGTGGACTTGCCGACGTTGGGGCGACCAATGATGGCGATCTTGATGCCATCCTTCTCGCTCGGGCCGGGGATACGCACCGCTTCCTCGCCTTCGGCGACCTCGGCATCCAGCGCTTCCTCGACCTGGTCGCGCGGGATGTGGCCAAGCACGGCTTCCATCAGCGCATTGATACCACGGCCTTGCGAGCCAGCGACCGGAATGGCGTTGCCCATACCCAGCGGCGAGAACTCGGCGCGGGCGACATCGGCATCGATGTTGTCGATCTTGTTGGCGACCAGGATCGCCTCTTTGTTCCGCTTGCGCAGGTGCTCGGCGATCATCTGGTCAGCGGCGGTCATGCCGGCGCGGGCATCGACCAGGAACAGCACATAGTCCGCTTCTTCGATGGCCATCAGCGACTGCTCGGCCATCTTCTCGTCCATGCCCACTTCGTCACCGGTGATACCGCCGGTGTCGATGAGGATGAACGAACGACCCTGCCAACTGGCATCGCCGTACTGGCGGTCACGGGTCAGGCCCGACAGGTCGCCGACGATGGCATCGCGGGTCTTGGTCAGGCGGTTGAACATGGTGGATTTGCCGACGTTCGGCCGTCCCACCAGGGCGATTACGGGAACCATGCGGCTCTCCATTCGTGAATTCTTGAAAATGCAAAGGCCGCTGCAAGGCAGCGGCCGGAGTTCGGGCGGCGCTTCCTGCGCCGCAGCCTGAAACCGATGACGGTCTCAAGCATAGCTTCAGCGGATGGTCAGTGCCTCGAGCTTGCCGCTGTTGCCATAGACATAGATGGTGTCGCCGACCACCAGGGGACGGGCGCGCAGGCCATCGCTGTCGATACGCTCACGGCCGACGAAGCGACCATCGACCTGGCTGAGCAGGTGCAGGTAACCCTCGAAGTCACCCACCGCGACATAGCTGGAGAACACTTCCGGTGCCGACAGTTGGCGACGGGCCATGGAATCGTTGGTCCACAGCGCCGAAGACGAACGCTCATCGACGCTCTCGACGGTGCCCGAAGCCTCGCTCACGTAGACGTTGCCAAAGCCCTGGGCGACACCGACGTAGCTGGAGGCATCGCGCTGCCACAGTACACGGCCGCTTTCCAGATCCAGGCCCGCGACGCGACCCTGGTAGCTGGTGACGTACAGGGTACCACCGGACAGCAGCAAGCCACCGTCGATGTCCACCACGCGGTCCAGCTCGGAACGGCCTTGCGGCACGGCCACGCGGGCTTCCCACACCGGCACGCCGTTCTGCGTGTCGACCGCAATCACCTTGCCGGTGGACAGGCCAGCCACCGCCAGGCGGTTGGTGACGATCGGCGCGCCGGTACCACGAAGAGTGAGTACCGCAGGCGAGCTCTCGTAGATCCAGCGGCGATCACCGGTGCTGAAGTCCAGGCCGATCAGACGGTCGTCCTGGGTCTGCACCACAACCACATCACCGTTGGTCGCCGGCGGAGCCAGCACTTCGCTGGTGACGCGCGAGCGCCAGCGCTCTTCACCGGTGCTGGAGTCCAGGGCGATGACTTCACCCTTCAGAGTGCCCATCATCAACAGGCCGTAACCCACGCCGACAGCGCCGGAAACCGGCACCTCCAGGTCCTTCTTCCACACCACGTCACCGTTGCTGCGGTTCAGGGCGAAGACCTTGCCGTTGACGTCGGCAGCGTAGATGCGGTCGTTCTCGATGGCCGGCACCAGGGTGTTGTACTTGTCACCCTGGCCGTCACCGATCGAACGGCTCCACTGTTTCTTGAGCACCACCTCTTCGGTGAACTTGGTCAGTTCGGCCGGGGGCAGTTCCTTCTTGCTGTTGCTGCTGCAACCCGCGGCCAGCACGGCCAGGGCGAGCACTGCTGCTTGTTTCCAACCGGTCACTTCACGCGTCCCCTTTGGCCAGGTCATCCAGCTTCAGTTGCAGGCCACCGATCGCGGCGTCGTCGGACAGCGCGGCCTTGGCTTTTTCATACGCACCGTGGGCATCGTCGGCACGGCCCAACTGGACCAGCAAGTCACCCTTGAGCTCCTCGCGGCTGGCCAGGAACGCCTTGTCGGCGTCACCGTCGAGCAGCTTGAGGGCCTCCTCGGCCTTGTCCTGGGCAGCGAGCACACGGGCCAGACGCTGGCGCGCGATCTCGCCGAGGGTGGCATCGGCCGGTTTGTCCATCACGCTCTTGAGCTCGGCGGCGGCATCGTCCAGCTTGCCGCTGTCGACCGCGACCTTGGCCACGAACAGGCTGCCGTACTGGGCATAGGCCGAACCGCCAAATTCGCTCTTGAGCTTGCCGGACAATTCGGCGACCTTGGTCGCATCCGGCTTGCCGTCAGGCGTCAGGGTAGTTTCCAGCAACGCCTGGTACAGCGCCGAAGCGCCTTGCGACTGGTTGCTCTGGTACTTGTGCCAGGCCTGCCAGCCCATCACCACCGCGGCGGCGAGCAGGGCACCGGTCAGCAGCGGCTTGCCGTTGCGGTTCCACCAGTCCTTGGCTGCGGCCAGGCCATCATCATCGGTACTCGACACCCCAATACTCCTTTTCAGCAATTCGGCTGTTTGACCGCTTCACGCCTGCGCGAGAGCAGCTTGCAGGTGCTCGGCCAGAGCATCCCAGGCAATGTTCTGTTGTTCGCCCTGGCCACGCAGGGGCTTGAAACCTACCACTTGTTGCGCCAGCTCGTCGTCCCCCAGGATCAGGGCGAACAGCGCCCCGCTCTTGTCGGCCTTCTTGAACTGGTTCTTGAAGTTGCCACCACCGGCGTTGACCGCCAGGCGCAGGCCCGGCAAGCGATCGCGCAGTTGCTCGCTGATCTTCAGGCCCGCCAGCTCCGCCTGCTCGCCGAAGGCGCACAGATAGACATCCAGCGTGCGGCTGATCGACTCGGGCACCTTGCCCAGCGTCTCGATCAGCAACAGCAGGCGCTCGATACCCATGGCGAAGCCCACGCCAGCCGTCGGCTTGCCGCCCATCTGCTCGACCAGGCCATCGTAGCGGCCACCAGCGCAGACAGTGCCCTGGGCACCGAGCTTGTCGGTCACCCACTCGAACACGGTCTTGCTGTAGTAGTCCAGGCCACGCACCAGCTTGGTGTTGATCACGAACGGGATTCCGGCAGCGTCCAGGCGGGCCTTCACGCCCTCGAAGTGCACGCGGGACTCTTCGTCCAGGTACTCTTCGAGCTTCGGAGCGCCCACCAGGGCGGCCTGGGTGCCTTCGTTCTTGCTGTCGAGGATGCGCAGCGGGTTGCTCTGCAAACGACGCTTGCTGTCGTCGTCCAGCTGATCGATACGTTCGCTGAGGAACTCGACCAGCGCGTCGCGATAGCGCGCACGGGCTTCGCTGGTGCCCAGGCTGTTGAGCTCGAGCGTGACCGCGTCCTGGATACCCAGGCGCGCCCAGAGGCGCCAGGTGAGCATGATCAGTTCGGCGTCGATGTCCGGACCGGCCAGGTTGAATACCTCGACGCCGATCTGGTGGAACTGGCGATAGCGCCCCAGTTGCGGGCGCTCGTGGCGGAACATCGGGCCGACATACCAGAGTTTCTGGACCTGGCCGTTGCCGATGATGCCGTGCTCGAGCACAGCACGCACACAGGCGGCAGTGCCTTCGGGACGCAAGGTCAGCGAGTCCTTGTTGTCCTGGAAGGTATACATCTCTTTTTCGACGATATCGGTGACTTCACCGATCGAGCGCTTGAACAGCTCGGTGAACTCGACGATCGGCGTGCGGATCTGGCTGTAGCCGTAGCCGTCCAGCAGGCCGGCCACGGTGCCTTCGAAGTAGCGCCACAGGGGCGACTGCTCGGGCAGGATGTCGTTCATGCCACGGATGGCTTGCAGCGATTTGCTCACGAAAAGTCCTTACGAATCTGTCTATCAGCCGCGGGCGATAAGCGCCGCGTCGGCCTCGACCTTCTCGGCCGCTTTCTGGCGGATGAGCTTTTCCAGCTCATCGACCAGGTTGTCATTGGTCAGCTTCTGCGCCGGCTTGCCATCGATGTACACCAGGTTGGGGGTGCCACCGGTCAGGCCGACGTGGGATTCCTTGGCTTCGCCCGGGCCGTTGACCACGCAGCCGATCACCGCGACGTCCAGCGGCACCAGCAGGTCTTCCAGGCGCCCTTCAAGCTCGTTCATGGTCTTGACCACATCGAAATTCTGCCGCGAACAGCTCGGGCAGGCGATGAAGTTGATGCCACGCGAGCGCAGGTGCAGCGACTTGAGGATGTCGTAGCCGACCTTCACTTCCTCGACCGGATCGGCAGCAAGGGAGATGCGAATGGTATCGCCAATGCCTTCGGCGAGCAGCATACCGAGGCCGACGGCGGATTTCACCGTCCCCGAGCGCAGACCACCGGCTTCGGTGATGCCCAGGTGCAGCGGCTGCACGATCTGCCTGGCCAGCAGGCGGTAGGCTTCGACGGCCATGAACACGTCGGAGGCCTTGACGCTGACCTTGAAGTCCTGGAAGTCGAGGCGGTCAAGGTGCTCGACATGGCGCAGCGCCGACTCGACCAGCGCAGCCGGGGTCGGTTCGCCGTACTTCTTCTGCAGGTCTTTTTCCAGCGAGCCGGCATTGACGCCGATGCGAATCGGGATGCCACGGTCGCGAGCGGCATCGACCACCGCGCGTACGCGGTCTTCACGGCCGATGTTGCCCGGGTTGATGCGCAGGCAGTCAACACCAAGCTCGGCGACGCGCAGGGCAATCTTGTAGTCGAAATGGATGTCGGCGACCAATGGCACGCTGACCAGTTGCTTGATCTTGCCGAAGGCTTCGGCCGCGTCCATGTCTGGCACCGAGACGCGGACGATGTCGACACCGGCATCGACCAGGCGCTGGATCTGCCCAACGGTGGCGGCGACATCATTGGTGTCGGTGTTGGTCATGCTCTGTACCGCGATGGGTGCATCACCACCCACCGGCACATTGCCGACCCAGATTTTGCGGGATTCGCGACGTTTGATCGGAGATTCGCCGTGCATGACTTACTGTCCCAACTTCAGGCGAGCGGTCTCGCCACTGGTGAACGGGGCGACATCGACGGCCTGACCGTTGTAGCTGACCTGAGCGCCGCGGGCAAAGCCCAGGCGGACCGCGAACGGCGGCTTGCCGGTCAGTTCCAGGCTGTCACCCTTGCGCTTGATCGCGCTGAACAGCACCTTGCCGTTGCCGTCGGTGACCTGGGTCCAGCAATCGGCGGTGAATTGAATGGCGACCTTGCCATCGCCAGCAGCCACCACGGCAGGCTCGGCAGCAGCGGGAGCGGTCGGTGCGGCGTGGGTGGCAGGCGCGGTCGGTGCGGGCGTGGTGGCCGGCGTGTGGGTCTGGGCAGAAGCCTGGGCAACCGGAGCGGCTGGAGCGGCGGCTGATGCCGAGGTGGCCGGGTCGCTCTGCACAGGCGCCTCGGCGGCGGGTTCGGTCGGAGCCTGCTCAAGCGGCAGTGGCGCGCTTTCAGGCTGCTGGCCAGCAGTCACGGCCTGGTCTTCCGGCTCGTCGAGCGGGTGGATCTGGGTGGTACCGTCGGCGCTTTCGACCTCGACATGCTCCAGGGCGATCTTGGCCAGGTCCTTGCCACGCAGGCTGCTCTGGTCCTGCCACCAGAAGAAGCCGCCACCGACCACAGCCACCAGCAGCAACAGGCTGACGACACGCAGAATGTTGTGCGACAGGCGCACCGGCTCCTCGATACGACCAAGGGCGTGCACTTCGCTGCCCTTGGCGTGAGTCCCGGTGATCTGGTCGAAAGCCTCGACGAGCGGCGCCTGGTCCATGTCCATGAGCTTGGCGTAGGCGCGGATATAGCCGCGCGCGAACGTGTGTCCGGGAAGCTTGTCGAAGGCGCCGGTTTCCAGGTTGTTCAGCGAAGTGACCGTGAGATTCAGCTTACGGGCGACCTCGGCCTGCGACCAGTTCCGGTTCTCGCGGGCCTGGCGCAAGACATCACCGGGATTCTGCTGAATCGCTGCTGCTGCTTCGGGGTGCGCGGCTTTCATCGTTGCTCCGACAGGTATTGCTGATATTCCGGCGTACCGGGATAAAGTCGTTGTAATTTCTTGCCCAGCTCGGCCGCGGTGCCGTGCTCTTCGAAGACTCGGGCGAGGCGGCTGCCCAACAACAGACTGCGGGCTTCATGATCGCCTTGCTGGCTGAAACGTTCGTAGTAGTCCCGGGCCGGCACATAATGCCTGTTTTCGTAGGACAACTCAGCCATTTCCAGCAGCGCTCGTGGTTGCCGTTGATTGAGCCGCAGGGCCTTGTCCAGGTATTCGTGCGCCTGCTCGCGGCGCCCCTGCTTGAGTGCGGTCAGGCCAAGGTTCTCGTACACCCGGGAGCGCTCAGGATACAGGGTATCGGCGGCGGCTTGGCGAAACATCTGCTCTGCCAGGCGAAAATGCCCTTGAGCATATAGGAAACTGCCGTAGTTGTTGCGAATCCGCGTGTCATCCGGGCGTTGCGACAAGGCTTCGCGGAAATGGCCATCGGCCAGATCGGGCTCGCCCTGGGCCTGAAAGACCAGGCCCAGGGCGGCGTGTGCATCGGCATCACGGCTGTTCAACGCAAGCGCCCTTGCCAGCGGGGCCTTGGCTTGTTCAGTCATGCCTTGTTGCAAATACCCCAAGCCCAACTGCACGTAGGCACGCCCTGCCTCCGCCCTGCCCTGTCGGCTGGAAAGCGGATCACCTGCACCGCCGGACACGCAGCCGGCCAGCAGCAAAAGCGACAGGATCGACAGCGCGGCGCGCAGGGTCATCGGCGGAGTCCGTCAGTGGCGCGCAGCGCTGTCTTGCAGCTCGCTGCCATCGGCGTTGATCTGGCGCACGGCGATGTAGCGTTCGCTGCGGCGGGTGCGGTCCATTACCTGCCCCACCAACTGGCCACAGGCCGCGTCGATATCTTCGCCGCGGGTGGTGCGGGTGGTGACGTTGAAGCCGCCGTGGTGCAGCAGATCCTGGAAGCGACGGATCGCATTGTTGCTGGGGCGCTCGTAACCGGAGTGCGGGAACGGGTTGAACGGAATCAGGTTGATCTTGCACGGCACGTCACGCAGCAATTCGATCATCTGCGCGGCATGCTCAGGCTGATCGTTGACGTCCTTGAGCAAGGTGTACTCGATGGTGAGCACCCGCTTGCCACCGAGCGTGGACATGTAGCCCATGCAGGACTCGAGCAGCATCTTGAGCGGGTACTTCTTGTTGATCGGGACCAACTGGTTGCGCAGCGCGTCGTTGGGCGCATGCAGCGACAACGCCAGCGACACGTCGATGTGCTTGGCCAGCTCGTTGATCATCGGCACGACACCCGAGGTGGACAGGGTGACGCGACGCTTGGAAATGCCATAGCCCAGATCGTCCATCATGATCTTCATCGCGGCGATGACATTGTCGAAGTTCAGCAAGGGCTCGCCCATGCCCATCATGACCACGTTGGTGATAGCGCGGTCGATC
Source organism: Pseudomonas putida (assembly GCF_001636055.1). Classification (NCBI taxonomy): domain Bacteria; kingdom Pseudomonadati; phylum Pseudomonadota; class Gammaproteobacteria; order Pseudomonadales; family Pseudomonadaceae; genus Pseudomonas; species Pseudomonas putida. The sequence goes on from NZ_CP011789.1 coordinate 5,231,204, forward strand.
TTGGCGGGGACGGTCCCGAAAGATTTGTTGGCAAGCCACACCTGGCCAATCACTTCGGCGGCGGTGAGGTTGCTGTTGAAGCCTTGCTTGCCGGTGGAGCAGAAACTGCAGTCCAGGGCACAGCCGGCTTGCGACGAAACGCAGAGGGTACCGCGGTCGTCGGTGGGAATGTAGACGGTCTCGACGCAGCTGCCGGAGGCAACGCGGACTACCCATTTACGGGTACCGTCAGCGGAAATGTCCTCGCTGACCACTTCCGGGGGGCGAATCTCGGCAACGGCCTTGAGCTTTTCGCGCAAGACCTTGCCAACGTTGGTCATGTCCGCAAAGTCGGACACGCCAAAATGGTGAATCCATTTCATCACCTGACCGGCACGGAAGCGCTTCTCCCCGATCGAGTCGAAGAACTGTTCCATTTCCGGCAGGGTCAGCCCCAACAGGTTGATTTTGCCAGTAGATGTCGTCATGGATTCACCCTCACTCGTAAGCTTTCGCTTAGCGAGTGGTTACCTCGGTAGCAGCGAAGAAGTAAGCGATTTCGCGAGCTGCAGCGGCTTCGGAGTCCGAACCGTGAACGGCGTTGGCGTCGATCGACTCGGCGAAGTCGGCACGGATGGTGCCTGGAGCGGCTTCTTTAGGGTTGGTGGCGCCCATCAGCTCACGGTTCAGAGCGATGGCGTTCTCGCCTTCCAGCACCTGGACAACGACCGGGCCGGAAGTCATGAAGGCAACCAGATCACCGAAGAAGCCACGAGCGCTGTGCTCGGCGTAGAAGCCTTCGGCTTCGGCCTTGGACAGTTGCTTGATTTTCGAAGCGACGATTTTCAGGCCAGCTTCTTCGAAGCGAGTGGTGATCTTGCCGATGACGTTCTTGGCAACTGCGTCAGGCTTGATGATGGAGAAAGTACGTTGAACAGCCATGGAAAACTCCAGAATTTGAGTGTTGCGAAAAATTAAACCCGCGAATTATACGCGGGTTCCAGGGGATTGCCTAACCTGCAGAGACGCTCAGTCGGCTTCTTCGATCCAGGCCGCCTGGATGGCCTCGAGCACTTTCTCACCGCCGCGTGACGGATCGTCGCTGAACTCTGGCAAAGCCAGCACCCAACGGTGCAGATCGACGAAATTCACATATTTAGGATCGACGTCCGGCTTGCTTTCCGCAAGCTGGATGGCGATCTCAAGTACATCAATCCATTTCAGGCTCATGCTGAAAACCTCAGTGCGGCGCTTCGGCAGCGTGGTTGAGCGAGTATTTCGGAATCTCGATGGTGATGTCTTCATCACCCACGATCACCTGGCACGCCAGGCGAGACTGCGCTTCCAGGCCCCAGGCCTTGTCCAGCATGTCTTCTTCCAGCTCGTCGGCTTCTTCCAGCGAGTCGAAACCTTCACGCACGATGCAGTGACAGGTGGTGCAGGCACACACGCCACCGCAGGCGCTTTCCATCTCGATATGGTGCTCGTGGGCCAGCTCCAGGATGTTGGTCCCTGGCTCCACTTCGACCACCAGCCCATCCGGGCAGAACTTCTCATGCGGCAGGAAAATCACCTGGGGCATCGGTTACTCCTCGATCTCATTCAGGTTGCGCCCGGCCAGTGCGGCTTTGACCGTCGAATCAAGGCGACGGGCGGCAAAGGCATCGGTCACCTGCGACAGACGCTTGGTCTGTTGCTCGATGGCAGCGCCATCGGTGCCGCTGAGCAAATCACGCAATTCTTGCATCTGGAAGGCGATGGCCTCGCGCTCGTCAGCACTGAGCAGACGCTCGCCATCGGCATCCAGGGCGCCCTGCACCGCTTCGAGCAACCGCTCGGCATCGACCTGGTGCTCGCGCAACTGGCGCGCCTGCTTGTCGGAGCCTGCGTGCTCGAAGGAGTCCTTGAGCATACGAGCGATCTCGCCGTCGGTCAGACCGTACGACGGCTTGACCTGGATGCTCGACTCCACGCCCGAGCCCAGTTCGCGGGCCGCGACGCTGAGCAGGCCGTCGGCATCGACCTGGAAGGTCACGCGGATCTTCGCTGCACCGGCCACCATCGCCGGGATGCCGCGCAGCTCGAAGCGGGCCAGCGAACGACAGTCGCTGATCAGCTCGCGCTCGCCCTGCAGGACGTGAATCATCATGGCCGACTGGCCATCCTTGTAGGTGGTGAACTCCTGGGCGCGAGCCACGGGAATCGTGGTGTTACGCGGAATCACCTTCTCCATCAACCCGCCCATGGTCTCAAGACCCAACGACAGCGGGATGACGTCCAGAAGTAACAATTCGCCACCCTCGCGGCGATTACCGGCCAGGGTGTCGGCCTGGATCGCGGCACCAATAGCGACGACCTGGTCCGGATCGATCGAGGTCAGCGGAGCGCGGCCGAACAGCGTGCCGACGGCTTCACGCACACGCGGCACGCGCGTCGAGCCACCGACCATGACCACCGCACCGACCTCTTCCAGCTCGACACCGCTGTCGCGCACGGCGCGGCGGCAGGCTTTGAGGCTGCGGGCGATCAGGGGTTCGATCATGGCTTCGAAGGCGGCACGGCTGAGCTCGCCCTGCCAGGCGCCATGGGCGACGCTGACGGTATCGGCGTCGGTCAAGGCCTCTTTGGCGGCACAGGCCGTCTGCAGCAGTTGACGCTGGGTCGCCGGGTCGAGATCGGCGGACAGACCGGCCTGCTCGATAATCCAGCCGGCAATGGCGTGGTCGAAGTCATCGCCGCCCAGGGCAGTGTCGCCCCCCGTGGCCAGCACTTCGAAGACGCCCGCGGTCAGGCGCAGGATCGAAATATCGAAAGTGCCGCCCCCCAGGTCGAAGATCGCCACCACGCCTTCGGCGTTCTGGTCCAGGCCATAGGCCACGGCGGCAGCGGTCGGCTCGTTGAGCAGGCGCAGCACGTTCAGGCCAGCCAGACGCGCCGCGTCCTTGGTGGCCTGGCGCTGGGCGTCGTCGAAATAGGCCGGCACGGTGATGACCGCCCCCACCAGTTCGCCACCGAGGGTTTGCTCGGCGCGCAGACGCAGGACCTTGAGAATGTCGGCCGACACCTCTACCGGACTCTTCGGCCCCTGGACGGTGTCGATGAACGGCATGTGCGACTCGCCGCCAACGAAGCGATAGGGCAGTTGCTCGCCCAGCTGCTTGACGTCGGCAAGACCGCGCCCCATCAGGCGCTTGACCGAAAGCACGGTGTTCAGCGGGTCGCTGGCGGCTGCATCACGAGCCGCCTGGCCAACGTCGCTGTGCCCTGGCAAATAGCGCACTGCGGACGGCAGGATGACGTTGCCCTGGGCGTCGGGCAGGGGCTCGCTGCGACCGCTGCGCACCGCAGCGACGAGAGAGTTGGTGGTACCCAGGTCGATACCCACCGCCAGGCGACGCTGGTGCGGCTGGGGGCTCTGACCGGGTTCGGCGATCTGCAGTAGGGCCATGCTTATCTGAATACCTTAGGCGTCATCACGGGCAACGCCGGGGTTAATCGTCGAGGCGCTCTTCGAGTTGGCGCACTTCTTGGGCGAGCTTGTCGAGAAACTGCATGCGGCGCATCAGGCGCTCGGCCCTGTCGCGCTCGGCAGCTTGATCCCAGCAGGCGGCGAAATCCTCGTTGAGCGTGTCCTGGGCGACCTTCAGGCGCTTCTTGAACACGGCAACACCGTCGAGGTCGGCTTCGTCCTGCAGCTCTTCGAGTTCTTCGCGCCACTGCATCTGCTGCAGCAGGAAGTCGGGGTCGTGGACCGTGACTTCCTGGGGCACTTCATGACCGCTGACGGCCAGCAGATAACGCGCGCGACGCGGCGCGCTGCGCAGCGTCTGGTAGGCGTCGTTGAGTGCTGCGGACTTTTCCAGGGCGACACGCTGCTCACGCTCGGAGGCGTCGGCGAAGCGGTCCGGATGGACCTCGCGGGCCAGCTCACGATAACGGGTGGCCAGCTTGTCGAGGTCCAGGCGAAAGCCCGGCTGCAGGTCGAACAGGGCGAAATGGCAAGGAGTACCCACGTCAAGCCTCAGACATTGAAGCTTTCGCCGCAGCCACACTCACCGCGCACGTTGGGGTTGTTGAACTTGAAGCCTTCGTTCAACCCTTCCTTGACGAAATCCAGCTCGGTGCCATCGAGATACACCAGGCTCTTCGGGTCGATGATGACCTTCACGCCATGGTTCTCGAACACCTGGTCCTCGTCGGCCAGCTCGTCGACGAACTCCAGCACGTAGGCCAGGCCCGAGCAGCCGGTGGTGCGCACGCCCAGGCGGATGCCCTCACCCTTGCCGCGCCCGTCGAGGGAGCGGCGAATGTGGTTGGCGGCGGCTTCTGTCATGCTGATAGCCATCGGAACTCCTTACCTCGCGGCGACTTAGATCAAGCCTTTCTTCTGCTTGTAATCGCGAACGGCTGCCTTGATGGCATCTTCGGCGAGTACCGAGCAGTGGATCTTGACCGGCGGCAACGCCAGTTCTTCGGCCAGCTGAGTGTTCTTGATGGTTTCGGCTTCGTCCAGGGTCTTGCCCTTCATCCACTCGGTGGCCAGGGAGCTGGAGGCGATGGCCGAACCGCAGCCGTAGGTCTTGAACTTGGCATCTTCGATGATGCCTTGCTCGTTGACCTTGATCTGCAGACGCATCACGTCACCGCAAGCCGGGGCGCCGACCATGCCGGTACCGACGTCCGGATCTTCGGCGTCCATCTTGCCGACGTTGCGCGGGTTTTCGTAGTGGTCGATGACCTTTTCACTGTATGCCATGGTGCAATTCCTTCCTCATCAGGGAGCCGCTCTTGCTGGCGACTGCTTAGTGGGCGGCCCACTCGATCTTGGAGATGTCGACGCCGTCTTTGTACATGTCCCACAGCGGCGACAGTTCACGCAGTTTGTTCACGGCCTTGCAGACTTCCTGCGCGGCGTAGTCGACTTCTTCTTCAGTGGTGAAGCGACCGAAGGAGAAGCGGATCGAGCTGTGCGCCAGCTCGTCGTTGCGGCCCAGGGCGCGCAGTACATAAGACGGCTCGAGCGACGCGGAGGTGCAGGCCGAACCGGAAGAGACGGCGATGTCCTTGAGCGACATCAGCAGCGACTCGCCTTCGACGTAGTTGAAGCTCAGGTTCAGGTTGTGCGGAACGCGCTGGGTCTGGCTGCCGTTGACGTACAGCTCTTCAAGGTCGGAGACCTGCTTGAAGAAGCGGTCGCTCAACGCCTTGATGCGCACGTTTTCAGCGGCCATTTCCTGCTTGGCGATGGCGAAGGCCTCGCCCATGCCCACGATCTGGTGGGTCGGCAGGGTGCCCGAACGCATGCCGCGCTCATGACCACCGCCGTGAATGATGGCTTCCAGGCGCACACGCGGCTTGCGGCTGACGTACAACGCGCCGATGCCCTTCGGGCCGTAGACCTTGTGCGCCGAGAACGACATCAGGTCGACCTTGGTCTTCTGCACGTCGATTTCGACCTTGCCGGCCGACTGAGCGGCATCGACGTGGAACAGCACGCCGCGCGAGCGGGTCAGTTCACCGATGGCGGCGATATCGTTGATCGAGCCGACTTCGTTGTTCACATGCATCAGCGAGACGAGAATGGTGTCGTCGCGCAGCACTGCCTCGACCATCGCCGGGGTGACGATGCCGTCTTCACCGGGTTCGAGGTAGGTGACTTCGAAACCTTCGCGCTCGAGCTGGCGAGCGGTGTCGAGGACCGCCTTGTGCTCGATCTTGGAGGTGATGATGTGCTTGCCCTTGGTCTGATAGAAGTGCGCGACACCCTTGAGCGCGAGGTTGTCGGACTCGGTGGCACCGCTGGTCCAGACGATTTCGCGCGGGTCGGCATTGATCAGCTCGGCGACCTGGCGGCGGCCATTCTCGACCGCCTCTTCAGCGCGCCAGCCGAACACGTGGGAACGCGAGGCCGGGTTACCGAAGTTTCCGTCGACCAGCAGGCAGTCGGCCATCTTCTGGGCGACGCGGGGATCGACCGGGGTGGTCGCGGAGTAATCGAGGTAGATCGGCAACTTCATTGAGTATCTCCTATCAGGCGTTGGCGTCGCTCGTCGCTGCATCAGTCGACGGCGGACGTCTCAATCTTGTCCAGCTGGGCAACGCGACCGGCGACTCGACGCAGGTCCTGGCGCTGGGCGACTTCCTGCACCTCACGGCGCATGACGAGGTCGGACAGGCTGATGCCGCTGAGGAATTCGTGGATCTGCTGGCTGAGGTCGCACCACAGGTGGTGGGTCAGGCAGGTATCACCGGCGTGGCAATCCCCGAGGCCTTGGCAGCGAGTGGCGTCTACCGACTCGTTGACCGCGTCGATTACCTGCGCCACCTGGATGGTTTCCATGCCCCGCGACAGCTGGTAGCCGCCACCCGGACCGCGCACGCTGGATACCAGGCTGCTGCGGCGCAGCTTGGCGAACAGCTGTTCCAGATAGGAGAGGGAGATGCCCTGGCGCTCGGAAATGTCGGCCAAGGATACCGGCCCATGCTGCGCGTGCAACGCCAGGTCGAGCATGGCGGTGACGGCGTAACGGCCTTTGGTAGTCAATCGCATGGCTATGGGTACCACGGGAGTTACAGGATGTGTGCGAGTATGCGATTCCCGAGCATTTAAGTCAACTATAAGACCTAGTGCTTTAGTCGGGTTTGCATGCGGGAAGCGGGCGCGATGATAGCAGACAAGGGGCGCGAGCACACGCCCCGTGTATCAGCCGGGCGTAATCAATGCGACGGAGTGTCGCTCTGCGCAGCCTGCTTGACCTCGGCGAAGTCTTCTTCCGGCAGCGCCGGCAGGGCCTTGGCACAGTAGTCACTGCCCAGGTTGGTCAGCGCCCCGCACATGCCCTCCAGGCGCTCGTCGACCGCCTGCAGGTGGTCGAGCATCTGGCCGATGGCGCGCGCCACCGGGTCGGGCATGTCGCCACTGACGCCGTAGGCATCGAAGCCGATCTTCTCGGCCATGGCCTTGCGCTTGGCCTCGACCTCGCTGTCTTCGGTCTTGACGATGATCCGCCCCGGGATCCCGACTGCCGTGGCGCCGGCCGGCACGGCCTTGGTCACCACCGCATTGGAGCCGATCTTGGCCCCGGCGCCAACCGTGAACGGGCCGAGCACCTTGGCGCCCGCCCCCACCACTACGCCGTTTTCCAGGGTCGGGTGTCGCTTGCCCTTGTTCCAGCTGGTGCCGCCGAGGGTAACGCCCTGGTAGAGCGTCACGTCATCGCCGATCTCGGCGGTCTCGCCGATGACGATGCCCATGCCATGATCGATGAAGAAGCGCCGGCCAATGGTGGCGCCCGGGTGGATCTCGATGCCGGTCATCCAGCGCCCGAAGTTCGACACCAGGCGCGCCAGCCACTTGAAGTCGCGCTTCCACAGGGCATTGCCCAGGCGATGCAGCCAGATGGCATGCATCCCCGGGTAGCAGGTCAGTACCTCGAAGGCATTGCGCGCCGCCGGGTCACGATGAAACACACTCTGGATATCTTCACGCAGACGCTCGAACATTGTTTCTAGTCCTTCCGCTTGTGCGCATCACCCCGTGCGACCTTCTGGGTCTCGGTGAGGATGCCGCGCAAAATGCTCATTTCCGAACGGTTGACCGAGCTGCGCCCATACAACCGGCGCAGGCGCGCCATCAGGTGCTTGGGCTTCTCAGGGTCAAGGAAGCTGATGTCCACCAGGGTCTTTTCCAGGTGTTCGTAGAACAGCTCCATTTCGTCCAGGGTGGCCAGCTCATCGCTGGCATCGACCTTCTCGACCTTCGCCGGCGTACCTTGCGCCGCCAGCCATGCTGTGCGCACCTCGTAGGCGAGCACCTGGACCGCGGCGGCAAGATTCAGCGAGCTGAAATCGGGGTTCGATGGAATGTGCACGTGGAAGTGACATCGCTGCAGTTCGTCATTGGTCAGGCCTGCGTGTTCACGACCAAACACCAGGGCGATCTCCTCGCCAGCGGCCGCACGCGCGACGCTCTGCACCCCGCATTCGCGCGGGTCGAGCATCGGCCACGGCATGCTGCGGTCACGGGCGCTGGTACCAATCGCCAGGCTGCAACCGGCCAGCGCCTGCTCGAGCGTATCGACCACGATGGCGCCGTCCAGCACATCGTCGGCACCAGAGGCGCGGGCACTGGCGTCGGCCGCGGGGAAATCCAGTGGCTGAACCAGCACCAGGCGCGACAAGCCCATGTTTTTCATGGCACGAGCAGCGCCGCCGATGTTGCCGGGGTGGCTGGTATTGACCAGAACAACACGAATATTCTGCAGCAAGGTGTCGAGCTCACGGATGCCTATAAAGGGGGGAACGATCTTACCTAAGCGACGGGCGTAACGCCACGAATGCGAATGTCACCCTTCTGCCGGAACAGTTTTCTGATAGACTAGGCTGCTTTCTTCTTTAACATCTCCAGGTGAAACGCCCATGCAGCCTATGCTGAATATCGCCCTGCGCGCCGCTCGCAGCGCCAGTGAACTGATTTTCCGCTCCATCGAACGCCTGGACAGCATCAAGGTCGACGAGAAAGAGGCCAAGGATTACGTCTCCGAGGTCGATCGCGCCGCCGAGCAGACCATCGTCAACGCCCTGCGCAAGGCTTACCCGAACCACTCGATCCAGGGTGAAGAGACTGGCCTGCACGCCGGCTCCGGTGAGGAAGGCAAGGACTACCTGTGGATCATCGATCCACTGGATGGCACCACCAACTTCCTGCGTGGCGTTCCGCACTTCGCGGTCAGCATCGCCTGCAAATACCGCGGCCGTCTCGAGCACGCGGTCATCGTCGACCCGGTCCGCCAGGAAGAATTCACCGCCAGCCGCGGTCGTGGCGCCCAGCTCAACGGTCGTCGCCTGCGTGTCAGCTCGCGCACCAGCCTGGAAGGCGCCCTGCTGGGTACCGGCTTCCCGTTCCGCGACAGCCAGATGGCTGACCTGGACAACTACCTCGGCATGTTCCGCGCCCTCACCGGCCAGACCGCCGGCATCCGCCGCGCAGGTTCCGCCGCCCTGGACCTGGCCTACGTTGCCGCTGGTCGTTTCGACGCCTTCTGGGAGTCGGGCCTGTCCGAGTGGGACATGGCGGCAGGCGTACTGCTGATCCAGGAAGCGGGCGGCCTGGTGAGCGACTTCAACGGTGGCCACGACTTCCTCGACAAAGGCCACATCGTTGCCGGCAACATCAAGTGCTTCAAAGCGGTACTGACCGCCATCCAGCCGCACCTGCCGGAAAACCTGAAGCGCTGAGCCAGGGCTTCGGATGCAAAAAAAGCACCCCTCGGGGTGCTTTTTTTGTGCCTGCTTTCCGTGGTTCTGCTGGCCCGCGATGAGGCCAGCATCCTGATCACTGCCCGGGCTGCGCCTGGCTCAGGACCAGCTTGCCGTTCTTGTCCAGCGGAATGGTCGAACCTGGCTCGTGGTCCATCTTCACCACACCAGCCTGGTCACCGATGGTGTACTTCACGGTGTAGCCCACCACCTTGTCGCTGATGTCGTTGACCGTGTTGCAGCGCGTTTGCGTGGTGGTGTAGGTGTCACGCTCCTGCATGCCTTCCTGCACCTTGTTACCGGCATAACCACCACCCACCGCACCTGCGACCGTGGCGATCTTCTTGCCGGTGCCGCCACCGATCTGGTTACCCAGCAGGCCACCGGCCAGGGCGCCCACCACGGTACCGGCGATCTGGTGCTGGTCCTGCACCGGACGCTGGCGCGTCACGGTCACGTCCTTGCACACTTCGCGCGGTGTCTTCACCTGCTGCTTGATCGGTTGTACGTCAGTGACCTGGGCGTATTCCGGCCCTTTGTTCACCAAGCTGTAGGTCGCCACAGCACCTCCGGCTGTAACACCGACAGCACCCAGAACCGCACCCACCAGCATTGATTTGTTCACGTGGAATCTCCTGATCATACCCGCGGGACATTGCCCGCCTTCTCCCTGCCTTGGAGCAAAAAAAAAGGCGCGAGTTCAACACTCGCGCCTCTCTTTACGCCAAACGGCGTAGGACAAGCCCTTACGGCCGGTCGTCCACACCCTCGGCCTTGACCGGCGGGATCAGGTCTTCACTGTTCAGGTTCAGCCAGATCAGCACCACGTTGGCGATGTAGATCGACGAGTAGGTACCCGCCATGACGCCCAGGAACAGCGCCAGCGAGAAGCCGAACAGGTTGTCGCCACCGAAGAACAGCAGCGCAGCAATCGCCAGCAAGGTCGACACCGAGGTGGCGATGGTGCGCAGCAGGGTCTGGGTGGTCGAGACGTTGATGTTCTCGATCAGCGACGCCTTGCGCATGACGCGGAAGTTCTCACGCACGCGGTCGAACACGACGATGGTGTCGTTGAGCGAGTAGCCGATGATCGCCAGCACTGCCGCCAGCACCGTCAGGTCGAAGGTGATCTGGAAGAACGAGAGGATGCCCACGGTCACGATCACGTCGTGCACCAGCGAGACGATCGCCCCCACCGCGAACTTCCACTGGAAGCGGAACGCCAGGTAGATCAGTACCCCGCCCAGCGCCAGCAGCATGCCCAGGCCGCCCTGGTCACGCAGTTCTTCACCGACCTGCGGGCCGACGAACTCGACACGCTTGACGGTGGCCGGGTTGTCCCCGCCCACTTTCTGCAGCGCCTGGGCAACCTGATTGCCCAGTTGCGGGTCATCGCCAGGCATGCGCACCAGCAGGTCGGTGGTGGCACCGAAGCTCTGCACGATGGCCTCGTGGAAGCCGGACTCGACCAGCTCGGCACGCACCGCCTTGAGGTCGGCCGGACGCTCGTAGGTCAGCTCGATGAGCGTACCGCCGGTGAAGTCCAGGCCGAAGTTCAAGCCCTTGTGCCACCAGCTGAACAGCGCCAGTACGGTCAGCAGGACAGTGACGGCGAACGCAACGTTGCGCACGCCCATGAAGTTGATGGTTTTCATCGCAGCTCCCTCAAACCCACAGCTTCTTGATGTCACGCCCGCCACAGGTCAGGTTGACCATTGCGCGGGTCACCATGACGGCGGTGAACATCGAGGTGAAAATCCCGAGGGACATGGTGACCGCGAAGCCCTTGACCGGGCCGGTACCCATGGCGAACAGGATGCCGCCGACCAGCAGGCTGGTCAGGTTGGCGTCGATGATCGCGGTGTAGGCACGGTTGAAGCCTTCGTGGATGGCGCGCTGCACCGACATGCCGTTTTTCAGCTCCTCGCGAATCCGCGAGAAGATCAGCACGTTGGCGTCGACCGCCATACCCATGGTCAACACGATACCGGCGATACCCGGCAGCGTCAGGGTCGCGCCCAACAGCGACATCAGCGCCAGCAGCAGCACCATGTTGCCCGCCAGGGCGACGGTGGCGATCACGCCGAAGCCACGGTAGATGGCGATGATGAACAGCGAGACGAACAACATGCCCCACAGCGATGCATCGACACCCTTGGTGATGTTGTCGGCACCCAGGCTTGGGCCGATGGTACGTTCTTCGGCGAAGTACATCGGTGCGGCCAGACCACCGGCACGCAGCAGCAGGGCCAGTTCGGACGACTCACCCTGGCCGTTCAGGCCGGTAATACGGAACTGGCTGCCCAGCGGCGACTGGATGGTCGCCAGGCTGATGATCTTCTTCTCTTCCTGGAAGCTCTGTACCGCCACTTCCTTCTCGACGCCGTCGACGGTCTGCTTGACGTAGCGGGTCACCGGCTTCTGCTCGATGAAGATCACCGCCATGCTGCGACCGACGTTGCTGCGCGTGGCGCGGCTCATCAACTCGCCACCGTGGCCATCCAGGCGGATGTTCACCTGCGGACGACCGTGCTCGTCGAAGCTCGCCTGGGCATCGGTAACCTGGTCACCGGTGATGATCAAGCCACGCTCGACCGCAGCCGAACGGTTGCCGTCACGGAACTCGAAGACCTCGGTGGTCGCTTTCGAAGCACCTGGCTCAGCGCCGAAGCGGAACTCCAGATTGGCCGTCTTGCCGAGGATACGCTTGGCTTCGGCAGTGTCCTGCACGCCCGGCAGCTCGACCACGATACGGTTGGCGCCCTGGCGCTGAACCAGCGGCTCGGCCACGCCCAGCTCGTTCACACGGTTGCGGACGGTGGTCAGGTTCTGCTTGATGGAGTATTCGCGGATTTCGGCGACCTTGGCCTGGGTCAGCGCCAGACGCAGCACGGAGAGCTCGTTGCGCTCGGTGGTGGTGATGTCGAAATCATTGAAATTCTTGCGGACCAGGGCACGTGCCTGTTCGCGAGTAGCATCGTCGGCGAAGCCCAGCATGATGCTGCCGTCCTGCTGGGGCAGGCTACGGTAGCGCACGCGCTCTTTGCGCAGCAGGGTCTTCACTTCGCCGTCGTAGACCTTCAGGCGGGCGCTCATGGCCTTGTCCATGTCCACTTCCAGCAGGAAGTGCACACCACCGGACAGGTCCAGGCCCAGCTTCATCGGGCTGGCACCCAGGTTGCGCAGCCACTGCGGGGTGGTCTGGGCCAGGTTCAGTGCGACGACGTAGTCGTCACCCAAGGTCTTGCGCACCACATCCTTGGCCGGCAGTTGGTCTTCCTGGTTGGTCAGGCGCACCAGCGCACTGCCCTTCTCGCCCAGGCTGCCACCCTTGACGGTGATACCGGCATCGGCCAGCGCCTTGGTGGCGCGGTCGAGGTCGGCCTGGCTCACGTGCAGCGCGGAACTTGCACCGCTGATCTGCACCGCCGGGTCATCCGGGTAGAGGTTGGGAGCGGAATAAATAAAGCCGACCGCCAGTACCACCAGGATCAGCAGGTATTTCCACAGAGGGTATTTGTTCAGCATCACGCCGCCCGTTCAAGACGCGGGGCGCTTTGCGCGCCCCGACTGGAAAAAATGAAACCGGTAACTCAGATAGCCTTGAGCGTACCTTTTGGCAGGGTCGCGGCGATGGCGCCCTTCTGGAACTTCAGCTCGACGTTGTCGGACACTTCCAGCACCACGAAGTCGTCGGAAACCTTGACGATCTTGCCGGCGATACCGCCGTTGGTGACCACTTCGTCACCCTTCTGCAGGGCGCCGAGCAGGTTCTTCTGCTCTTTGGCACGCTTGGCCTGTGGGCGCCAGATCATCAGGTAGAAGATGACCAGGAAACCGACCAGGAAGATCCACTCGAAGCCAGTACCGGCTGGGCCGGCGGCAGGGGCTGCAGCGTCCGCGTAAGCGGCGGGAATCAGAAAGCTCATGTAGCACTCCAGTTGCTGAATTTAGTTATGTGTGCGAACAGTCAGTCCAAAGGCGGAACGGGAAGTCCGCGCTTGGCATAGAAGGCGTCGACAAAGGCGGCCAATTTACCCTGTTGAATAGCCTCGCGTAAACCGGCCATCAAGCGCTGGTAATGGCGCAAGTTGTGGATGGTATTCAGCATGCTGCTCAACATTTCGCCGCACTTGTCCAGGTGATGCAGATAAGCGCGGGAGAAGTTGGTGCAGGTATAGCAGTCACAGGTCGGATCCAGCGGCGAATCATCATGGCGATGGAACGCATTGCGGATCTTGATCACCCCTGTATCGACGAACAGATGGCCGTTGCGCGCGTTGCGCGTGGGCATCACGCAGTCGAACATGTCGACGCCGCGGCGCACACCCTCAACCAGATCTTCCGGTTTGCCTACCCCCATAAGGTAACGAGGTTTGTCAGCAGGCATTTGTGCCGGCAGGTAATCCAGTACCTTGATCATCTCGTGCTTGGGTTCGCCCACCGACAGGCCGCCGATCGCCAGGCCGTCGAAGTCGATATTGACCAGCGCCTCCAGCGAGCGCATGCGCAGGTCCTGGTACATGCCACCCTGAACGATGCCGAACAGCGCCGCGGTATTGTCGCCGTGGGCGTTCTTCGAGCGCTGGGCCCAACGCAGCGAAAGCTCCATGGAGGTGCGCGCCACATCGTGCTCGGCCGGGTACGGCGTGCACTCGTCGAAGATCATCACGATGTCCGAGCCCAGGTCGCGCTGCACCTGCATCGACTCTTCCGGGCCCATGAACACCTTGGAGCCGTCGACCGGCGAGGCGAAGGTCACGCCCTCTTCCTTGATCTTGCGCATCGCGCCCAGGCTGAACACCTGGAAACCACCGGAGTCGGTGAGGATCGGGCCTTTCCACTGCATGAAGTCGTGCAGGCCGTTGTGCTTCTTGATCACCTCGGTGCCCGGGCGCAGCCACAGGTGGAAGGTGTTGCCCAGGATGATCTCGGCGCCGATGGCCTCGATGTCCCGCGGCAGCATGCCCTTGACCGTGCCATAGGTGCCCACCGGCATGAACGCCGGGGTTTCCACGGTGCCACGGGGGAAGGTCAGCCGACCGCGACGGGCCTTGCCGTCGGTGGCCAGCAGTTCGAAGGACATTCGACAGGTGCGACTCATGCTTGATCCTCGGGGCCGCGCGGCGCCGGATTGCGGGTGATGAACATGGCATCACCGTAACTGAAGAAGCGGTACCCCTGCTCGACCGCCGCGGCGTACGCGGCCATGGTCTCGGGATACCCCGCAAAGGCCGAGACCAGCATCAGCAGCGTGGACTCGGGCAAATGGAAGTTGGTCACCAGCGCATCGACCACATGGAACGGCCGACCGGGGTAGATGAAGATGTCGGTGTCGCCACTGAACGCCTTGAGCACACCATCGCGCGCCGCACTCTCCAGCGAGCGCACGCTGGTGGTACCGACCGCGATCACCCGCCCACCACGGGCGCGACAGGCCTCGATGGCATCGACCACGTCCTGGCTCACTTCGAGCCACTCTTTATGCATGTGGTGGTCTTCGATCTTGTCGACCCGCACCGGCTGGAAGGTGCCGGCGCCCACGTGCAAGGTGACGAAGGCGCGCTCGACGCCCTTGGCGGCGATCTGCTCCAGCAGAGCCTCGTCGAAATGCAGGCCGGCAGTGGGCGCGGCGACGGCACCGGCACGCTCGGCGTACACGGTCTGGTAGCGCTCACGGTCGGCGCCTTCATCCGGGCGGTCGATATACGGCGGCAGCGGCATGTGACCGACGCGATCGAGCAGTGGCAGCACCTCTTCGGTGAAGCGCAGCTCGAACAGCGTCTCATGGCGCGCGACCATCTCGGCCTCGCCACCGCCATCGATCAGCACCGTGGCGCCGACCTTCAGTGCCTTGCTGGCACGCACATGGGCCAGCACCCGGTGGCTGTCGAGCACCCGCTCGATCAGCACTTCCAGCTTGCCGCCGGAGGCTTTCTGACCGAACAGCCGCGCCGGAATCACCCGAGTGTTGTTGAACACCATCAGGTCGCCCGGGCGCAGGTACTCGAGCAAATCGGTGAAGCGCCGGTGCGCCAGCTCCCCGCTCGGCCCGTCAAGGACCAGCAGACGGCTGCCATGGCGCTCGGCCAGGGGATGGCGGGCGATGAGGGAATCGGGGAGTTCGAAGGAAAAATCGGCGACGCGCATGATCGTGTTCGGCTTGGCAGGGCCGGGAAGTTTAGCCCAATGCATGAAAATTGACCATGAAAGCCGATTGACCGACTGCAGGAGCCTCTCTATACTGCGGCGCCACAAGCCCTGATGGCGGAATTGGTAGACGCGGCGGATTCAAAATCCGTTTTCGAAAGGAGTGGGAGTTCGAGTCTCCCTCGGGGCACCAAGATCCAGAAAAAACCGACCTTATGGTCGGTTTTTTTGTGGGCGGGATTCAGACCGACGTTTTCGGGGCAGCGAACCGCCGCCCACCTCAACGCCGACTCAACGCCAAACGCGCCGCAAACAATACAAACACCATTCCAGTCACCCGGTCCATCCACTGGATCACTTTCCCTTTGCGCAGCACACCCGCCATGGATTGTGTCGCACTGATCAACCCCACCGCCCAGATCAACCCCAGCAGCACATGAATGCCCACAAGCCCGAAGGTCCATGCAATCAATGGCTGGCCTTGCGGAATGAATTGCGGCAGGAACGACACATAGAAAATCCCGACCTTGGGATTGAGCAGATTGCCCATCATGCCCTTGAGGAACCAATTCGCTGCCGGTCGCCCCTCGGCCTCGGCAGGCGCCAGCGACTGGCGTGGGCGCAGGAGCATGTTCACGCCCAACCATGCCAGATAGGCAGCGCCACAGTACTTGAAGATGTCGTACGCCAGCTCGGAGACGGCGATCAATGCGCCAAGGCCGAAGGCGACCGCTGCGCCCCAGAGCAGGCAGCCGGCGTTGATGCCCAGGGCCGCGCGCAGTCCCTGCTTGCGCCCCTCCACAGCAGAGGTTCTGAGGATCAAGGCGGTGTCGAGGCCGGGGGTTACCGTCAGCAGGGTAGCGGCGAGCGTGAAGGCAATCAGATTGTCGGCGATGGACATGGGTGGTCAGCCTGGAAGGAAGTTGCCCTAGATTAGCTTGAGCGACGCTTTTTCGTTGTGGATAAGTGGCTCGATTTTCAGTTTTTCCCCATTCCCTGTAGTCCGTTTCCCAAACATACTCTCGACCGCCTAAAGCCGTTGCGGTGCCATGGGGCGCGTTCTAGTCTCGCCCGGTCGTTGCTCATCAACGACCGGCTTTGACAGGCCGCATGCTCAAGTCCAAACGGCTGGCCTCAATGGCAGCTGTACGTGGGGCACATTCGTGTGCGCCGGGTTCTTGAGCCTCCGGTCTGTCAACCCACGTACGGTTGCCTCCATTCGTTTGACAGCGATGGTCCGCAACTCCTGAAAACGGCTCAAGGATTTACCATGTTAAAGATCGTCCCCGATCCCCCCTTCGCCCCCGAAAATCCCCACGCCCTCGAAGACCTCGTCCTCCAACTCATCGAACACCTCACCTGCGCCCTCGCCATCACTCACCACAGCAGCCTCCTCACCCTCGGCACTCCCGCGCAATCGCTGACCATCGCCACCGCCCACGAAGTCGATGCCGCCCTGACGCTGGCGGAAACCGCACTGAGCAGGATCCAGGTCCGTCACTGAAGGAGCATCGGAGATGAGCGATACCACTGCAGGCGTCACCGGGTTCGGCTACGGCGATGGCGACAAGCCGCTGTTCCGGGTCGAACCTGGACATGATTCGAAACTGGCAATGGAACAGGCCTCGGCAATGATGGCCTGCGCCAAGCGCATGACCTTGCTCGCCTCCACCGACGGCGAGGCCGACCTGGGCTGGGCCGCACACTTGCTGTGCGACATGGTCAAGGCGGTGATGGATGACGTGGAGATAGGACGCGGGCGGGAAAGCCGCTAGGTCAGAGCAGCATTGTCGATAGGCTGGGGCTGCACGTAGCCCCAGCATTGAATCGAATCGGCTACACAGGCTGTGATTCAGTCGCTTGAGCGAACCGCTGGCTTCGCACCAACAGTACCAAACTCCACACTTTGACGGCTTCCGCGACAACTCCCAGCAGAAAAAGCAGCCAGGGTGCCGGAGTAACAAGGACGTTGGGCCATAGGAAGGCGATAGGTATCGAGGGAAGCAGGATCATTCGAAATGGCGCCTGGGCCAGGCCGACATAGGCCGCAGCACGCACGCCTTTGATAAACAGCAAACCACTGGCGACTACCGAGAGATGCACCGCTACGCCTGTAAGGCCGATAAATAATGCCAGCTCGCCATGCTCGCGTGACAAGGCCACAATGCTTTGCAGATCATCCCAAAATGGAATCCGACCACGGCGAATACTGCCGAATGCGTAGAGCACGATGATGAGCGTATCCATCGCGCCCCAGCATAATTGGGTGCATCGCTGATGCCGATCATTCATCAGGGCCAAAAGCTTCTCCTTTTTCCCACACAATCCACCACCAAGACTCAGCCCAGAATCCTCCGTGCGCTGGTCGCATCGCGCGCCAGCTCCAACACCTTGCCTTGCAGAAAGTCCGCGTAGTACTCCTTCAACTCGTCGGCCCAACCAGCAACCAGGTCAAGGATACCTTCCGCCTCATCCTGCGCGAGCCCGAAGTGCTGCCGTTGGCTAAGCAGATTCGCGCGCGACACCCGCGCCCCATCCAGTCCGACGCTCATGGACAGATATTTCGCAGGCCCCTCATCCAGGATCGGCAGCACGTCGTACATGGGCGAAAGTCGCCATCCATCGTTGATGAAAATGACGGCGTGGTTGCGGGGATGGTCGTCCGCGTTGCCGACCAGGGCGTTATAGGCCATGCGCATGTACAGCTCACGCAGATCCTGATCCGGCACGCCACGACGATGCATTTCGTTGGCCAGGCGAGCGTACGAACGGGCCTGGAGATCCAGCAGCGTCCAATCCGTCTTCAGCAAGGTCAGGCCACTGAGCATCGGGACTCGCCGGAAGACGCCGTCCACGTACCGACGATCAAAGCGCTCTACCAGCAAGGTCGGCCCCTTTCCATCCAGGTACAGCGAGGTGTTGGCGACGCGCATGCCTTTCATGGCGGCGAAGGTCATGCAGGCATGCTCTACCGGGGCCAGCTCATATTGGTCAAAGCGATCATGCGGCTTGGCCAGAATGAGTTTTCCGTCACCCTGGAACGTGCGCTTCGGACGGGCTCCTCCAGCCGATGAGCGCTGGTCTCGCACGCCCAGGGTTCTGGCGGTCTCTTCATCGATGTCCTGGTCGTAGACGACATCGCAGGCTTCGATGAACTTGTCCAACCCCGACAGCCGTGGCAGTGGCTTTTGGCCGACACCGATAGGTGGGGTTTTGTCGCGCCCGGTCATCAGGTTTCCCGCGCGATCGCTGTTGGGCGAATCGATCAGCAGGTCATAACGTGTGATCGGGTCACGCTTGAGGCGCTGGAGCAGCCTCTCGCCCCAGCCATCTGGCAGGGCGTCGTCGATAAAGCCCGGAACCCCGTGATTACTGGCGACGCTGAAGACTTGATCCGACAAGGGGTAGTGGAAAGGGTCGGGCACCCATACCTTCGAGTCCAGCACGGCGGGCGAATAGACGAACTCGCCAGGGCGGTTGCCATTCAAGGTCAGGCGCCCAAGCGTCAGAACCTCACCGGTCTGGGGGTGCTCCATGTAGATGTAGGCACTGGGCATCAGAAGTCCTCCGGCTTGGCGCGGCGTCTACGCGCTCGGCGGCCACTGGTCTCGTCCTTCAACTCAACGAAGGAGACTGAAGCATCCTCCAGAGGACGGAAAACCTTGTCTGTAAGACCAAGGTTCCACAACACGAGCATCAACGATCTGACACTGACGGATGGATCACCACGTTCGATGCGACGCAGCATCTTCTCGGTAACGCCGAGTCTACTGACGACATCCAGTTGCCGGACACCCTGCTCCAGGCGTGCCGTTTTGACCAGAAGCCCTATACGCTGGAGGCTTGCTTCACAATCTACCGGAAAAAATCTTTCCATAAGCGGCTAAATATGTCCGACTAGTTTAAATAAACGGACGATTAAATCCGTTTATCCATAGGGTTGGGTACGCCTAAGCATAGCTGAGGAGCCTGCTTATCGAAAACAATCGGATGATTGGCTTCCGTTTATTTCTGAGCTGCGCGGGTCAAAAGAGGTCGACCTGCTGAGCAAACTCAAAACCAACACATAGCAGCTATGCAATTGCGGGTGTCACACCAGCGCCCCATACCGCCCCGCCACCACAATCCGATTCCGCCCCGCACTCTTGGCCTGATACAGCGCCATATCCGCCTCATGCAACCAGGCCTCGGCGCTCTGCAGATGCCCGCCAAAAGGCGCGACGCCGATGCTCAGGCTCAACCCCTGCTCCGGCAATTCAGGATGGCGATAACACTCCACCGCCTCGCGCAGTCGCTCGAGCACTTCCTCGGCCTGGGCCACGCTGACGCCGGGCAGCATCACGCAGAACTCGTCACCGCCATAGCGCGCCACCGGGTCGCTCTTGCGCAGGTGGGTCGGCAGGAAGGCGCTGAGGGTGCGCAGGATGTCGTCGCCCATCAGATGGCCGTGACGGTCGTTGATCTGCTTGAAATGGTCGATGTCGATCAGTGCCAGCACATTGGCCTGATTGTCGCGGCGGCAACGCTGGAATTCGCGCAGCAGCAGGTCTTTCCAGGCGCCGTGGTTGATCAGCCCGGTGAGGCTGTCGGTCTGGCTCAGCCGCGAGAGAGTGCGTTTGTGCAGGGCGAGCTGGACGGTGACCTGATAGCAGATCAGCCCGATGGCCATGGGGTAGATCAGCAGTATCGGCAGGCAGGCGAGCATCTGTGCCTGGCTGGTAGGCGGGAATAGCGGTGGCGCGTACAACCAGAGCCCCAGGCCAATGCCCAGCGCCTGGGCGAGGAAGGTCTTGCCGAGCATGTGCCAGCCGCCAGCGGCGATCTTGTCCATGGCGATCATCGACAGGATGATCACGCTCGGCAGGGGGTTGAGCCCCATGACACCAGCCCAGCAGCCTCCAGCGAAGCCATCGAACACCAGGTTGCGCTGCTCGGCGCGAAAGGGCTGCTTCGACAACCGGGCCAGCTGATAAGCGACGTGCGGCCAGACGAAGCCGTGCAGCGCGAGCAAGGCCCAGGTCCACCAGGCCGGCTGCAGCGGCCAGATGCCGATCAGCACACAGAAGAACCCAAGCCCGGTGCCGATGGCGCGGGGTGGGTACATGCGTTTGGCGAAGGAAAGACCCTTACCCGTTCGCTCGATCATCGAGGGCTCACCGAAAAAATGGACTGTCCTTGAATGCACCGGACAGGCAGCCAGGCGGGAAAATGCCCTGGGGGTCGGCGTTCGAGCATTGTGCCACTATCGAAAACAGGACTTCAAACGTGCTGGACGAAATACACTAACCGTCGGGTTAATTCCGTCTCGACCTCGCGAGAAACACGTCCGGTAACATCCAGTCCACCGAACCTTGCCCCGCCCCCGACGTCGGATCCTTCATCCGCTCCACGAAGAGATCCCTGCGTGAAAAACTACCTCGTGCGCAAGTACCGCCTGGTCCTAAAGACCTTCAACTACATCGGCTGGTCGCTGCTGTGGCTGCTGGTGTGGGACATCCTGGTCACCATCGATTTCATGCTGTTCTTCAACAGCAAGTTCAGCCTGCCGCTGATCCCACTGACGCTGCTGGGTTCGGCCCTTGTAGTGCTGGTGAGCTTTCGCAACAGCAGTGCCTACAACCGCTGGTGGGAAGCGCGCACGCTGTGGGGGGCGATGGTCAACAGTTCTCGCAGCTTCGCACGGCAGGTGCTGACGCTGGTGGACGATCCGGATGACGGGCTCAATCCGGTCAAGGCGACCTTGCTGCGTCGGCATGTGGCCTATGTGAACTGCCTGGCGGCGCACCTGAAGAACGAGCCGTGCCCGCCGGAACTGATGGCGTTCATCCCCCATCACGAGTTCGAGCGGCGCAATGGCTCGAACAACTTCGCCAATGACATTCTGGCCGGCTCCGCCGCCTTGCTGGCAGGCGAATACAAGGCTGGGCGGCTGGACAGCATTCGCCTGGCGCGGCTGGAGTCGACGCTGGTAGACCTGTCCAACGCCCAGGGCGGGATGGAGCGGATCGCCAATACACCGCTGCCCTACCCCTACGTGTATTTTCCGCGGTTGTTCATCACGCTGTTCTGCGTGATCGTGCCGATCGGGCTGGTCGAGTCGCTGGAGTGGTTCACGCCGCTGGCTTCGACAGTGGTGGGGTTCATGCTGCTGGCGATCGAGCGGATCGGCACCGACCTGCAGAGCCCGTTTCGACGCAGCGAGCACCAGATTCCGATGGACACGATCTGCGAGACCATCGAACGGAACCTGGAATCGATGCAGCGCGAGGCGCAGTGTGGGGAGTGGGTGGACTGAGGTCGACCCATTCACCTACGCCCGCACATAGCGCTGGCGCAGCACATCACTGAAGGCATCCACCAGCAACACCAGCACCAGCATGCCGATGATCACCGTGCTGGCCTGGGCTTCCTGGAACAGGCTGAGGGTGGTGTAGAGCATCTGCCCCAGCCCGCCCGCGCCGACGAAGCCCAGCACACTGGCCATGCGGATGTTGTTCTCCCAGCGATACAGGCTGTAGGCCAGCAACTGCGGCCACAGATTGGGCAAGGTGCCAAAGCAGAACGCCGCGACCTGGCTCCCGCCCTGTAAACGAATCGCCGCCGCCGGCTCTGCCGGGGCATTCTCCAGCGCCTCGGCGAACAGGCGCCCCAGCACGCCAGCGGTATGCAGCGCCAGGGCCAGGGTGCCGGCATTTGGCCCGAGCCCGGCTGCCAGCACGGTCAAGGCCGCCCACACCAGCTCAGGAATAGCCCGCAGGGCATTGAGCAGCAAGCGCGCCGCACCCTGTAGCGGCCAGCCGAAGCGCCCGGCCGCAGGCAATGCCAACAGCAGGCCGAGCAGCATCGCCAGCAAGGTGCCCAGCCCGGACATGGCGAGGGTCTCCAGCGCACCGCGCGCCACTGCACGCAGGTGCTCGGAAGAAAGATCGGGGCTCAGGAAACGCGAGGCGTACTCGCCCATCTGCGCCAGGCCACCATTGCCGTTGACCGACGCAAGGTCGAGTTCCAGGTAGGCGAACGACGACACCACCGCCGCAACGATGGCGACGATCACCAGCAGGTTGATCGCCCGGTTCATGTCAGCCTCCCGCGCAACACGCGGCTCAACACATCGGCCAGGGTCACCAGTACGAGAAACGCCAGCAGCATGCTCGCCACCTCGGCGCCAGCGAACATGCGCATCGACAGGTCGATCTGCTGCCCCAGCCCACCGGCACCGACAAAGCCCATCACCACCGAAGCTCGCACCGCGCATTCCCAGCGGTAGACCGTGTAAGACACAACCTCCGCCGCCGCCACCGGCAGGATGCCATAGCAGAACGCACTCAGCCGCCCGCTGCCGGCCTGCATCAAGGCATGAGCCGGGCGCTGGTCCACCGACTCGAAGATCTCGGCATAGACCTTGCCAAGCATGCCGCTGTAGGTGATGGCGATGGCCAGTACCCCCGCTGTCGGCCCCAGCCCCACGGCGCGCACGAACAACAACGCCCAGACGATCTCCGGCACGCTGCGCAGGAACACCAGCAGGCCGCGTACCGGCATGCGCACCAGCCGCGACCAAGGCCCCGGGCGACCGGCGCGGGATGCCGCCCTTAACGACAATGCCCGGCTGCCCAGCAGGCTGGCCGGGATGGCCAGCAGCAATGCCAGGGTCATGCCGGCAGTGGCCACGGCAAGCGTCTGCAGGGTGGCTTCGAACAGCAACGCCAGAAACTCCCGATCATGGGCAGGCGGCCAGAAGGCGCCAACGAAGCTTGCCATCTGTCGACGGTTCTCGGCCTGCAACAGCACCCCAGGGTCGAGTTCGCTCAACTGCAACCCCGGCCACAACAGGGCCAGGCACAACAGGGTCAGCAACAGGCGTGGCAGCGCCGCTGGGTCGCGGGCATCGGTCTTCAGCATCGCGGAATCTGCACCGTCAGCGTCGGCCCCACGGTCGTCGGCGACGCCAGTTGCTCATTGGCGTAGAGGGCGTCGAGCAAGGCATCGGTCACCGCCGCTGCCGAGCAATCGAACACCACACGCCCTTCGCGGATACCAATCACCCGGGGAAAATGCGCGAGCGCCAGCTCCACCGCATGCAGGCTGGCGACCAGTGTCACGCCATGGGTTTGCGCGTGGCGATTGAGCAGGGCCAGGCTGTGATCAGCCAGCACCGGGTCCATCGCCGAGACCGGTTCGTCGGCCAGCAGTACTTCAGGTTGCTGGTACAGCGCACGGGCGATACCCACCCTTTGCAACTGGCCACCAGACAACTGCCCGCACTGCACGAACAGCTTGTCGGCCAGCCCCAGCTCCGCCAGCACCTGTCGCGCGCCCGGCACATCGCTGGGGTGCAGCAGATTGAGCAGGCCGCGCAAGGTGCCCCACTGGCCAAGACGCCCGGCCAATACGGCGGTGACCACCCGCTGGCGCGGCGGCAACGGCGGTGCCTGATGCACCAGCGCGACCCGCGCCCGCAGGCGTTGTCGCGCACCTGCCGACAGAGCCCAGGGCTGGTCGCCAAGCAATTCCAGGTGCCCGGCGCCGGGCTGCACGGCCGTAGCCATCAGGTGCAGCAGGCTGGACTTGCCCGCCCCCGACGGCCCGATCACCGCCACCCGCTCGCCCTTGTCGATGCGCAGACTCACGTCTTCGAGGGCGCGTACCTGGCCGTGCCGAAGCCCTGCCGCGTGCAGTTGAATACTCACTTGAGCAAGCCGGCCTCACGGGCAGCCTGTTCGGTGCCGGCGTAGTTTTCGGGTTTGGTCTCGATGAAGCGGCTGGCCGCCTGCAGGTCGAGGATCGCCTTGTGCTCAGGCTTGGCCGGGTCGAGGGCGAGGAACGCCTGCTTGATCTTGTCTTTCAGGGCCGGGTCCATGTTGCCGCGCACGGTCCAGTTGTAGTCGTAGTAGGTCGGCGTGGTGGCGAACACTTTCACCTTGCTGGTGTCGACCTTGCCCGCATCGACCAGCTTCTGCCAGACACTGGCGTTGAGTACGCCAGCATCGACCTTGCCCGCCTGAACCCAGGCCACGGTGGCGTCGTGCGCGCCGGAATAGGCAACCCGACTGAAGTAGCTCTCAGGCTTGATGTTGTCTTGCTTGAGCATGAAATAGCGCGGCATCAGGCTGCCGGAGGTCGAGGAAATCGAGCCGAAGGCGAAGGTCTTGCCCTTGAGGTCGGCCAGGCTCTTCACGTCCGGGTTGGCGGTGATGAACTTGCTGGTGAACTGCGCGTCCTGCTCGCGCTGCACCAGCGGTGTGGCGGTCGGGTCCTTCAGGTGCACCTGGACGAAGGTGAAGCCACCCAGCCAGGCAAGGTCCAGTCGATTGCTGGCCAGCGACTCGACCACCGCCGGGTAGTCGGCGACCGGTACGAACTGCACCTTCATGCCCAGTTGCTGCTCGAGGTATTCACCCAGCGGCTTGAACTTGCGCAGCAATTCGGTCGGCGCTTCGTCGGGAATCGCGCTGACCCGCAACGTGTCGGCGGCCTGTGCGATGACGGCGCAGCAGGACAGCACGAGGCCGGCGGCGAGCGCCAAGGGGCGTTTGAGCATGGGAGTTCTCCGGTTCAATAGCGGGGAAAGTGCCGGCGACGCACCGACTGCGGGAATTATAAGAGCCGATGGCGCAAAGGCCAGCTTTGCTACAATCGCGCAACAATTGGACCCCGAGGTACCTATGAGCGAGCCGATTCGCCTGACCCAGTACAGCCACGGCGCAGGCTGTGGCTGCAAGATCTCCCCCAAGGTGCTGGATGTGATCCTTGCCGAAAGCGGCAGCCAGGCGCTGGACCCCAAGCTCTGGGTCGGCAACGCCTCGCGTGACGACGCTGCCGTGTACGCCCTGGACGACGAGCGCGGGGTGGTCTCGACCACCGACTTCTTCATGCCCATCGTCGACGATCCGTACGACTTCGGCCGTATCGCCGCGACCAACGCCATCAGCGACATCTACGCCATGGGCGGCGACCCGCTGATGGCCATCGCCATCCTCGGCTGGCCAGTCAACGTGTTGTCGCCTGAAGTTGCCCGCGAGGTGATCCGTGGTGGGCGTGCGGTCTGCGCCGAAGCGGGCATTCCACTGGCCGGCGGCCACTCCATCGATGCGCCCGAGCCGATCTTCGGCCTCGCGGTGACCGGCGTGGTCGGCAAGCGCAATCTCAAGCGCAACGACACCGCGACCGTCGGCTGCACGCTGTACCTGACCAAGCCTCTGGGGATCGGCATCCTTACCACTGCCGAGAAAAAATCCAAGCTGCGGGAACAGGACCAAGGCCTGGCGCGCGACTGGATGTGCACCCTGAACACACCCGGCAGCCGCTTCGGCAAGCTCGACGGGGTCAAGGCCATGACCGACGTGACCGGCTTCGGCCTGCTCGGCCATCTGGTCGAAGTCGCCGAAGGCAGCGGTCTCACCGCGCGCCTGCAGTTCGATGCGGTACCGCGCCTGCCGGGTGTCGAGCACTACCTGGCCGAGGGCTGCATCCCCGGCGGTACCCTGCGCAACCACGAAAGCTATGGCCACAAGATCGGTGCCCTTAGCGATGAACAGAAGCACCTGCTGTGCGACCCGCAGACCAGCGGTGGCTTGCTGGTGGCGGTGAGCCCAGAGGGTCAGGCGGAGTTTCTGGCGATCGCCGCTGAACTGGGCCTGGATCTGGCGCCGATCGGCACGCTGGTCGAGCGACAGACCTACGCAGTCGAGGTGATTTGATGCGCCCCGACTGCACCGACTTCAAACAGCTGTTCCTCGACGATGCGCCGATGATGGACATGCGCGCACCGGTCGAGTTTGCCAAGGGCGCCTTCCCCAGCGCCATCAACCTGCCGCTGATGAACGACCAGGAGCGGCAGAAGGTTGGCACCTGCTACAAGCACCAGGGCCAAAGCGCAGCCATCGCCCTGGGGCACCAACTGGTCAGCGGCGCGGTCAAGCAGGCGCGCCTGGAGGCCTGGGCCGCATTCGCCCAGGCCCATCCCCAGGGGTATCTTTACTGTTTTCGTGGCGGCCTGCGCTCGCAGATCGTCCAGGGCTGGCTGAAAGAGGTGGGCATCGACTATCCGCGGGTCAAAGGCGGTTACAAGGCCCTGCGGACCTTCCTGATGGACACCACCCAACAGGCGGTCGAGCAATGTGACTTCGTGCTGCTGGGCGGCCTGACCGGCACCGGCAAGACCGACGTGCTGCTGCAACTGGACAACGTGCTCGACCTCGAAGGCCACGCCAACCACCGCGGCTCCAGCTTCGGCAAGCGCGCCACCGTGCAACCGGCACCGATCGATTTCGAGAACCGCCTGGCCATCGACGTGCTGAAAAAACGCGCGCGGGGCGTGCAGCAGTTCGTGCTGGAGGACGAGGGGCGGATGGTCGGCAGCTGCTCGGTGCCGCTGGCGCTGTACCAAGGCATGCAGCAGTATCCGCTGGTGTGGTTGGAGGACAGTTTTGCCAATCGCGTCGAGCGCATCCTGCGCGACTACGTGATCAACCTGTGTGCCGAATTCGTTGCCCTGCATGGCGAAGAGGATGGGCGCCGCCTGTTTGCCGAGCGCCTGCGTCAAAGCATGGGCAATATCCACAAGCGTCTGGGGGGCGAACGCTTCCAGCGGCTGTATGGGCTGCTGGAGCAGGCGCTGCAAGTGCAGTTGCACAGCGGTGAGGTGGACCTGCACCGAGGCTGGATCGAGGGTTTGCTCAACGAGTACTACGACCCGATGTATGCGTACCAGCGTGAGGCGAAGTCGGGCAGGATCGAGTTTGCCGGTGATGCACTCGAGGTGCGGGAGTACTTGAAAGCACGGGCGATGCGCCGGCGCTGATTGCTCCGCGGGGCATGGCACCGGCTTTGCCGGTGCGGTACCTCTAGGAGCAGCGGTTCGCCGCTGCGACTTGTCCCGCGAACACGGGCGTAGCCCGTGCCAGGCAGTGCGGTGTATTTTTCGCGGGCAAGCCCGCTCCTACAGGGTTCGAGACCGTTCACTGTCCGGGGCTGAGAATCCGCTCCAGCTCCGCGGCGCGCTCGCGGGTCATGTCCAGTACGCACATGCCGCCTTCGAGTTGCGCCATGGTCCCGCCGCTGGCCTGGACATGGAACTTGCAGTTCTTGTCACGAAAGCTGATCCAGTCGCGCTGCACTTCACGCAGGCTTTTCTGCTGCGGCGCATCGAGCTTGCCGAGCAACTGCTTGTAGACACGGTTGAGGCGGTCGTCCTGCAGCTTGGTTTCATCCTTGATGCAGGCGCTCATCGCAACGGTGCTGGAGGCCTTGTCCATGCATTTGGTATAGGTGGGGGAGTTCTCGTCGGCCTGGGCCTGCGAGACGAACATCAGCGCGGCAACGACGGCTGCCAGGGAATGCTTGAACATCGAAGAGAACCCTCTGATCGGAAAGATTGCCAGCCTAGCAGCAAGTGCGCCGCATGGCCCCTGTGACCCTGTGAAATCGGACCTGTCCTACGCGCGCGAATGCCAGCCCCGACAATGGGCAAGGATCAGCTCGCGCAACCACTGATGCCCAGCATCGCCCTCGCGCCGGGCATGCCAGGCCTGGGCAAAGCTGAACGCGCTGATCGGCAGCGGCGGCTCGAATACGCGCAGGGCCTTGTCTGGCGGGCTTGCTGCCAGGCTGCGCCGGGCCACGGTCAACACCAGATCGGTCCCGGCCAGCACGGTCTGGGCCACCCCCCAATGCGGGAGCGTGAGGGCAATGCGCCGACGGACGCCGAGGGCCTTGAGTGCCTGGTCGATCTCGTTGTCGATACCGGGGCGTACTGCCACCAGCACATGCGGACGCGCCAGCCAGGCGTCGAGGGTCAGGTTGCCGCGCACCGGCAAGGTGCCGCGATCGGCCACGCAGACGAACGACTCGTCGAACAAACCCTGCTCATGGATCTCCGAGGGCAACTCGGGGAACACCCCAAGCGCCAGGTCGACCTCCCCGTCGATCAACTGCCCGAGCATCGCTTCGCGGCTGCCCTGGGAGATGACCAGATCGATCTGCGGCGCCACGCTGCGCAACTCGCGCATCAGCGCAGGGAGGACCACCTGGGCGCCGTAGTCGGACATCGCCAGGCGAAAGGTGCGGCGCGCCCTGCCCGGCTCGAACCCCGGGCTGCCCAGCAGCCCGTCGAGCTGCGCCAGTGCCTGCTGCAATGGGTCGCGCAGGGCCTGCGCGCGGGGGCTGAGCACCAGGCGTGCGCCACGACGCACCAGCAGCGGGTCGGCGAAGATATCGCGCAGTTGCGCCAAGGCATGGCTCACCGCCGGCTGGCTGCGGTGCAGTCGGATAGCTGCGCGGGACACGTGCTGCTCGCTGAGCAGTGCATGCAGGGTCAGCAGCAGGTTGAGGTCGATGCGACGCAAATCATCCATATGACGAATAAAGCCTGTGCAGAATTCGAATTTCCATCATTTAAGCGCATACAGGAGACTGGGCCAAGGTTATCCACAGGAGTTCACGCCATGCCCAAGGTCATTGCCTTGTCTGCCACCCTTCCCTTGCTCATCGCCCTGCTCGCCGGGGCGGCGGTGCCTTTTCAGGCTGGCAGCAATGCCGCATTGGGGCGCTTGCTCGGGCACCCGTTGTGGGCAGCGGGGGTTTCGCTGCTGGTCAGCCTGATGATGCTGGTGCCGGCGCTGCTGCTGATGCGCGCGCCCATGCCACAGCTGCAGAACCTGGCCCAGGCACCCTGGTGGGCCTGGCTGGGGGGCGTCGCCGGGGTGATCTACATCACCGCCGCGTTGGTGCTGACGCCACGCCTGGGCGCGGCGGGGTTCATCGTCTGCGTGATCGCCGGACAGGTGCTGTCGTCGTTGCTGATCGACCAGTTCGGCTTGATGGGCCTGCCGGAGAAACCCGTGAACCTGCCACGGCTGTTGGGGGTGGCGATGATCGTTGGGGGCATGCTGGTGGTGCAGTGGGGCACGGCACGCAGCGCCTGAGCCCAGACCGCTACAGGCTGTGTGCAGGCTCGGGCGGCATCAGCACCTGATCCACCTCGAAGCGCAGCGAGGGCATTTGCGTGGCGGCATACAGCATCACGCCGAGCGCTGCGATCAGGGCCACGTCCAGCCAGTTCCAACCCGGCATGTCGTCGGCCTTGCGGGCCTTCCAGCACCACCAGGCCTGACCTGCGCAGAAAGTCAGGATCGACAGCGACCACAGGTAGAACCCGGCCCCGAAACCTGTGACATCGTGGAACGCGTAGCTGCGGTTGTCGGGCAGCCGCTCAACGCCGAGGCTGCTTGCCGCCAGATATAGCGCCAGCAGGCCGAACAGCAGCGACAGCCGCCGCAAGCGCCGATGGCTCAGGATCGCCAGCGCCAGCAGGGGGTTGGCGAACCACTGATACAGCTCGAATGCCACGCCCCAGGGGCCGTAGAGCAGCATCTGCAAAGCAGGCATATGCTGCTCGGCGCCCATCAGGGCGCCATCGAAAAACAGGCCAAGCAGGTAAAGCAGCAGGCTGATGCTGATGTAGTAGGCTGGCAACCGGAGCTCCATCGGATCGGGCGAAACCCCGACCTTACCGCACCCGCGCATCAGACGACAGGCGGTTCCAGCAACAACCCGTAGATCCCCGAGTCGGACAACTCGCCCGCCACGCACCAACGGGCACGCAAGGTGCCTTCGAGGACGAAGCCCTGGCGCTCCAGGGTGCGCGCCGAGCCTTGGTTGCGCGGGTCGATCTCCGCCTCCAGGCGGCGCATGTGCAGGGTATGGGCCAGGTAGTCGATGAAGCAGGTCAGCGCCTCGTCCATGTAACCCCGGCCTTGCACCGCCTTGGCCAGGCAGTAGCCGATCTCGCCGCGACGCGAATCGTCATCGAGATTGAACAACTGGACCATGCCGATCAGTTCGCCGTTGTCGCGACGGTACATGCCGAGCTTGAGCAGATTGCCGGCGGCATAGGCTTCGCGGTCGGCGGCCAGGGCGCTTTCGGCCTCGGCCAGTTCCTGCCAAGGGGCGTGGTGCCAGAAACGCATGACCTCAGGATCAGCCATGATCGTCAGCCACTGCGCGGCATCGCCGTGACGCATGGGGCGCAGCTGCAGGCGCGGGCTGTCCAGGCACAGGTCGCTGGGGAAACTGCGGGGGTGGGTCACTCCAGGGCTCCTTCGCACAGATGTAGATCAACACGTTAGCCTAGCGTCAGCGTCAAGGATGGAACAGTCGCTCCCGACGGGCTAGAGCATCGCCAGCAGTCGTGTCCAGCGTGCCTCCTCGAGTCGCGGGTTCATAACGCACAGGCGCATGACTGTCTGCCCCTGCCACTCACTTGGCACCACCAGGGCAATTCCCTCCTGCAAGCACCGTTGCGCCCAATCGTCGTAGTCCGGTGCCTGCCAGCCCAGACGCCTAAACAGGATGACACTCAGCCCTGACGCCTCGATCAACTCCAGTCGTGGATGCTCGGCGATACACGCCCGCAACCGCTCGGTGAGGGCCAGGACCTGCTCCAGGGTGTCCTGATAAGCACGGGTACCATGTACCGCCAACGAAAACCAAAGCGGTACCCCCCGGGCGCGCCGGGACAGATGAAACGCGTAGTGCATCGGGTTGCAGGCTTGCGAGGCGTTGATCCGATCAAGGTACACGGCATCCTGGGTGAAGGCGGCGGGCACTTCCTCGGGCGCGGCGTACAGCAACGCACAACAGTCGTAGGGGACGAACAGGCCCTTGTGCGGATCGATGATCAGCGAGTCGGCGAGCTCGATCCCCTGAAAGCGATCTCGCACACTCGCAGCGCAGAGAAATGCTCCGCCGTAGGCCGCATCCACATGCAACCATATCTGCTGCTGGCGTGCGATGCGCCCAATCCCAGACAGCTCGTCGATCTGCCCGGTATTGGTCGAGCCCGCCACCGCCACCACCGCCACCACGTGTTCAGAACGCCCCTCGGCGGCCAGTGCGGCCAAGGACTGCGCCAAGTTCGCGGCAGTCATCCGGCCAAGCGCATCGGCGGCCACTGTCACCACCTCGAGGTCCAGCAGGCCGGCACTCACGACGATGGAAGAATGCGCGCCCTCGGTGGCCAGCAACACTCCGTCACGCTCTCCTCCCCGTGCCCGATAGCGTTGCCGAGCCGCAACCAGCGCAGAGAAGTTGCCAGCCGTTCCGCCACTGACGAAGCAGCCTGCGGCCTGGGCAGGCAAACCGGCAAGATCGGCCAGCCAGCGCAGGGCCTGGTTCTCGGCCCAGATCAAACCCGCCCCGCCCAGCCAGCCCGAGCCAATCATGCCGCTGGCCGACAGCAGCCCATCCATCAATGCCGCTTCCGGTGTCGGCGCCGAGCCGATGTAGGCCAGATAACCTGGGTGATCAGTGGGCACACCCTGACGGCTGAGCACTTCAGTGAAGAGCTTCAGCGATGCCTGCAAGCCGAGGCCCTGTGCCGTGATGCAGGCACCGACCTGGGTTTGCAGGGTCGCAGCCGAGGCGGGTGCCGCCATCGGCGCACGCTGGCCGAGCAGCGCCTGACGCATCGCCTCCAGCATCAGCTCAAGCGATTCATGCGTCAGGCCGGCGTCGCCGATGCCGGGCAGTGCGGGGTTTGGTGCGCGCATGTTCAGGACATCCTTGTAAGCAGAGAGGCGGCGCTTCGATAATCGCGCCGCACCAGGGTAAAACCGGCATGCCGGTGCTCGCCGGCCTGGAAGTCGGGGTGGCTGCGCAGGTACTCGGCAACGCTTCGTCCCTGGGCGATGGCGGTCTCGACGTGACCGAGCGCCAGGCGTACGCACGTGCCGAAGTCCGGAGTAGCGTGTGGGCACAGCGTCGACAACTCGTAGCCCTCGAGCAGCACATCGAACTCATCGATCACACAGTCGTCAGGCAGCAGGTACAGAGTGTCGGAGCGGCCATGTAGGCGGATCTGCTGTGCAACCTTGACGTGTGAGCCCATCAACGCATGGATCGGCGGCCCGGCGCGCGGCTGCGGCACCTGACCAACGCCAGCCCGCAGCGACTGTGCCAGGCGCTCGCCGTAGACCGAGCCATCCGACCAGACCTCTTCGAGGTACCCTGATGCACTGGCAAGGTACTCCAGCATCGCTGCGACCTGCTGCCTCTCGCTTGCACACAGCCGGTACGCACCGACGGCCTGACACAGGTCTGGCGCCGTGGCGGCGGGCAGCAACAAGGGCACGCCCGCCGCCTGATACAAAGCACCCGCGACACGCGCGCACTCGCTGTTGAAATGCCCGACCACCGCACTCACACCGGCCTCCAGCAAACGCCGGGCAGCGACCAACGCCAAGGCCGGATCGGCGCCATCGTCCGCCCAGCACACTCGCAGCGTCGTGCCACTGGCGGCCCGGCGCAACCACCGACCATAGGCCGCACGCGGGCCGGTGAATGGACCTACTATGCCGACCTGTTCCACTCAGGCACGCTCCGGCATCAACCGTTCCAGCGTCTTGGCGCACATCGTCGGTAGCCGCAAGCCACCTTGGCAGGGGAGCACCTGGGTTGCATCGAAGAATGCGCAAGCCTTGGCGGCATCCTGCTCAGGGGCTTCCAGGCCGAGCCATTCGGCCAACTGCTGGGCGAGGTCAGGTGCCAACGGCGCCAGCGCATGGGCCAGCCAACGTGCAGTCAAGGCCTGAAGCGCCACAGCAGTGCGGGCATGATTGGACCAAGGCCCCTGCCCTGTATCCACCAGGTAGACCTGGGCCAGGCCGAAACGCGCCACACGGTCGATCACCTGGGCCACTTGCTCGGCCATGCGCCGTGGCGAGAAGCTATCGAGCGACGCCGCCTGGCGATAGCTCTGCATCCATTGGCACAGTTCGTCGTAGTAGGCCTTGTGGTCTGCCAACCAAGCGCCCGGCTCCGGCACCTTGCCTGCCTGTCGCGCCAGGCTGCGCTGCAGGCTCTCGGTCCAGTCGGACAACTGCTGGGCGAACAAGGTGTTGATCCGCTCGCTGATCCGGGCCACGGTGAAGTCGCTGCGAACACCCTCGGGACGGGTCAGCATCAGCGCCATGCGGGCGTAGTCGCGTCCCGCCTCGGCCAGGAAGTCCTTGCCCCAGATCAGGTGGCGACGGCTGGTAGAGAACTTGCTGCCATCGAGGTCAAGCAGTTCGTTGACCACGTGATGACCCGGCGGTGTGAGCCCCAGCGCCAGATACACCGCGGGGAACAACAGCGTGTGGTAGTAGGCGTTGTCGAAGCCATAGCAGTGAACGATATCCATCGCCCCCGAATAGCACTGGGCGGCTCGCGCCAAACGATCCTGGCCGGCGACCGGCAACTCGCCGGCAGCCCACAGGTAACCGAAGGCCATTTCGAACCACACATACAGGATCTGGTCCTGGAACCCTGGCAGGCGGTGCCGTATACCCCAGTCGCTGCGGTGGCTGATGCAGATATCGGGCAGGCCCTGGACAAGCATGGAATGGCACAGCTGATAGACATGTGCCGGCATGCTCGCCGTCTGTACATACTGGGCCAGTTCATCGGCCAGCGCGCTCAGGCGGAAGAACAGGCGCGGCTCGATCTTCAGCTGGGGCTGGCGACCATCGCGCTTGACCCGTGGCTGGGACAGGTCGACGCACTGGTTAGGCCGGCCACAGGCTTCGCAGGCGTTGCCATCACTGCTCTCGCCGCAATGCGGGCAGCCGCCATGAATGAACGCCTCGTGCAAGGCATCACCGCGGTCGTCGACGAATACCGGGGTGTCCTTGGCATAGATCAGGCCTTTGTCATGCAGGCGTTGCAGGTACTGATGCACGAAATCGGCATAGGCACCCTGGTTGTCCGGGGTGATGAAAAGGTCCATGTCGATGCCGAACATGCCCCAGGTGTGGCGGATCGCTTCGGCATAGTGCTCGGCGCAGTCGACGGCTGTGCGGCCTTCCTTCGCCGCGCAGGTGACCACATAGGTCTGGTTGTCATCCCGGCCACTGCCATAGAACGCCTTTGCCCCTGCACCTGCCAGAACGCGCTTGAGCACGTCGCCCGCAACATAGGGGCCGCTGAGATGGCCAAGGTGCAGGTCGCCATTGGGCGTGGGAGGAGTGGCGAAAATCAGTGTGTCGCGCACAGGCTGCACGGCCACCGGGTTCGCGGTACCGGCATCCCAGTACAGCGAGTGAAACTGCAGGGGTGCGTCTTCACTGAGGTTGTGCACGGTGTGCGATTCGAAGCGCTGGCAATGAACGGCGTCACCCGCCGTTACTTGCAGCGATTCGTTCGCGGTACGCACCACGCCATGCCCGGCGGTGAACACGAAGATTTCATCTTCGAAATGATTGTGCGCCTGGCTCTGCTCGCCTGGCGCCAAGGTACACCCCATCAGGTTGAGGTTCGAGCCTGGCAACTCGACGGCACGGGCGTGGACATTGTAGAAGCGCTTGGCAGGGGAAAACATGTTGATCTTCTTCACGGTCGTCTCTCTATCCTTGAGTGATTTCACGAGCGAGGGTCATGGCAGCGTAAGGCGCCATCTTGAAGCCACCGCCGCTGAAGCCTGAGGCCAGCAATACCCCATCCGGCAGGCCAGGCTGCTGGCCGAGCACGGCGATCGGTTGGGTGCTGTAGCAGTCGCTGTGGCACAACGCGCCATCCATCTGGGCATGGCGTAACCACGGGAAACGCAGTTGGCCGCGCTCGCGGGTACGCTGCACATGCGCAGGATCGGCCGGGGCGTAGGCGTGGCTGGCCGGTACCCGCTGCCCAGTAGGATGGCCCACATAGAACCCCTGGGTCAGCGGGCACCAACGGCCGTTCAGATCGTGCTCGTCGTCGATAAAGCACGGCGCCGTCAGCAATGCTGCCTCACCTTTGAAACGGGTGACCTGGATGTGCTGGTTCCACAGGCCAAACGCCTGCCCGAACTGCGTCTGCACAAATTCTGCAGTCGCGTTCCCCATCGCCAGCACCACATGCGTGGCTGCATGCTCGCCGGCAGTGGTCTGCACGCCGACTACCCGTCCCCCGGCGCCATCGAGGTTCAGGCCCTGCACGCGCACGGCATCACGGTAGACACCACCGTTGGCAATCCCCGCGCCGACCAGGTATTCCAGGGTAGGACGTGCCTGCATATAGCCCGAGCCCGGTTCAAACAGCGCTTGCTCGGCGCTGATCGCAAAGCCTGGATAATGCGCCGCCAGTTGCTCTGGCCCGACCAGCTCGGCAGGCACGTCGTGCTCGGTGAGCCAGTCGTGCATGCGCGCCAGGGCTGCGGGCTCGGCGAAATGCAGGTAGCCGGTGCGGGCGAATGGCACCTGCGCCGTGTCCGCCAACTGCCGGTAGAAGTGATACCCCTGCGCCGCAGCAGCAGTGGCTGCTGCGTGACTGTGAGCGACCCGCACGATACACCCGGAAGCGCCGGTGATGCCGCACCCCAGCGGCTTCTCGTCGATCAGAAGGCAGCGCTTGCCCATATCGCCGAAGATCTTGAAACAGGTGGCGCCGATGATCCCGGCGCCGACGATGATTACGTCAAACGGCTTGCTCATACTGCCTCCGCGTCAGGCTGGCACACAGGTCGTCGACAATTTCGCCCGCACGAATGGCCATGTTGGAGATCAATGTGGCGCTCAGGCCATGCGAAGACTCGGCAATGCCGGTGGAGTAAAGCAGCGGCGCCGCTTCACCCTTGAAGGTCAGCCGATAGTGGCGCGACAGCCAGGCGCCACCTTCGTCCTTGACCAGTCGCGCGGCAAGCCCGCTGCACAGCAGGTCGGCGATGTTGCGTGGGCGAAATCCCGTTGCGCAGATCAGGTAGTCGCAGGCGATGCTCTGCACGTCACCACTGAGCTGTCGGCTGAACGTCACTTGCAGCTCATTCCCATGAGTGCTCGCCATCTGGAAACGACTCAGACGCTCCAGCACCAGGCGTTGCTGGCCGGTGACTTCATCGTCATACCACTGCCGGTAGAGCTTCTCGATCAGCGCCAGGTCCACTGCGGCGTAATTGGTAGAGGCGTGGACTCGCAGGACATGCTGGCGCACGTGGGGTGGCGCGGCATGGAAATCGTCGACGGCGTCGGCGTCGAAGATCTGGTTGACGAAGGGGCTGTCGTCGGCAGGCGTGTAGCCGTAGCGACCGAGGATTGCTGTCACCCGCAACGATGGGTAGGTCTCCAGCAGGTACTCCACCGCCTCGGCGGCGCTTTGTCCTCCTCCGACTACTACACAATGCCCGTCAGCCTTGGGCGGGGTTTCCTGCAAGTGCTTCAGCAAATGATGAACATGGGTAATGCGTGCGTCGGCGTGCAGGCCTTCCGGCAAGCGCGGCTCCAACCCCAGAGAGTGCACCACGGACCGGGTCAGCAGCGAGGTGGTGGTATCACCTACGCGCATCTCGATGCGCAACAGTGCTGCACCGTCGTCGCTGACACCGCCTTCGACGATGCGTATCACCTGGTGCCCGTAGTACACCTGATCACTGAACTCGGCCGCGCACCAGCTCAGATAGTCATGGAACTCCACGCGGGCAGGGAAGAAGTCCTTGCGGTTGCAGAACGCTGCAATCCTGCCCTTGCTGTGCAGGTAATTGACAAAGGTGAAGTGGCTGCGCGGGTTGCGGAAGCTGACCAGATCCTTGAGGAAGGACACCTGCATCGTCGCATTCTTGAACAGCATGCCCTTGTGCCAGGCAAAGCCGGGGGCGCTGTCGACGAACGCGACATCCAGTTGCGGTGCCATTTCCTGGAGTGCGATGGCGAGTGCGATGTTCGAAGGGCCGAACCCGATGCCCACCACATCGTGAACCTTGTGCTCGCAAGGGCTTCTGGCCAAGTCTGTTGCAAAACTCATGTGAACTCCCTGTCTACAGAATTTCGGGCTGAGCGAGGCCACGGGAAGGTCATTACGCGATGACAGTCCCGGGGGCCGGTTGGTTTTGCCTGAACGGTTGAGGGCTAG
Organism: Pseudomonas putida; assembly: GCF_001636055.1. Taxonomy (NCBI): domain Bacteria; kingdom Pseudomonadati; phylum Pseudomonadota; class Gammaproteobacteria; order Pseudomonadales; family Pseudomonadaceae; genus Pseudomonas; species Pseudomonas putida. Next base: position 5,268,449 of record NZ_CP011789.1, read on the forward strand.
CCGAAGACGAAGGCGTCCGTCAGGTTGAGCGCCTGAAGCTGCGCGATATCTGCCTCCAATGCCTCGGCGCTGCTGTTACGCAGGAACACCGTGCAGCCATAGGTGGTACCGTCGGTGGTGGTCTGCACCCACTGGCCTGTCGGCGGCGCCAGGAAATAGTGGCTGAAGCTCGACAGCGCCCGCACCTGTTGATCGAAACGCATCGCCAGGACACGCCCAGGCCGGGTGATCACGAACGAGTAGTCGGCCACCGCCTGCGCAGCGCTCGCGACGTCAACTACCGGGCGCTTCTGCCAGAGATCCTGCTGGCTGGGCCAACCGCCAAGCTGGCATAGCTCAGGTAGTGGCGTACTGGCCAGCCGTGGCGCCAGCTTGACCAGACGCGGCCCCTGCGCAGTGATCACCACTTCAGCGTGCAGTGGCCCGTACAGCAGGCCCAGGCCAGAGGCCAGCCGCGCTAGACGCGGCACCAGATCAGCAGGCAAGGCAGCGGGGGGCAAACTGGTTACCGCGGTGAGAATGCGCCGCGCCAGCCAGTCCTGGGTGTGGCAACGCCACGCGTCACTGACCTGGAATTGCCCCTCCTCCAGTACCCCATTGATGAACACCGTGTAACCGGCTTCATGGCGGTGGACCAGCAAAGGCCCTGGCACAACCTGCAACCCCGCTTCGGCAGCCGCGATGCCGTGCTCGCCCAGCAACACGGCGCAGCCCCGAGAGTGCGGTGAAATCGCCGGACGCACGACCCAATCGCCTTGCGTATATCCCGACAGCTCGGCGCAGGAGCCAAGCACCTGAGCGCTGAACGCCAGCCCTGGGTCGAGACGACTGAGCGCGCGATACTGCTCGCACTTGTCGTAGAACACCGCAGGGTCGCAATCGGCGCGAAAGTACCCGGCTTCGATATTCTCCGGCATCACCTCACGCAGTTGCAGGTCATCGCTGGCCAGCCGGTACGCGGCGCGCGCAGGCGAATCGTAGGCCGGTTTCATTCGCCCAGTTCCGCACGGGTCGGGCCGCGAAAGTGCACGGCGTCGATATGGCAGTTGCGCGGCTGGGTCAGCACGAAGCGCATGGTTTCCCAGATGGAGCGGCCATTGAGCAACCGACCGGCAGGATCAACCGTTTCCTCGAGTCCGGTCACCTCGAAGTCTGGCGGATAGAATCCGGTGACGCGGATGTTCTCGGCAGCCAGATGGTGGGTCATGTTCTGGCAGAAGCCGCTCAGGCCATGCTTGGCGGCAAAGAACGCCGGATGCGCCACCGAATTGGTGAACTGTGGCACACCGCACACCGATACCATGGCCACGATATCTGCCGCAGCAGAACGTCGCAGGCTTGGCAGCAACGCACGCGTCAGGGTGATCGAGCCGGTGAGCCCGGAATTGATGGTGCTGACAATGTCCTCGTCGCTGTCATCCTCGCCGAGCGGGCCTTCAAGCCACTGCGCAGCGCTGAGCACCAGGATATCCACAGGTCGCGCATCGGCTTGCAGCGCTTGGACGAAATCCCGTACCGAGGCAGGATCGGCGATATCACAGGCATACGCACGCGCCGAGCCACCCTCACCCTGGATGATCTCGCAGGTGGCCTGAGCGCTTTGCAACTGGCGCGCGCACAGGTCGACATGGGCGCCCTCGCGGGACAGCCAGACCGACACGGCCTGTCCAAAGTCACGGCCACCACCGGTGACCACCACACGTTTGTCTTTCAGCATCGTTGCGACTCCTGTCAAAGGCCCGGATGTGGAACCGTGCGGCTACCTGAGGCATTTTCCTGGTAAAGCTGCCCGACGATGTAGTCGGCAGCATGTTCGGCCCACAACTGCGGTGCGATATAGTTTTGGTGTTCATCAGGCAAGCACACCGAGAGCATCTGGGTATTGACCCCGTTACCCGGATCCAGAGCGATGGCGTTCACACCGTTGGGCAGGTCTGCAGCGAGTGAACCGATCAACCCTTCTACAGCGAACTTGCTCGCGCAATACGGCCCCAACCCCCAAGAGGCCGAACGCCCCCAGCCGGAGCTGATGGCGATGAACAAGCCCTGGCCGCGGTCGAGCATCATCGGCAGGAAGGCATGCATCGTATTGACCACACCCAGCACGTTCACATCCAGTACCCGTGCCCATTCCTGCTCGGCGATTTCCCAGGCCGGTTGCCGTGGGTTGATGACCCCGGCGTTGCACACCACGATGTCCACCCCGCCGTCACGCATGACAGTCCTGGCGAACTCGCGCATCTCGTGAGCCTCGGTCACCGAGGCGTTGAACAGCGCCGGATTGTCAGTGGATGCAGACTGCGCCTCGGCCGACAGCTGACAGCCGAAGACCTGGTGTCCACGGGACGCCAGCGCCTGGCTGAGAGCTTTGCCCAGCCCACGGCTGACGCCAGTGACGACGATGCGTAATGGCCGATGTCGATGGTCGCTCATGAGTCCTCCTGGATAGTCTGTGCGACAAGATTGAAGCGCGTGATCGGTGCATCCGGCTGCAGGTTCTCGACCTCCCCCGCCCAATGCCCGACGGGCCAGCACTGGCTCAGGGCATCACGCTTGACCAGGGCGTGGCCACTGACAAACAGAAACGGCACATTGCAGACGATGGCAGCTTCGGCATCGGCGATCGCGTCACCGAGAAACACCGTTTCGCCGGGTGTGCAGTCGTACTGTTCAAGCAATGTGCGGATCGCTGCTGCCTTGGCTACCGGGGAGCCGATGATGCGCGCCAGATAGTGGTCCATGCCGTTGGCTGCCAGCGCCAGATTGATTTCCTTTTCATTGCCACCGCTGATCACCACGCATTTCACCGCGCAGTCCGCCAGTTGCTGCAACAGCGTTGCGGCACCGGCCACCGGTGGCGCCGCGCTGTAGTGTTGTTGCAGGTAGTGCTCGTAACGGGCAATGCTGGTGCTGACGAAGTCCGCTTCGGCGGCCGTGCCGGCCAATGACTCGAAAGCCTCGAAGTGCCAACGCCGCGAACGCCCGAAGTTGAGCTTGAAACTGACCTTGCAGCGCTCGCGCAGTGCCGACGGATAGGCGGCCAGGGCGTGTTCGACGGCCGCCAGCTTCACACCGTTGGAGTCCAGCAACACACCATCGCAGTCGAAGAACACGAGTTTGCTGCCTGCCAGCCTGTCACCCAGCCTGGCCTGATTGATTCGCATGGCCCGCACTCACATGTAGTGGTTGAGAATACTCGGGTCGTACTTGCCTGCCCCCGCGTGCCCGGCGATGCGCCCGAGAATATCGATGCGCTCGAGTGCCGAAAGCGGCGCACCTTCGAACAACTTCTGCGCATAGGTCGGGTGCACGTTGTGTTTTGCCTGGCAGCGGTAGGTCGGCGAGTAGCCCCAGTTGGCCTCTTGTCGCAGCGGCTCGATGTGCTCGGCGAGAAACCGCTCGCAGGACGCCATTTCCTGCTGGCCGGGCTTGAGCAAGGCCAAGGTCTCGGTCGGCGCATTGCCCGCACCGCGACCGATGCCGGCGAAGGTTCCGTCGACGTAACGAGCTCCGGCTTGCAGTGCCGCATGCGTGTTGGCAACTGCCAGCCCATAATTGTCATGGGCATGAAAACCGAGCGGCAGGTCAGTCAGTTCGCCGGCCTGGCGCAGCACGCGGTGCACCTGCTCCGGCAGCATGCGTCCGAAGCTGTCGGCAAAGTAGAACGCCTGTATCGGTACCTGGCCGAGGCCGCGCAGATCGTGCGCCAGTTGCTCGGGCGAAAGCTCGGCGACCTGCATCAGATTGATCATCACGGCAAGGTCGCTTTCAGCCAGTACCTGGGCGAGTGCGAAGCTGGCATCCAACTGACTGCTCATCGCGGCGATGCGCAAGACCTCGATGCGAAACGGCGCACGAGCCACTGCCGAGAGAATGACCTGGGCGACCTCATGGGTCGGCAGATCGAGGATACGCCACGCATCGATCATCACCGCTGCACGCAACGTCCCCGGCTTGACCAGTTCGCGCTGCTGCTCGCTCAGCGACTCGGGGAGCGCCTTGTAAGACCCCATAGCTACCGGAGTGCCCGGTGCGGCGAGGTTCAGATAGCCCAGTTCGACCATGTCCACGCCCATGGCGTGACAGGTATCGAAGTACTGTCGCGCCATGGCATCGGAAAACCGCCAATCGGTCTGGAAGCCGCCGTCACGCAAGGTGCAATCCATCAGCACGAATGACTGTTTTCGCCCGGTCATTTCTGCCCACTCACCTGTTCGATCGCCCAGTCGTACACCTGCTCCAGACGCCACCAGTTCAGCTCGGTCTGGTTGCCGGCGATGCGTTTGAGAAGCGGGCTTTCGGCGCCATGCATGCGGTCGTCCCAGGCCTGGATGACCGGGTGGACCGACAAGGCGTGGGTGAAATCGCGCAGCGGATCGAACGCCTCGTGCGCCTCGACCTGCATGAACAAGGTATTGGGTGGCAGCAGGTAGATCGACATACGTTGCAGGCCGATTTCACGCAGCACGCCGTGTTCGCCAGCAATTTGCGGCGGCACATCCTGGTGCAGCATCTTGTAGGCCTCAACGGCTTGTTCGCTGCTCAGTTGAATCGAAAAACCAAAACGCTTCATGAGTAATATCCTTATTACTGGCTGACGAATTCGAGAAGTTGGTCGTAGACTTTCTCGACTTCCCGAAGAGTTTCCGGGTCCATGGTGAAGTCCACCGGTGGGCGGATCAAAGTGTTGCTCATCAATTGACGGCGTTTGAGCAAGTGCTTGGACAACTGCAGGTAGCAGTCGATGCTCGCCATCATGTGGCACATCAGGTAGGAGAGCGGATAGCCGATGGCTCGGGCCAGACGTTCGTCACCTGCTTGCAGGGCGCGCCACAAGGCCACGGTGATCTCGGCGATCTCGGTGGCCGGGATCACCCCGGCCAAGCCGCGTCGATAAGTGTCGACCAGCATCATGCCGCCATCACCCTCGAAAATCCGCGCCTGCCCTGCAGTGGCATCACGAAGCAGGGAGACCTTCGGTGCAGTCGGCGCCGACTCGGGTTTGAACTGGACCTTCTCGGGGCCGAACGCCTTGAGCAGGCGTGCCTGCACGTCGATCGACAGCGGGCGTTTGGCCAGGGACTTGGCATGATGCACCAGCACCGGCACCTGTACGCTCTCGATGACGTTGGCGAAGTACGTATACATCTGCTCGTCATCCAGCGCCCACATCGACGGGTGCATTACCAGCAAGGCATCACAGCCGGCGCGCTCAGCTTGACGCGAATACTCCACGGCCTGGGCAATGCTTTCGCCGCCCGTACTCATGATCGACAGGCCCCTGCCCGCAGTCTGCTCGGCAATCAGTTCCGCAAGGCTGAAACGCTCGGCGGTGGTCAGTCGGGAAACTTCGGAAATCTGCCCGATCACCACACCATCGCAGCCGGTATGCAGAATGTGCTCGATCTGCAGGCGCAGGGCGGAGGTGTCCAGGGACAGGTCGCTGTTGTAAGGCAGGATGGCGACCGGAAGGACGCCTTGAAGAGGGCGTTGCGTCATGTTTGATACTCCTTATCAAATGTTGACGTAGACAACAGAAACAGCACAGCGAAGTACCTGAAGGGCAACTTCGAAAGCCTCACGACAGGCCTTCGCCCATCGATAAAGTGCATGTTCAACGCCAGAAAACCGCGCCGAAAGTTTCAATACGTTGTCGATTTCCATGGCGACATACCGACGACTACCTAATAAAGGTGCAACATCCAAAAAGTTGCAAATCGGCATGACTGGAAGTCGGTGGCAATTAAATGGCTCGTCCTGAATATTGTCGAATTGGTATTTGTATCAACCTGTTACCGACGCTGGAAAAAAGAAAAAATGCATATTAATACGCGGTGCATCTGTTTCTACTTATTACAAAAATGTAACAAGAGTTAATAAATCCTCGCCCTGGCAAAGTGGCGCGCCAGTGGGGTCAACGACCCTCTTGGCGTGACCATCCACCCAATTAAAGCAGCGTAATAATCGGCACACACCAACTGGATAGCTCTATTTGAATGCCCGGCCCGCCCGAATCAATTCAAACAGGACATGTAAAATTCGCCTGTGATTTTTCGCCTCTTGACGCCCTGCACAGTTTCGCTCTGACAAAAAAAGCGCCGTTCTTGCGAACGGCGCCTGTAGTACCCCAACTGCAATGTCGCGTCAGAAGCCCATGCTGAAGCTCAACACCACACCGTGGTCGCGGTTCTCGCTGGACAGTTGCCCGGAGTACCCCACCCCCAGCTTGCCGCTCTGGCCGACAGCCAGGTCGACACCCGCCTCGACCACCGCAGCGTCGCGGGCGATCGGTACGCCTTCGGTGCTGAAGCCAGCGCCACCGGCGATGAAGCGAGCATCGGCATCGGGCTTGGTGTCGCCGAAGGCATGCCGCCAGCCAACCGACAGCCGTGGTGTGATCTCGCTGCCGCTGTCCAGCTTGATGCGCTTGCCGGCGCGCACCCCGACGGTGGAGAAGGTCACATCCTGATCGACGCTGGCCTTCAGGCGGCCGTCGCCCCCCTTCTCACGGGCACTGTCGCTGTCGTAGTTGACATAGGCCAGACCTGCGAACGGTTCCAGGGCGATACCGCCAGCGTCGATGGCGTAACCCACCTCGCCGAACACCTGGGCGCTGCGAGCCTTGTACTTGGCTTTCAGGCGGTCGTCGTAGCTGCCCACCTGGACATCGCGCTTGGTGTCGATGTCATGCCAGGTGTAGCTGGCGCCCAGGCGTGCGGCGAAGGCATCCATCTGGTAACCCAGGTAGGTGGCCAGGTGGTAGCTGTCGACGCTGGCGTCCGACTGACGACGGTGAGCATCGATGCTGCTGCGGGTGTATCCGGCAGCGATACCGACTTTCCACTGATCGTCCAGGGCGCGGTCGACACCGAGCATGAAGCCCGACAGGTCACGGTCGACGCTGGCATGGCTGCTGCTGCCGTCGTAGTCACCCCAGCCGCCAATGGCGCGGATCCAGCCCACGGCCTGGCCCTGGCAACCTTCGCTGGTCAGTTGCTGGTTGGCGGTTGGCGCCAGGGTACGGCGTGGATCGTCCTCGCGGCTGCAATCCGGTTGACGCATACGGTCGTTGACCGCGTCGCGGATGTAGCGCGAATCCTCGATCAGCACGGTCGCGGTGCTGGCGTGGATTTCCCCGGACAGGCTGTCGAACGCCGACTGCGCGGCCTGACGGTCCAGCGGCAGGATGTTGTCGCGCAGGCTGGTCGGCGCACCGGCGCTTTCCAGGGCCGTGGCGACACCACGTTGGTTGCTGGAGGCCGCGACATCGGCGAACGCGTTGCCGTTGCGGCTGACCGATAGGGTCACCTGGTTGGCACCGTAGTCGAGCGAGCTGTTGAGGAATGCCGAGTTCATCAGGTTGTTGCTGGCGAAGGTGCCGTTGATGCCGCCAGTTGCACTGACCACGGTGTACTGCCCGTTGCCACCGGCGAGGTTGGCCACCGTCAGGCTGCCGCCCAGGTTGGCCGTGCCGCCGACATTCAGGTAGTTCACCGGCGCGGTGCCCAGGTCGATGACGAGGTTGCCGTCGCTGGCGTTGGTGAAGTTGCCGCTGACATTGAGGTTGCCCGCAGGCCCTGGCAGCACAGTGCCGTGGTTGGTCAGGCTGGCGACAGTACCGTTGCCGGTGAGCGCCGCGCCGTTGGCCACGGTGACCTGGGCGCCAAGGTTGGTGCCTGGGTTGTCGGCATTGCCGACTTGAAGCGTGCCCTGGTTGACGTTGAAGGCCCCGCTGAACGGCTGGTTGCCAGTCAGCAACAGGCTGCCCGCCCCTTGTTTGGTGGTGGTGCCGGTACCGCTGAGGGTGCCGTTGAAGGTGCCGTTGGTGCCCTGCGCGAACACCAGGTTGGCGTTGTTGGTGATGTTGCCCTGCAGGCTGGTGGTGTTACCGGCCAAGGTACCGCCGCTGACAATGGTGCCACCTGTGTAGGTGTTGGCTCCGGTCAACAGCAGGGTGCCAGCGTCGAGTTTTTCGATACCGCCAGTGCCTACCAGTGGCGCGCTGATCACGGCGCTGGCACCTGCGTTGACCCGTACCGGGGCCAGGCTGCCATCGGCACCGTTGACCGGGGTCAGGCTGCCGCCTGTACCCGGCACCACCTGGTAGCCGTCGCTGAGGAACTGCATGCCGCTGAACGACTGGTTGCCGACCACGGTGACGGTGCCAGGCTGGCCACCGAACACAGCGAAGGCATCGCTCCAGGTTTCGCCGGTGGTGCCGTTGGAGTTGGTCCAGTTGGTACCAGGGCCCCAGGTGCCGCTGCCGCCGCCGATGCTGCCGTCCGGATTGGTCTTGCCACCGTTCCAGAACTGCAACTGGTCGCCCGCGCCTTGCACCACCAGGTTGATCTGGTTGGCGATGGCGGTCTGCAAGCTCAGGTCGCCCAGCGCCACGCTGCCGGGGATGGCGCCGAAGACCAGACCTTTGTTGGTCAGTGCGCCGCCATAGTTGAACAGCTGGTAGACGCCGGTGCCGAAGCCGCCGGCATTGGTGATGTTCAGCGTACCGTCGAGCACCAGGTTGCCGTCGACCTTGACTACCGTAGTGGACGCCGCTGGCGCCCCGAGCGAGAAGTCCAGGGCGCTGCCGGAGCTCAGGTTCAGGCTGCCTAACGTCAGCGGTGTGCTGCTCTGGCCCGCGGCCAGGGTGGCACCGTCGGCGATCTGCACAGCCCCGGCATAGGTGCCGCTGCCGCCCAGGCGAGCGCCGGTAGCGACCTGTACCGTGGCGCTGTCCAGGCGTCCGTTGACCAGCAGGCTGCCGGCATTGACGGTGGTGGCGCCGGTCAAGCCGTTGACACCGGTCAGCAGCAGTTCACCACTGCCGTTCTTGGTCAGCGTACCGCTACCAGTGAGGTTGCCGGTGTAGCTGCCGTTGGCGTTCTGCTCGAAGGTCAGCGCCGCGTTGTTGAGGATCGCACCCTGCAGGCTGGTGGTGTTGCCGACCACGCTGCCCGCGTTGATCTGGGTGCCGCCGCTGTAGCTGTTGCTGCCGCCCAGGATCAGCAGGCCTGCGCCATTCTTGACCAGCCCGCCAGCACCGCTGATATCGCCGTTGAGGGTCAGCGCGTTGCTGCCGCCGATGGCCAGTGCGCCGTTGAGGACTGCGGCGTTGGCCAGGGTGACAGCGGTGTTGCTGTCCAGGGTGGTGCCCGCTGCGGCGGTCAGCGTGCCGCTGCCCAGCGCACTGTCGTTGCCGACCACCAGGGTGCCGCCGTTGAGCGCGGTGCCGCCGCTGTAGCCGTTGGCAGCATTGAGCACCAGCGTGCCGGCATCGTACTTGGCCACGTTGCCGGTGCCGTTGAGAGCTACGTTGAGGGTGGCGGTGACGCCGCTATCGACCCGCAGGTTGGTAGTGCCGCTGGTGCTGGTGAGCAGTTCGCCGCCTGCGCCTGCGTTGAGCACGTAGCCATCGGTGATGAATTGCAGGCCAGTGATGCTGTGGCTGCCGTTGACGGTGACGGTCCCGGCAGTGCCTTGGAACACTGCGAAAGTGTCGTTCCAGGTGCTGTTGAGTACGCCGTTGGCATCGGTCCAGTTGCTGTTGGTGGCATCCCAGACACCGCTGCCACCCTCGATCACACCGTTTGCGACGGTGTTGCTACCATCCCAGAACAGCACGTTGCTGGCACCACCAACCACCAGGTTGACCTGATTGGCAACGGCGGTCTGCACGGTGAGGTCGGTCACTGGAACGGGCGTGGTGCCAAAGGCCAGGCCGTTGTTGATCAGACTGCCGCCGTAGGCGAACAGGCGGTAGACGCCTGCACCGAAGCCGCCGATGTCGGTGACGTTGAGCGTGCCACCGAGGGTCAGGTTGTTGGCGACGTTGACCAGCGGCGAATTGCCGCCGGTCGGCGTGCCGAGCGCGGCGTTGAAGTTCGAACCGGCATCCAGCGCCAGATTGCCCGCGTTCAGGGTCGCGCCGCTGGCGGCAGCCAGGCTACCGCCGCTGGCGACCGTCACCGCCCCACCGAGGTTGCCCGCACCCGACAGCGTCGCACCACTGGCAACGTTGACCGCGCTGCTGGCGAGCGAACCATCCACCTTCAAGCCACCGGCCTGCACGTTGGTATTGCCGGTATGGCTGTTGCTGCTGCTCAGGGCCAGGGTGGCGGTGCCGAGTTTGTTGAGCGTGCCGGTGCCGCTGATGTTGCCATCGAACACGCCGCCTTCGACGTTGAGGCTGTTGCCTGCAGCAATCTGGATCGCGCCGGTGCCACCGATCTCGCCCAGGGTGGTGTTGCCATCAAGGTTGAGGCTCGCGCCGGTACTGACGTTCAACTCGCTCTGGGTGCCCAGCGCGGTGGTGCCGATAGTGCTCAGGCTGCCGGAGAGGATGTTGAGGATACCGCTGAAGGTGTTGTTGCCCGACAGGGTAAGGTCGGCCAGGCCGTTCTTGTTCAGCACGCCGTTGCCACTGAGCACTCCGGCCAGTTGCAGGTCGTTGCTGCCCAGCACGTTGAGGACGCCGCTGACATTGACCGGATTGGCCAGCGTCACCGCAGTGCTGCTGTCGAGGTTGGCATTGCCGGTCACGTCGAGGCCACCAGTGCCGAGCGCGCCGTTGTTGCCGACCACCAGGGTGCCGGCCTGCAGCTCGGTGCCGCCGCTGAAGGTATTGGCGCCCAGCAGGCTGAACCGCGCGTTGCCGGACTTGATCAGACGGCCAGCGCCAGCAACGGTGCCGCCGAGGCTCAAGTCATTGCCGCCCAGCACGTTGAGGTTGCCGGCGAGGTTGACGTTGTTGGCCAGCGTCACGGCCTGGCTGCTGTCCAGGCTGGTGCCTGCCGCCGCACTGAGCACGCCGGTCCCCAAGGCGGTGTTGGAGCCTACCACCAGGGTGCCGCCGTTCAGTGCGGTGCCGCCGCTGTAGCTGTTGTTGCCGGACAAGGCCAGTTGCGCATTCCCGGCCTTGACCAGGCTGCCGGCGCCACCGATGTTGCCAGTGAGCGCCAGGTCGTTGTTGCCGGTCAGGTTCAGCGGGCCGGCGAGGGTGATCGCATTGGCCAGGCTCACGCTCTTGTTGGTGTCCAGGGTGGTACCGCTGGCAGTGTCCAGCAGGCCGGTGCCGAGCGCGGTGTTGCTGCCCAGCACCAGGGTGCCGCCACTGAGCTGGGTACCGCCGCTGTAGCTGTTGTTGCCGTTGAGCACCAGAGTGCCGGTGTCGAGCTTGTTCAGTTTGCCGACACCGCCCAGGCCAACCTCGAGAGTCGCGATCACGCCGGGATCGACCCGCACGCTGGTATCGCCACCGCTGCCGTTGACCAGGTCGAGCAGGCCGGCGGTCCCAGCCAGCAGGCGATAGCCGTTGCTGACGAACTGCATGCCATTGACGCTCTGGCTGCCGTCGACAGTGACGTCACCTGCCGTGCCCTGGAACACCGCGAAGGTGCTGCCCCAGGTGGTGTTGACGGTGCCGTTGAGGTCGGTCCAGTTGGTGTTGCCGGCGTTCCACACGCCGGTGCCACCATCGACCTGGCCGTTCGGGGCAGTCTGGCTGCCGTCCCAGAACTGGATGTTCAGGCCGCTGGAGCTGACCAGCAGGTTGATCTGGTTGGCCAGGGCGGTCTGCAGCGACACATCGCCAAGGCTCACGCCCAGCGGCAGGGTGCCGAAGTCCAGGCCGTTGTCGGTCAGCGCACCGGCGTAGTCGAACAAGCGGTACACGCCGTTGCCGAAGCCACCGATATTGCTGACGTTGAGGGTGCCGTCGAGGGTCAGGTTGCCGCCGACATTGAACAGCGCGGTGCCGCCAGTGCTTGGCGAAGCCAGGCCGACATCGACGATCGATCCGCTGTTGAGCACCAGCGAACCGAGGCCCAGGGTGGCGCCGCTCTGGCCTGCCAGGTGGCCGCCGTTGTCGATCACCACCGAGGCATTGGCAGAGCCGCTGCCGGTGAGGGTTGCGCCGCTGGCGACGGTCAGCAGGTTACTGCCCAGGCTGCCATCGACTTTCAGGGTGCCAGCGTTGACCTGCGTGTTGTCAGCCAGATTGCTGGTACCGGTGAGGGTCAGGGTACCGGTGCCATCTTTGGCCAGGCCGCCCGAGCCATTGAGGGCACCCGCGAAGGTCGTACTGACGTTGTTGCTGCCCAGGCTCAGGGTGCTGCCAACGCCGACATCGACGTTGCCGCTGCCGGTGAGGGCACCGAGGCTGGTGTTGCCATTGAGGTTGAGCTGGCCACTGGCACCGATGTTGAGGGTGTCGACGTTGGCCAGCACGCCGCTGCCGAGCGTAGTGAGCGAGCCGGCCTGGATATCGACGTTGCCGGCGAAGGTCTTGACGCCGACCAGGGTCAGGTCGTCGGCACCGGCCTTGATCAGGTTACCTGTGCCGCCCACGTCGCCACTGAGGATCAGGGCATTGGCGGCGTCGACGGTCAGGTTGGCGCCGTTGCTCAGGGCGATGGTATTGCCCAGTGCCATCGGCGCGCTGTTGGCCAGGGTGGCGTCGGCGGTCACGTCGAGGGTGCCGGTGCCCAGGGCGCCGCTGCTGCCGAGGGTCAGGCGCCCGGCATTGAGCTGGGTGCCGCCTTGGTAGCCGTTGTTACCGTTGAGCGTGAGGTTGCCGCTGCCGTTCTTGGTCAGCCCGGCGGCCCCGTTGATCACTCCGTTGAGGGTCAGGTCGTTGGTGCCGGCGACGGTGAGGCCAGCGTTGAGGGTGACGTTATTGGCCAATGTGGTACTGGCGACGCCGCTGCTCAGGGTGGAGGCCCCCGCGACGGTGAGGCCGCCCTGCCCCAGCGCGTTGTCGTTACCCACCACCAGTTGCCCGGCGCCCAGGGTGGTACCGCCCAGGTAGCTGTTGGCGCCATTGAGGGTCAGGGTACTGGCGCCAGCCTTGACCAGGCCACCGACACCGTCGACCACGCCGTTGAGGGTCAGGTCGGCGGTGCCTGGCAGGTTGAGCGCGCCGCCCAGGTGCACATTGTTGGCCAATGCGACGTTCACGCTGGCATCGAGGGAGGTGTTGGCAGCAGTGCTCAGATCCCCGGTACCCAGCGCGGTATTGCTGCCGACGGTCAGCGTGCCGGCGTTAAGGGTGGTGCCGCCGCTGTAGGTGTTGTTGCCATTGAGGGTCAGGCCGGCGGCGCCGTTCTTCACCAGTGCGTTGGCGCCGGAAACCACACCGTTGAGGGTGAGGGCCTGGCTGCCACCGAGGGTAAGATTGCCACCGGTCAGGTTGACCGCGTTGGCCAGAGCCAGGGCCTGGCTGGCGTCGAGGGCTGCGGCGCCGGTGACGTTCAGGGCGCCACTGCCCAGGGCACTGGCGTTACCCAGCAGCAGGCTGCCGGCCTGCAGCGAGGTGCCGCCGGTGTAGTTGTTGGCGCCGTTGAGCACCAGTTGACCGGTGCTGGTCTTGTTCAGGCTGCCGCCGCCGCTGATGACCCCGTCGAGGGTCAGCGTCTGGGCGTTGTTGACACCCAAGGTGGCGCCCGTGCCCAGACCGATGGCGTTGGCCACTTGCAGGGCGCCGGTGGTGGCCAGGGTGCTGTTGCCGGTCACCGAGAGGTTGCCAGCGCCCAGCGCGCTGCCGTTGCCCAGGGTCAGGGTGCCTGCGGCGAGCGTGGTGGTGCCTTGGTAGGTGTTGGCGGCACCGAGGGTCAGGTTGCCGGTGCCGGTCTTGGTCAGCCCGCCGGTACCGCTGATCACGCCGCTCAGGGCCAGGTCGTTGTTACTAGGCAGGGTCAGGGTGTCGTTGAGCGTGACCTGATTGGCCACGATCAGAGGGCCAGTAGTGGCCAGGTTGCTGGCGCCGCCGACGGTCAGGTTGCCGAGGCCCAGTGCCGAGTTATTGCCCAGGGTCAGGGTGCCGGCGTTAAGGGTCACGCCACCGGACAGGGTGTTGGGGCCACTCAAGGTGAGGTTGCCGGCGCCATTCTTGGTCAGGCTGCCAGCGCCCGTGACCAGCCCACCCAGGCCCAGGTCGTTGCTGCCGGCGATGGTGAGGTTGCCGCCCAGATTGACGGTGTTGCCGATAGTGAGCGCCGTATTGCTATCGAGCGTGGTGCCCGCAGCCGCGTTGAGCTGGCCGAGGCCGAGCGCGCTTGCGCTGCCGAGCACCAAGGTGCCCGCGTTGAGGTTGGTGTTGCCCAGGTTGCCATTGGTGCCATTGAGGGTGAGTGTGCCGCTGCCGGTCTTGGTCAGGCCGCCGACGCCAATGATGTTGCCACCCAGGGTCAGGTCCTGCGCGCCGGCAATAGTGAGGTTGCCCGCCAGGTTGAGGGCGTTTGCCAGGGTCACGTTGGCGCCTGCGCTCAGGGTAGTGCCACCTGTGGCATTCAGCGCGCCAGTGCCCAGGGCGGTGTTGCTGCCGACCACCAGGGTTCCGCCATTGAGGCTGGTAACACCCTGCTGGCTGTTGCTGCCGTTCAGGGTGAGCACGCCGGTGCCGGTCTTGATCAGCCCACCGGTGCCGCTGAGTGCGCCGTTGAGCGTGAGGTTGCCAGTGCCTGGCACGGTCAGGTTGGCGTTCAGCGCAACGGTGTTGGCCAACGCCACGTTACCCGTGGTGGCGAGGGTGGAGGCACCAGTGACGTTCAGGCCGCCCGTGCCGAGGGCCAGGTCGTTACCCAGGGTCAGGGTGCCAGCGGCAAGGGTGGTGCCGCCGCTGTAGGTGTTGGCATTGCCCAGCGTCAGGTTGGCACCGCCGTTCTTGACCAGGCTGCCGGCGCCCGAAACCACACCAGACAGGCCGAGGTCGGCGCTGCCAGCGATGGTCAGGGCGCCGCTCAGGGCCAGGGCGTTGCCAAGGGTGACTGCGGTGTTGCTGTCCAGCGTGGTGCCCGTTGCGGCGCTGACCGCGCCAGTACCCAGGGCGGTGTTGGTGCCTACCACCAGGGTGCCGCCGTTGAGCAGGGTCCCACCGGTGTAGCTGTTGGCGCCGTTCAGCACCAGGGTTCCGGTGTCGAGCTTGGCCAGTTGGCCGCTGCCGGAGAGGCCGACGTTGATCGTCGCAGTAGCGCCCGGATCGACACGCACGGCGAATGCACCGTTGCTGCCATTGACCAGGTTCAGGCCACCGGTACCGATCAGGCGATAGCCGTTGGTGACGAATTGCAGACCGGTGGCAGCCTGGGTGCCCACCACGTTGACATCGCCAGCGGTGCCCTGGAACACGGCGAAATCGCTGGCCCAGCTGCCGTTGAGCACACCGTTGATGTCGGTCCAGTTGGTATTGCTGCCGTCCCAGGTGCCGGCGCCACCGTCGATGACGCCGTTCGGCACGCTTTGCGCACCGTCCCAGAACTGCACGGTGCCGGTGGCACCGCCCACCAGCAGGTTGATCTGCGCGCCGATGGCGGTCTGCACCTGGACATCGCCCGGCAGTACGCTACCCGGCAACGCGCCAACAAGCAGGCCGTTGTCGATCAGCGCGCCGGTGTAGTCGAACAGCCGATAGATACCGGTGCCGAAACCACCCAGATCGGTGACGTTGAGGGTGCCGTCGAGAGTCAGGTTGCCGTTGACGTTGACCAAGGCAGTGCCGCCCGTGGAGGGCGAGCCGAGGCCGAAGTCGAGGATCGAGCCGCTGTGCAGGGTCAGCGCACCGGTGTTGAGGGTCGCGCCGCTGTTGGCCAGCAGGTGCGCCCCGTTGGCGATGTCCACAGGGCCGATCACGCTGCCGGTGCCGCCCAGGCTGGCGCCGACATTGACCTGTACGCCGGAGCTGGCGAGCGAACCGCTGACATTGAGCAGGCCGCCATTGACCGTGGTGGCGCCGCCAAGCACGTTCACGCCGGACAGTTCCAGAGCACCGGTGCCAGCCTTGATCAGGCCACCGCTACCGGCCAGGGCGCCGCTGAATACGCTGTTGAGGTTGTTGCCGCCGACCGTCAGGTCACTGCCCCCCGCCACGCTCACCGCGCCGGCACCGCTCAACCCGCCGACCGTGGTGCTGGCGCCAAGGTTGAGGTTGGCGCCAGCGCCGACATTGACCGCCGAGGCGTTGCCCAGCGCACCCGTACCAACGGTGGTCAGGGTGCCGCCGAGCAAGTCGACGGCACCGCTGAAGGTGTTGTTGCCGGTCAGCGTGAGGTCGGCCAGGCCATTCTTGATCAAGCCTCCGGTACCGCTGATGATGCCGCCAAGGGTCAGGTTGTTGCTGCCGCCGAGGGTCAGGTTGGCGTTGAGCGCAATGTCGTTGCCCAGGGTAGCGACCGCGCTGTTGTCCAGGCTGGCGGCGCCGGCCACGGTCAGGGCGCCGGTCCCCAGGGCGTTGCCGTTGCCTATCACCAGGCCACCCGCGTTGAGCGTGGTGCCACCGGCATAGGTGTTGACCCCGTTCAAGGTCACAGTGGCGCTGCCGTTCTTGACCAACTGCCCTGCCCCACTGACCACACCGCCGAGGGTCAGCGCGTTACTGCCGGTGAGGGTAAGGTCGGCGTTCAGGCCAATGTTATTGCCCAGGCTCAGTGCAGCGCTGCTGTCCAGGCTCGCGGCGCCACCGACGGTAAGATCGCCGGTGCCGATGGCACTGCCATTACCCAGCACCAGGGCGCCACCGTTGAGCAGCGTGCCACCGGCATAGGTGTTCAGCCCGCCGAGGGTGAGCGTGCTGGTGCCGTTCTTGATCAGCCGGCCGGTGCCGTCGACCAGACCGGTGAGGTTGAGGTTGTTGCTGCCGGCCAGGGTGAGGTCGGCATCCAGGGTGACGGCGTTGCCAACGGTCAGCGCAGCCGAGGTATCCAGGCTACCGGCCCCCGCCACGGTCAGCTTGCCGACGCCCAGTGCGGCGCCATTGCCCAGCACCAGGCCACCGGCATTGAGGGTCGTGCCGCCCAGGTAGGTGTTGGGACCGGAAAGCGTCAGCGTGGCGGCACCGTTCTTGACCAGACTACCGGCACCGGCGATCACGCCACCAAGGCCGAGGTTGGCGGTGCCGTCGAGGGTCAGGGCACCGGCCAGGTTCACGGCGTTGCCGAGGTTGACTGCGGCGTTGGCGTCCAGGTGGGTACCGGCAGCGGCATTCAGCGCGCCAGAGCCCAAGGCCGTGTTGCTGCCGACCACAAGGGTACCGGCGTTGAGGTTGGTGGCGCCGATCTGGGTGTTGGCACCGTTGAGGGTCAGGGTAGCGCTGCCGTTCTTGGTCAGGCCACCGACACCGGCAATTACGCCTCCGAGGGTCAGGTTGTTGCTGCCGGCGAGGTTGAGGTTGCCGGCCAGGTTAAGCGCGTTGCCCAGGGTCAGCCCGGCCACCGACGAATCCAGCGTGGTGTTGGCGGCGGCGTTGAGTGCGCCGGTGCCCAGGGCAGTGGCGCTGCCGACCACCAGCGTGCCGGCGTTGAGCGCGGTGGCACCGCTCTGGGTGTTGTTGCCGCTCAGGGTCAGGGTGCTCGCCCCATTCTTGATCAGGCCACCGGTACCGCTCAGGTTGCCTGCAAGGCTCAGGTTGTTGGCGCCGGCCAAGGTCAGGTTGGCGCCGAGATTGACGCCATTGTTCAGGGTCATCGCCGCGCTGTTGGCGAGTGTGGATGCGCCGCCCACGGTCAGCGCGCCGGTGCCCAGCGCCGCAGCGCTGGCCAGGGTCAGGGTCCCGGCGTTGAGGGTCAGGCCACCTGTGAAGGTATTGGTGCCACCGAGGGTGAGGTTGCTGGCGCCATTCTTGACCAATGCACCGGTGCCGCTGATCACACCGCCCAGGGTGGTGGCGTTGCTACCCACCACACTCAGGGTGTTGCCCGCCAGATTGATGGCGTTGCCCAGGTTGACCGCCACGCCCGCGTCGAGGCTGGCATTGCCGCCCAGGCTGAGGGCACCGGTGCCCAGGGCGTTGTTGTTACCGACGGTCAGCACCCCGGCGTTGAGGGTGGTGCCACCGCTGAAGGTGTTGGCGCCGTTGAGGGTCAGGCCGGCGGCGCCGTTCTTGACCAGCGCGCCAGTGCCGCTGATCACTCCACCCAAGGTGGTGGCACTGGTGCCAAGCAGGTTGAGGGTATTGGCGCCCAGGCTGATGGCATTGCCCAGGCTGACCCCGGTGCTGGCATCGAGGCTGGCGTTGCCACCCAGGGTCAGGGCACCGCCGCCCAGGGCGTTGTTGTTACCCACGGTGAGCTTGCCGGTGTTGAGGGTCAGGCCGCCGCTGAAGGTGTTGTTGCCGTTGAGCGCCAGGTCGGCGGCGCCGTTCTTGACCAGCGCACCGGTGCCGCTGATCACCCCGCCCAGGGTGGTGGCGCTGGTGCCCAACAGGTTGAGGGTGTTAGCGCCGAGGTTGATTGCGTTACCCAGGCTGACTGCGGTGCTGGCGTCGAGGCTGGCGTTGCCACCCAGGGTCAGGGCGCCGGTGCCGAGCGCGGCGTTGGCGCCGACGGTGAGCTTGCCGGCGTTGAGCGTGGTGCCACCGCTGAAGGTGTTGGTGCCGTTCAGGTTCAGGTCGGCGACGCCGTTCTTGATCAAGCTGCCACCCGCGCCGGCGATCACGCCGCCCAGCGTAAGGGCGTTGTTGCCCGTCAGGGTCAGGGCGTTGGCACCGAGGTTGACCGCGTTGGCCAGCGTCATGGCGGCCGTGGTGTCCAGCACGCCGCTGCCGGTCAGGGTCAGCGCGCCAATGCCCAGGGCAGCGCTGTTGCCGAGGGTGAGCGTGCCGCCGCCGAGGCTGGTGCCGCCGGAGAAGGTATTGGCGCCGTTGAGGGTCAGGTTACTGGTGCCGCTCTTGACCAGCGAGCCCGTGCCGCTGAGCACGCCCCCGAGGGTCAGGGCGTTGCTGCCGGGCAAGGTCAGCGCCGCGTTCAGCGCCACGGCATTATTCAATACCAGCGGCACGCTGCCTTGCAGACTGCTTGCACCACTGACGGTGAGCGCACCACTGCCGAGCGCCGCAGCGCTGGTCAGGTTGAGGCCGCCAGCGGCCAGGGTGGTACCACCGCTATAGGTGTTGGTGGCCCCAAGGGTGAGCAGGCCGGCGCCAGTCTTGGTCAAGCCGCCAACGCCGGAGATGACCCCATTGAGGGCCATGTCGGTAGCACCGCCGACGTTGATGCCGGCGTTGAGCGTCAGGGCGTTGGTCAGGCTCAGACCTGCGACGGTACCGGCAAGCCCGCCACCGTTGACGGTGATGCCGCCGGTACCAAAGGCGCTGGCATTGTCGAAGTTGACCAAACCGCCATTGAGGGTGGTCTGGGTGGTGCCGTTGAGCACCTGGCCGATCAGGCTCCAGGTCCCGCTGTCGACGATCAGGCGGTTGAAGTTGATGTAGTTGTTGGCGTTGATCGTGCCGGAACCGGTGGTTCCGCTACCGCCACCAATGGCATTCTGCAAGGCCAGGGTGTTGGTGCCACCGGCACCGCCATCGATCTTGCCGGCGGCTGCGAAGCCCAGATTGGGATTACTGGTGACCAGCAGTGCAACGCTGATACCAAGCCCGGCACCGACACTCGAACCGGTAATGGCATTGAAGCGGTTGGTGCTGTTGGCCCCCATCGACAAGCTGCCGGTCAAGGTGCCGGCGTTGGTAAAGGTGTTGCCCGCAGCAGAAGCCTCGAACGCTGCCCGTCCAAGGATGGTGCCGGTGTTGGTGAAGTTAACCGTACTCCCGCCGGTCACAGCGATGACCGGCGTGTCCTCGCTGAGCAGCGTGAGGCCAAGCAACGCCGAGGAACCGATGCTGCCGGCGTTGGTAATGGTGGTGGTACCGGCCGCACCATTGCGCGCGTCCAGCGCCATGCCCGTCAGGTTAAGAAGGTTGGCGCCAAGCAAGGCACCCGTGCCCTTGATCACACCCGTGGCATTGTTGTTGATGTTGAGCGTGCTGCCGGTGCCTGTATTGCCGATCAGCACAGCACTGGACTGAATGCTCAACGCCCCTAGCAACGTGGGGTCGATGGTGCCGGAGTTGTTCAACGTATTGCCGTTGCCCGCCAGCGACAGAGACGTGCCTCCCACGCCCAGCAGGGTACCCAGGCTGGCGCCAGGGTTCACGTTGACCGTCAGGCCGCTACCGCCATTGCTATAGCTCGGCGCCAGCGGGTTGGCAGCACCGCTGCAAGTGATGATGGACCCGGCCGCGCTGCACGCAGCCAGGGCCTGCTCGCTCGAAAGACCGAAGGCCAGTCCTCCGACAGCCAGGCTCACAGCGAGCGACAAATGGGAGAGACGGGTAGGCAAAACGGAGGCGACGCTTCTGTCCACGGAGAGCTCCTTCGTGGATCAGGTGGTTCGGTCCTTGAACGCTCGCACTGCAATGTTGCCGGCTAGTCGAACACGCGACGACGAAACACCTGACCAATGGCTACATGATTCCTTGTTGGGAATGTGTAGCCGCTGGCGAGCAGGCGTGAGGCTCCGCCGGGGCGGTCAAATGGTGTTAATACTTTTTCAAGGCAGCCCGTATTTCGCGGGCTACAGCTGTGCGCCGCTTGGATCCAACCGACGAACGGTCGTGTCCGGCAGGCAAAACGTGATGGGCTTGGCCGTTTCGCAAATGATCCGGCCGTTCACTTTCAGGCGACCTCTGCCCCATCGTCAGGCCAGTGCGGCTCGTTGGCACCGGGCGGTGTCAGTGGTGGCAGGCCATAGGCGGCACGGGCGTCATCACAGCTGGGATTGTGCACCCCGTTCTCCCATGAAGCGTCGAACTCGCGGCAGGGGGTGGAACGATTCTCGTAGATGGTGCACCCGACCTTGTTGCCGATCTCGCCGTCCAGGCTGATACAGCGGCAAGGCTTGGCGTCTGTGCCGATCATCGCCACACGGGTCGGATTGATCTGCACCACCAGATCGTCGGGCACCAACCCGCCCGAGGACTGGCATTCACCCCAGAAGAAAGACACACGAAAGTAGCCGCAGCAGGCGCCGCAGGTCAGGCAAGGGTTCTGTTCGGACATGATGGCCAGGAAGGGAAGTTGTTGTTATCGAGCGGGCGCTCGCGGCGCCATTTTTAATCCAAGCACGAGCGGCTGGATAGAGGGGAAATGAAAAAAAGACGGCCGCTGGTCGCGACCCTCGAGCGCCATGTTGCCAGTGGCAGGTAAAGCCGCAAACGGCCTGCCATCGCAGACCTGCTTGCGGCTTGAGCCTGGGGCTTACTTGCTGGTCAGGCCGTCGGCGCGGAACATCTGACGGATGCCGCGGATGGCCTGGCGGATACGATCCTGGTTCTCGATCAGGGCAAAACGCACATGGTCATCGCCATAGTCGCCGAACCCGATACCGGGCGAGACACAGACCTTGGCCTCGGCCAGCAACTTCTTGGAGAACTCCAGCGAGCCGAGGTGCGCATAAGCTTCGGGGATCTTGGCCCAGACGTACATCGAGGCTTTCGGGTTCTCGACCATCCAGCCCAGCTCATGCAGCCCCTTGACCAACAGGTTGCGGCGTTGCCGGTACTGCTCCGCGATGTCGCGTACGCACTGCTGGTCGCCTTCCAGCGCAGCGATTGCCGCCACTTGCAGCGGAGTGAAGGTGCCGTAGTCGTGGTAGCTCTTGATCCGCGCCAGGGCGCTGACCAGCTCGGGGTTGCCGACCATGAAACCGATCCGCCAGCCCGCCATGTTGTAGCTCTTGGACAGGGTGAAGAATTCCACCGCGATATCCTTGGCGCCGGGCACCTGCATGATCGAGGGGGCCTTCCAGCCGTCGTAGACGATGTCGGCGTAAGCGAGGTCGTGCACCACCAGCACGTCGTACTGCTTGGCCAGGGCGACCACACGCTCGAAGAAGTCCAACTCCACGCACTGTGCAGTCGGGTTGGACGGGAAGCCCAGGATCATCATCTTCGGCTTGGGGATCGATTCGCGGATCGCCCGCTCCAGCTCATTGAAGAAGTCCACGCCCGGTACCAGCGGCACCGAGCGAACCTGAGCACCGGCAATCACCGCCCCGTAGATGTGAATCGGGTAGCTTGGGTTGGGCACCAGCACCGTGTCGCCATGGTCGAGGGTGGCGAGCATCAGGTGCGCGAGGCCCTCTTTCGAGCCGATGGTGACGATGGCTTCGCTGTCCGGGTCGATCTCGACCTCGTAGCGTTCCTTGTACCAGTTGGAGATGGCGCGGCGCAGGCGCGGGATGCCGCGCGAGGTGGAGTAGCCGTGGGTATCTTCACGCTGGGCGACCTGCACCAGCTTCTCGACGATATGTGGCGGGGTCGCGCCATCCGGGTTGCCCATGCTCAGGTCGATGATGTCTTCGCCGCGACGGCGTGCCGCCATCTTGAGCTCGGCAGTGATGTTGAAGACGTAGGGGGGGAGACGATCGATGCGCGCAAAGCGGCGCGGCGAACCTGGGTTGGCCATGCTTTCCTCGAGAGACGTAAGCGCCCGGAACCGTCCGAGCGACGTTGGCCACTGCGGTGGCCGAGGCAGAAAATAGTCTGGTTGCCCTGGCGTTGTAAAGGGGCTACCGACAGATTGGCAGCCCCGCCAGCGAGACTCGCTCGTTGGCGGGTAAGCGTGTAAATCAGCGCAAAGCCTTGTAGGCGTTCAAGTCGAAGCGCTGGATGCTCAACCCATCGCTGGGGTCCATGTGCTCGCCACGCACCTGGGTGAACTCCGTGGCAATGCTGCCGCGGTGAACCATACGTTCATCGGCAGTGCCTTCGGTCAGTACGGTATAGGACTTCTTGCGCATGGCGCGGTAGAGCTCATCGTTCGCGTCGATGGTCTTGTGATAGGTCATCAGCGCCGCATCGCTCAAATCCAGACACTTGTCCAACGTTACACCCCAACGCTTCAGGCAAACCTCGGCGAAGTGCCGCACGATCATCCCCGGTTCAGGCAGTGCCTTGCCGGAACCTGCGCCGTCTATCGAAGCATTGCCCACCAGCGTTGCATGACGGCCCGGCATCGGGAGAACGCTCATACGCGTACCGTATGCAGTGACAGGCACCACACAGGCGAAACCTTTTGATCGCTCGTCTCGTGCGTAGAACCCCACGTACTCCTTCACGTTGGCTCCCAGTTGCACACGCTCAGACTGCACGTTACCCACGCCGGGCACCGGATCGATGGCAAAGATGTTGACCTTTACATCGCACAGCTCCGGGTCTTGCGCCATGGCGTTGGCAAGCATGTGGCAACTGATTCCGCCCCTGCTCCACCCCACCAGGTTGACCGTGGCCGGGATCAGGGGTTTGCGCAGTTGCTTGATCAACTGCTCCTGCAAAGCCTGAGGGGTCACCGCGCGATCGCCGTAGTCGTAAGTGCGCCAGAACCACGAGCCGCCGGCCTCGGCATCAGGAATGGGAATGCCTGCACTCTTCAGGTTCTGGTATTGCTGCTCGGTGAGCTTGGTGCGGGCCCAGGTACTCTTGCCCTTGATGACCTGCAGGGCGTGCTGCACATTCTCATCCCAACCCTTGCCGAACAGGGTGCCGGTCACTTTGTAGTAGTCGCCGTCATCGACGAACAGGGCATCGTCCTGCAAGTTGCCACTGCCTGGGCCATCGACTGTGATCCAATCGACGAATTCCCTGCCGGAGTGATTGCTCGCCAGCGTGGCGATCAGCTCACCATTCCAGAAGTTGGGGTTCTTGTCATCGAAACGATGGGACCCGGTGCCACAGAAATAGACGGTAAAAACACTCATTTGGATGCCTCCTGATGGTTTGGAGGCCCAAACTAGTGTGTTCGAACGCCTGCACGCAGACGGAAAATCTGCCAACAAAAAACCCGGCCAAAGGCCGGGTTCTTGTAAAGCGCGAAGGCTTCAGCGTGCGTAGGTCATCAGCACGTCGGCAGCGGTCTGGCTGTCCACCGACATCATCACGCTCAGCGCGGTAACGGTCAGGATGGAGAAGCCGAACACCTTGCGTGCCCACTTGCTGTCGTCCTCGGCCTTGTAGCCACCCCAGGCCATGTACAACCAGTACAGACCCATGGCAGCCGCAACGGCCAGGTAACCCAGACCGGCATACCCACCCAGCGTCAGCATCAGCGTGGCGAGCACGAAGGCCAGCACGTACAGCACGATCTGCTTCTTCGCCGCCAGGATACCGCGAGCCACCGGCAGGACCGGGATGTTGGCAGCGCTGTAATCCTTGAAGCGGAAGATGGCGATGGCAAAGCTGTGCGGCATCTGCCACAAGCTGAACATCACCAGCAGCGTGACCGCTGCCAGGTCGAAGCTGTTGCTCACTGCGCAATAGCCGATCACCGGAGGCATGGCACCGGACAGGCTGCCGACCAGGGTGCCGTGCACCGATTTGCGCTTGAGCCACAGGCTGTAGAAGCCTACGTAGACCACGAAGCCGATCAGCGCGCAGAACGCCGACAGCGGGTTGGCCTGGACATACAGCAGGCTGAAGCCCGCCACCCCAAGCAGGGTGGCGTAGATCAGTGCGAGGGGCAGCGACATACCGCCCTGGACCATGACGCGGTTCTTGGTACGTTCCATCTTCTGGTCGATGTCACGGTCGATGCAGTTGTTGAACACGCAACCGGACGCAACCACGAGCGAAGTACCTACTACCACCGCCAGGAACAGGGCGAAGTCCACATGGCCCTTCGCGGCAAGGAAGAAACCGCCTGCCACGGAAAGCACGTTACCGAAAATGATCCCCGGTTTGGTGATTTGGATAAAGTGCTTCACGGACATGCAGTCTTACCTCACTTGGCCAACATTTCGTAGTGGATGCTGAACATGATCCACAGCGACAGGCCTACCAGCAGTGCGATTACCAGAGCGGTGAACAGGAACGTCGAGACAGTGGAACGCTGCTCTTTCGAGCGGTCCATGTGCAGGAAGTACACCAGGTGCACCACGACCTGGATGACGGCCATGGCCACCACGATCAGGACGGTCAGGTTCTTCGGCAGGGTCGGATACATCACCAGGCCGAACGGGATCGCGGTCAGGATGATCGACAGGATGAAGCCGATCATGTAGGACTTCACGCTGCCGTGGTTACCTTCGTGGTGAGTGTCGTGTGCGTTAGCCATTACAGAACCCCCAGCAGGTAGACGACGGTGAAGACGCAGATCCAGACCACGTCCAGGAAGTGCCAGAACAGGCTCAGGCAGCTCATGCGGGTCTTGGCAGTCGGCGTGATGCCGTGCTTGTTGATCTGGTACATCAGGATGGCCATCCAGATCAGACCCGAGGTCACGTGCAGGCCGTGGGTACCGACCAGCGCGAAGAACGCCGACAGGAAACCACTGCGCTGCGGGCCGTAGCCTTCAACGATCAGGTGATGGAACTCGTAGATTTCCATCGCGATGAAGCCTGCACCGAACAGGAAGGTCACTGCCAACCAGCCCAGTACGCCTGCCTTGTTACCGGCGAACATCTTCAGCATGGCGAAGCCGAAGGTGATCGAGGACAGCAGCAGGAATGCGGTTTCGACCAGCACGAAGTCGAGCTGGAAGATGTCATGACCCGACGGGCCGCCGGCAAAACTGCCGGACAGCACCGCGTAGGTGGCGAAGAGCGACGCAAACAGGATGCAGTCGGTCATCAGGTACAGCCAGAAACCGAAGACGGTCATCTGGCCCGAGTCGTGGTGGTGATCGTCGTGCCCATGGTCGTGACCATGTGCATCGCCGTGAATTACTTGACTGGACATTGATTACACCCGTTCAAAGGTTTCGACACGTGCGCCACCGGTAGGTACACCGGCAAGCTGCAGGGCCCGCTGGCGTTCGCCTTCGATGCGCGCCACTTCTTCGGCAGGGACCATGTAGCCCTGGTCGTCACGCGCAGCGTGGCGAACGAAGACCGCGATGGTTGCTACCAGGCTCGCACCCACCAGCCACCAGATGTGCCAGATGAAAGCGAAGCCGAAGATGGTCAGGAACAGACCCATGAACAGACCGGTAGCGGTGTTGTTCGGCATGTGGATCGCTTCGTACTTGGCCGGCACCTTGTAGGCGACACCGGCTTCCTTGGCTTCTTGCCAGGCGTCCAGGCCGACCTTCTCGGGCATGTGGGCGAAGTTGTAGAACGGAGGTGGCGACGAAGTCGACCATTCCAGGGTACGGCCACCCCATGGATCGCCGGTGACGTCCAGGTTCTGGTTGCGGTCGCGAACCGATACGTACAGCTGGATCAGCTGGCAGGCGATACCGAACAGGATCAGCACTGCACCGACCACGGCCACGTACAGGTAGGGTTCCCACAGTGGGTTGTCGGAGTGGTTCAGACGACGGGTCATACCCATGAAGCCCAGCGCGTACAGCGGCATGAAGGCCACGTAGAAACCGGACAGCCAGAACCAGAATGCCGCCTTGCCCCACTTCTCGTTGAGGGTGAAACCGAAGGCTTTCGGGAACCAGAAGGCGAAGCCGGCAATGTAGCCGAACACCGCGCCGCCGATGATCACGTTGTGGAAGTGGGCGATAACGAACAGGCTGTTGTGCAGCACGAAGTCAGCACCTGGAACGGCCAGCAGTACGCCGGTCATGCCACCGATGGAGAAGGTGACCATGAAGCCCAGGGTCCAGAGCATCGGCGGAGTGAAACGCACGCGGCCCTGATACATGGTGAACAGCCAGTTGAACAGCTTCACACCGGTCGGAATGGAGATCAGCATCGTCGCCAGGCCGAAGAAGGTGTTGACGCTGGCGCCTGCACCCATGGTGAAGAAGTGGTGCAGCCAGACCGCGAAGCCCAGTACGGCAATGGCACCCGATGCGTAGATCATCGCGTGGTGGCCGAACAGACGCTTGCTGGAGAAGGTCGAGGTCACTTCCGAGAACACGCCGAACGCCGGCAGGATCAGGATGTACACCTCAGGGTGACCCCAGGCCCAGAACAGGTTGACGTACATCATCGGGTTCCCACCAAGCTCGTTGGTGAAGATGTGGAAGTCCAGATAACGGTCAACGGTCAGCAGGGCGAGTGCGGCGGTCAGGATCGGGAAGGAAGCGACGATCAGCACGTTGGCCCAGGTGCAGGTCCAGGTGAAGATCGGCATGTCCATCAGCTTCATGCCAGGTGCGCGCATCTTCAGGACGGTGACCAGGAAGTTCACGCCTGTGAGTGTCGTACCCAAGCCTGATAGCTGTAGCGCCCAGATGTAGTAGTCAACCCCTACGCCCGGACTGTACTGGATCCCCGACAATGGCGGATAGGCAACCCAACCGGTCTTGGCGAATTCGCCGACGCCCAGGGAGATGTTGACCAGCAGCACACCTGCCAGCAGCAGGTAGAAGCTCAGGGAGTTCAGGAACGGGAAGGCAACGTCACGTGCACCGATCTGCAGAGGCAGGGCCAGGTTCATCAGGCCGGTGAAGAACGGCATCGCCATGAAGATGATCATGATCACACCGTGGGCGGTGAAGATCTGGTCATAGTGTTCAGGCGGCAGGTAGCCTTCGGAGCCGCCGGTAGCGGCAGCCAACTGGGTACGCATCATGATGGCGTCGGCGAAGCCGCGCAGCAGCATGACCATCGCGACGATGATGTACATCACCCCGATCTTCTTGTGGTCGACCGTGGTCAGCCACTCGGTCCACAAGTAGGACCACTTGCGGAAATAGGTGAGGGCACCAACGACGGCGAGGCCCCCGAGCGCGACAATGGCAAGCGTCACCATGACTATCGGCTCGTGATAGGGAATCGCCTCCAGGCTTAATTTACCGAACATCTCTTACTCCTCTGCACCGGCAGCTGGTTGCATACTCGTTTCCACACCCTTGGTAGTGGCCAGGTCTTTGCTGCCTGCTTCTTCGTGGCTCGGACGACCACGGTTCATGCCTTCGTACTTGTCGACGATGAGCTGGAACGTGTCAGGCGAAGCCTCGCTGTACAGCTCGACTGGGTTGTTTTCGCTTGGTTTGGCCAAGGCGTCATATTCGGCCTTGTCCAGCTTCTTCGGCGAAGCCTTCACTTGCGCGACCCATGCATCGAAGTCGGCTTGCGAAGTGGCGGTTGCCTTGAATTTCATACCGGTGAAGCCAGCACCGCTGTAGTTCGCGGAGATACCGTCGAACTCGCCATTTTCGTTGGCGATCAGGTGCAGCTTGGTGGTCATGCCAGCCATCGCGTAGATCTGGCCGCCCAGCGCAGGGATGAAGAACGAGTTCATCACGGCGTCGGAGGTCACGCGGAAGTTGACCGGGGTGTTAGCCGGGAAGACGATCTTGTTGACCGTGGCAATACCCTGCTCCGGGTAGATGAACAGCCATTTCCAGTCCAGAGCGACCACGTCGATCTGCACCGGCTTCACATCGGAATCCAGCGGACGATAAGGGTCGAGCTTGTGGGTGGAGTGGTAGGTGACGTAGCCCAGGGCGATGATGATCAGGATCGGGATGATCCACACCGCAGCTTCGATCTTGGTCGAGTGCGACCAGTCGGGGGTGTAGGTGGCAGCCTTGTTGGAAGCACGGTACTTCCAGGCGAAGACCAGGGTCATGATGATGACTGGCACCACGACCAGCAGCATCAGGCCGGTAGCGATGAGGATCAGGTTCTTTTGCTCAATGCCGACCTGGCCCTTCGGGTCGAGCAGGGTCCAGTTGCACCCACTGAGTAAAAGCATGCCTAAAAAGGGCAATATGCCAAACAGTCTGGGGTAACGCTTTTTACTCATCTCACGACCTCTAGATCAGCTTGCTTCAATGCAATGTGTTTTGTTCGCCAACACTTCGTCCTGCCAAGCGTTAGCATTTCGAGCTCGAACCCGCGCCTGCCTGGGATCCGACTGCTGGATCTGGGCGTTGAGCGTATGGACGAGCTTGGGGTTTTCTTAGGCTAAAGGCCTGTACTTCAGACCAATTCCATTTGGTGCGGGAAAACGCGGAGGGGTGTCCGCCCGGATCGCCGTTGGGCGAAACTTGTCGAAGTCAGCAAAAGGAGCGCTGGGGCTTCCTTCAATCCTGCGACTCGCAAGCAGTGCCGAACGGAAATTGGGGGCGATTGTAGATAGGTCGCCCCCCCTTGACTATGACTTATTGAGCAACAGTCTTTTACAGGATTTGTAATAATCCTGCCTGAAAAATCAACTTCGCGACAGTTTGTCGCACCCGGCTTGATAGCCCTGAAACCCTTGTATTACAAGGGCTCAACGTTGATCAGGATCAGTCTCTGGGGAAATTTTGCCGGTTATCTCACCGTGCAATAGACCTGCATCAAATCGGGACTTTTGTCTAAGCCCGGCGCCGATTCCGATAGATGCCCAGCGGCACCAGGATGGCAGTGAGGACGAACGCCACCAGCGCCCATTGCGCCAGCGACAGACCCAGGATGGGCGGGTACGGTGTGGTGCAGAAACCGTCGACCTGGAATGCCAGGGGCCAGAGTCGCGCCAGGGGCAGGTCGTCGACGATCGGCTGCAGTACATCGACACCGCAACTGGCGTACGGGTTGGCGAGTATATACACATGGTTGCCGGCCGCAACGATTCCGCCAATTGCGCTCAGCACGACCAACGCCTCGAAGAAGGTCAGGCTCCGTCGTCCGGGCATGGCTGCGGCAATGAACGCGAACAGCGCGATCAGCAGCAAGGCATAGCGCTGCAGGATACATAACGGGCAAGGTGCCTCGCCTAGCACGACCTGCATGTACAGCGCGCCGCCGATCAGCGAGAGGCAGATTACCCCCAACAGCACGAGGAAGCGCCGTTCCCGATTCAGGCGCAGGGTTTGTTCGTTCATTGCCGATTCCTTGGATGGATAGGTGGCAGCGTGTTCCGCCTGCCTGGGCGCAAGTCTACACGCAGGGATGGTCTCTTAGCGTGTCGAGGAAGCGGCGAGACAGCGCTGCGCAGGGCTATCCGGAGATGCTGTGACCGGCGTTGGCAACATCGGTTCAACCTTGGCCGGTAAAAAAAAGCGGCTGCCCGGGCGTCGCGCAGGGACCAGCCCCTCGATACCCGGGAGTGAAGGATACAGTGATTAAAGGAGGATTAAAGATGAAAGCTGCGGGGCGCTGTTCATCCTTCCTTATATATGGACAGGCCAACCCCTTCGCGGGCTTGCCCGCGAAGACGCCAGCCTGGTCAGTAGATCATTCCAGAGCAGCCGCCGGCCCGAAGAACTCGTAGCGGCTCTGCGCATCCGGAACCCCCAGGGCCTTGAGGTGACGACGGATCGCCGCCATGAAGCCCTTCGGTCCAAGGAAGTAGGCATCCACGTCACGCGCTCGCGGCAGCCACTCGACCAGCAGATCCTGGGTCAGCAGGCCGACCGCATTGGCGTCACGGCTGCCGTCGTCCTCGGCATAGCAATAGAAGCGTTGCAGTTGCGGATGCTGCGCCGCCAGGCTGTCGATCCAGTCACGGAAAGCATGCACCGAACCGTTGCGTGCGCAGTGGATGAAGTGCACCGGACGCTCGGTCTTCAGCGCAGCCTCGAGCATCGCCAGGGTCGGGGTGATGCCGACACCACCACTGATCAGCACCAGCGGCTTGTCGCCAGGTGCCAGGGTGAAGTCGCCAGACGGCGGGAACAGCTTGAGCGTGTCGCCGACCTGCAGTTGATCGTGCAGATGGTTCGACACCTTGCCCCCGGCCTCGCGCTTGACACTGATGCGGTACTGTTCGCCATCGCACAATGCCGAGAGCGAATAGTTGCGGCGCTGTTCGGCACCGTCGATAAACAACTGCAGGCCGATGTACTGACCAGGCTCGGCCTTGAGTACCGGCTTGCCATCGATAGGCGCAAAGTAGAACGAGACGATCTCGCTGCTTTCCTGCTCACGGCGCACCACACGAAAATCCCGGGCACCACGCCAGCCGCCGTCAGCCTCTTCCTTGGCCTTGTACAGGCCCTCTTCGGCACCGATAAGAATATCGGCCAGCTGGCCATAGGCCGCGCCCCAGGCAGCGATCACTTCCGCGGTGGCGATGTCCTTGCCCAGCACTTCCTCGATGGCGCGCAGCAGGCAACTGCCAACGATCGGGTAATGTTCGGGCAGGATCTGCAAGGCCACATGCTTGTTGATGATCTGGCCAACCAGACCACCCAATTGTTCCAGCCGGTCGATATGGCGGGCATACATGAGCACGCCGTTGGCCAGCGCACGAGGCTGGTCACCGCTGGCCTGGTGCGCCTGGTTGAACAGCGGACGCACTTCGGGATACTCGCTGAGCATCATCTTGTAGAAGTGGGTGGTCAGCGCCTCGCCACCGCTTTCGAGCAGTGGGACGGTAGCCTTGATGATTGCACGTTGGTCGGCATTGAGCATTGCAGTGACTCCCTGAGCCTTGGGCTACGAATGGTTACCCAGCCCACTTCAGCAATCGTGCCAACTCGAAAGCCCAATGAAACCAAGGCCTGCAAGCAACCCATGTCAAAAAGACCTACTCCGATATATAGTCATGATGACCAACAGGAGTCCAAATGACTGCAAAGCCCCTGCTCACCGCGCTCCTCCCCCTCGTCAGCGACCTGTCTCGCGACCTGCCCGACCAGGAGCGCTATCGTCGCCTGCTGCAGGCCATGCGCGGTTTGCTGCCTTGCGATGCGGCCGCCTTGCTGCGGCTTGACGGCGAATGGCTGGTGCCGCTGGCGGTCGATGGCCTGTCGCCGGACACCCTGGGACGGCGTTTCCGTGTCAGCGAACACCCCCGCTTCAAGATTCTGCTCAGCCGCAGCGAGCCCACCCGCTTCGCCAGCGACAGCGACCTGCCCGACCCTTATGACGGCCTGGTCAACGCCCACGATGCAGACCTGGAAGTGCACGACTGCATGGGCTGTCCGCTGATGGTCGATGAACGACCCTGGGGCCTAGTCACACTTGACGCCCTCACTCCCGGCCAGTTCCAGAGCCTCGAGCTCGAAGCACTGCAGGCTTTCGCCAGCCTCGCCGCCGCGACCGTCACCGTGGCCGAGCGTATCGAGGGCCTGGCCCTGCGTGCCGAGGACGAGCACCTGCGCGCCGAGGTCTATCGCCAGGCCAGCGGGCAGGACAAGGAATTGATCGGCCAGAGCAAGGCCCACAAGCGGCTGCTCGAGGAAATCCGCCTGGTCGGGGGCAGCGACCTGACCGTGTTGATCACCGGTGAAACCGGCGTGGGCAAGGAGCTTGTGGCCCAGGCCCTGCACCGCGCAAGCAATCGCGCCGACAAGCCCTTGGTCAGCCTCAACTGCGCCGCCTTGCCCGACACCCTGGTGGAAAGCGAACTGTTCGGCCACGTGCGCGGCGCGTTCACCGGCGCCCACGGCGAGCGACGCGGCAAGTTCGAGCTGGCCAACGGCGGCACCCTGTTCCTCGACGAAGTGGGCGAGTTGCCGCTGGCCGTGCAGGCCAAGCTGCTGCGGGTACTGCAAAGCGGGCAACTGCAACGCCTGGGCTCTGACCGCGAACACCGGGTCGATGTGCGCCTGATCGCGGCGACCAACCGCGATCTTGCCGAAGAGGTACGCAATGGCAACTACCGCGCCGACTTCTACCATCGCCTGAGCGTCTATCCACTGCTGGTGCCGCCACTGCGCGAGCGCGGGCGTGACGTGCTGATGATCGCGGGCTATTTCCTCGAGCAGAACCGTTCGCGCCTGGGGCTCAACAGCCTGCGCCTGAGCGCCGGTGCCCAGTCGGCATTGCTGGCCTATGACTGGCCGGGCAACGTGCGCGAGCTGGAGCATCTGATCGGGCGATCGGCGCTCAAGGCCCTCGGCTCACACCCGCAGCGTCCACGCATCCTCACGCTGGAAGCGCCCGACCTCGACCTGCGCCCAACCGTTGCCATACCCGCTGCCAGTGTCCCCGTATCGCCCACGGATCTACCACAAGGCGGGCTGCGCGAGGCGCTGGACGACTACCAGCGACAACTGATCGAAGCTTGCCTGACGCGCCATCAGGACAACTGGGCTGCTGCCGCCCGCGAACTGGGGCTGGACCGGGCGAACCTGAGCCGACTGGCCAAGCGCCTGGGGTTGCGCTGACGGTAGCCCCACAGGACCCGCGCCAACCATCAGGATGAGGGCCTAAAGCCTGGCTACTCCAGGCCGATAACCCGACATCTCTCCTTTCCAGACATACCTGAAGGTTACACATGGCCACGCAAAATGCCCGCGCGGACTCGCTGTCCCTGCTGCTGTTCACCCTGCGCAGCGGCAAGCTGATGGCTATCAACCTGCTCAAGGTCAGCGAGATCATCCCCTGCCCGCCCCTGACCAAGCTTCCCGAGTCGCATCCCCACGTCAAAGGCGTAGCGACCCTTCGCGGCAACTCGCTGTCGGTGATCGACCTGTCGCGGGCAATCGGCGAAATGCCGTTGGCCGACCCGGATGGCGGCTGCCTGATCGTCACCGACATCAGCCGCACCCGCCAGGGCCTGCACGTGCAGGCGGTCAGCCGCATCGTCCATTGCCTGAGCACCGACATCAAGCCACCGCCCTACGGCTCGGGCAACCGCTCCTTCATCACTGGCGTGACCCGGGTCGACAATACGCTGGTACAGGTGCTCGACATCGAGAAAGTCATCCACGGCATCGCCCCGCCGGAACCTGAAACGCATCCCGGCGAACTCAGCGCAGAAGACGCCAGCCTGCTGGCTGCCGCCAACATCCTGGTGGTGGACGACAGCCAGGTGGCGCTGCAGCAATCGGTGCACACCCTTCGCCACCTCGGCGTCGAATGCCATACCGCGCGCAGCGCCAAGGATGCGATCAACGTCCTGCTGGAGCTGCAGGGCACCGCCCAGGAAATCAACATCGTGGTGTCGGACATCGAAATGTCCGAGATGGACGGCTACGCCTTCACCCGCACCGTGCGCGAGACCCCGGACTTCAAGCACCTCTACGTGCTGCTGCACACCTCGCTGGACAGCGCCATGAGCGCCGAAAAAGCCAAGGTCGCAGGCGCCAACGCGATTCTCACCAAGTTTTCCTCGCCCGAGCTGACCGACTGCCTGGTCGTCGCGGCGCGAGCGGTCGGGTTCGCCGAGCGCTGATACATCTGGCGACACAATGCCTTCACTTGATGGTGGGGAGGACTCGGGCATAATCACTCCCCTTCCGAGGTTTTCTTGCCGGTACCGCTTATGACCCTTCTTCGCATTGCCCTGATTGCCCTCGCCATGACCAGTGGTCTTGCCCAGGCCTCCAGCCCCGACGCCTGGAACGAGTACCGCCAGCAGATGGTCAAGCGCTGCCTGGCCGCCAGCCAGTTCAAGGACGCCCACGCCCTGGGCAAGCCCGCCGAATTCGACGACCGCACCGCCTACAGCGCCCTGCTGATCGAAGGCGTGTACAAGCCAAAATCCATGAAGAACCAGACAGGCACCGAACTGTGCCTGTACGACCGCGCCCAGCAGCAAGCCTACGTCACCGAATGGAAGCCAGGCGCCAAGTGAGCGACGGCATTCGTTTCGCCTGCACCGGCTGCGGCAAGTGCTGCACCGGCCACCACGTACCCCTCACGCTCGCCGAGTCCCGCCAGTGGGCTGCCAGTGGCGGCCAGGTCGTGGTGCTGATCGAAGGCTTCATCACCGATGGCCCGGGCATGCCGGTCGAGCAACGCGATCATGTGCTGCGCCGTTCGCTCGCCGTGCCTTGCGGGAGCGCCGAGGTGCGGGTCTCGGTGACCTTCGCGGCCTTCAATCCAGGGCGCTGTCGCAACCTGGATGCCAACAACCTGTGCGGCATCTATGAAACACGCCCGCTGGTCTGTCGTATCTATCCGGCCGAGGTCAACCCGCACCTGCCTCTGCGCGTCGAAGCCAAGGATTGCCCACCCGAAGCCTGGCAACAAGGCCCGCAACTGATCGTCGGCAACAGGGCCGTCGATCCGCAACTGGTCGCACTGATCGAAGCCTCGCGCCAGGCCGACCGCGACGACATCGCCGCCAAGGTTGCCGTCTGCCAGGCGCTGGGCATGACCACCAGCGCGCTCAAGGGCAACGGTTTTACCGCCTGGCTGCCAGACATGCCGGCGTTTCTCGCGGCGCTGGATCAGGTGAGCGCTCAAGCGCACGTGCCATGGACTGTGCATGTGCAAGATGCCGAACTGGCCGACGGGCTGCGGGAGCATGGGCTGCTGACGACCGGCGAAGCGCCGGTGTACTACGCCTTTATCGGGTTCTGAGCTGGAATCTAGGGTCCCTCACCTCCAACGTTGGCGTTCGACTCCAGGG
Source organism: Pseudomonas putida (assembly GCF_001636055.1). Lineage (NCBI taxonomy): Bacteria > Pseudomonadati > Pseudomonadota > Gammaproteobacteria > Pseudomonadales > Pseudomonadaceae > Pseudomonas > Pseudomonas putida. The sequence continues at coordinate 5,303,403 of NZ_CP011789.1, forward strand.
CAAATCCCGGACGAGCATTGGTCCAGCTCAATTCCTTGGCAACTGGCCATCAATGATTGGAAACTGTCAGCGCTGTCAGCCAGACGTCACGTTGCCGACCCGATCGGCGGGCTATAAGCAGAAAAGAATCTGACAAAAGTCTGGAACCGAAAGACGCCAGCACGGTTTCCAGCCCTCCCCCACTGACCGGTATCAGCCTCGATGCGACGTCCCTCCCGCCCCCTCGTCCTCGCCGCCCTGGCCATCCTCCTGCTTATCGCCTTGGCCGGTTGGCTGCGCCTGCGCCAGGATACGCCTGCCCCACGCGCGCAAAACGCCGTGCCGGTGAGGGTGATCAGCGTCACCCAGCAGGACGTGCCGCGCTTTGCCAGCGCGATCGGCTCGGTGCTTTCGCTGCACAGCGTCGATGTACGGCCGCAGGTCGAGGGCACCCTCACCCAAGTGCTGGTCAAGGAGGGCCAGTGGGTCAAGGAAGGCGACCTGGTCGCCACCCTCGACGACCGTGCGATTCGCGCCAGCCTCGATCAGGCCCGCGCCCAACTCGGCCAGAGCCAGGCACAGTTGCAGGTGGCCGGTGTCGACCTCAAGCGCTACCGCCTGTTGAGCAGCGACGACGGTGTCTCGAAGCAGACCCTCGACCAGCAACAGGCGCTGGTGAATCAACTCCAGGCCACGGTCAAGGGCAACCAGGCGGCCATCGCCAATGCCGAAGTGCAGCTGTCGTACACGCAGATCCGCTCACCGGTAACCGGTCGCGTCGGCATTCGCAATGTCGACCCCGGTAACCTGGTGCGCAGCAGCGACACCCAGGGTCTGTTCAGCGTCACCCAGATCGACCCGATCGCCGTCGAGTTCGCCCTGCCCCAGCAGATGCTGCCGACTCTGCAGACCCTGCTCAAAGCGCCCTCGCCGGCGCTGGTCGAGGCTTACATGGACGCCGGCGGCGAACGCAGCCTGCTCGGCCAGGGCCACCTGGCGCTGATCGATAACCAGATCTCGGCCAACACCGGCACCGTGCGCATCAAGGCCGAGTTCGACAACAAGGATGGCCTGCTGTGGCCCGGCCAACTGGTGACCATCCGCCTGCGCACCGCTGTCGATGAGCAGGCGCTGGTGGTGCCGCCACCGGTGGTGCAGCGCGGCGTCGATGGTCATTACGTCTACCGTCTAGATGGCGACAAGGTCGCCAGCGTGCCGGTCAAGGTGCTCTACCAGGACAGCGACCTGAACATCATCGCTGGGGTCAAGGCCGGTGATCGCCTGGTGCTCGACGGCCAGTCGCGCCTCAAGCCCGGGGCACGGGTCGAGGTCGCCCCCGACGTGCCTGCCAACCCCGAAGTGGCTGACCATCGGAGCCAGCCATGATCACCCGCAAAGGCGTTTCGGCCTGGTGCATCGACCACCCCATCGCCACCCTGCTGCTGACCTTCGCCCTGGTGCTGCTGGGGGCCATCGCCTTTCCGCGCCTGCCGGTGGCGCCGTTACCCGAAGCAGATTTCCCAACCATCCAGGTCACCGCACAGCTTCCTGGCGCCAGCCCGGAAACCATGGCGTCGTCGGTGGCGACGCCGCTGGAGGTACAGTTCAGCGCCATCCCCGGCATGACCCAGATGACCAGCAGCAGCGCCCTGGGCTCGACCACGCTGATCCTGCAGTTCACCCTCGACAAGAACATCGACACCGCCGCCCAGGAAGTCCAGGCCGCGATCAACACTGCCACTGCGCGCCTGCCGCAGGATCTGCCAAGCCCACCGACCTGGCGCAAGGTCAACCCGGCCGACAGCCCCGTGCTGGTGCTGACCGTCAGCTCCGAGCAGATGCCTGGCAACGAGCTCAGCGACTACACCGAAACCCTGCTGGCGCGCCAGCTCAGCCAGATCGACGGGGTCGGCCTGATCAACATCACCGGGCAAATGCGCCCCGCAATCCGCGTGCAGGCGCAGCCCGAGAAGCTCGCGGCCATCGGCCTGACCTTGGCCGATATCCGCCAGGCCATCCAGCAGACCAGCCTGAATCTGGCCAAGGGTGCGCTGTACGGCGAACACAGTGTCTCGACCATCGCCGCCAACGATCAGTTGTTCCACCCCGAAGACTACGCCCAGCTCATCGTCAGCTACCGCAACGGCGCCCCGGTGCGCCTGCAGGACGTAGCCAAGGTGATCGAAGGCGCCGAGAACGCCTATGTCAAATCCTGGTCCGGGGACAAACCTGGGCTGAATCTGGTGATCTTCCGCCAGCCCGGCGCCAACATCGTCGACACCGTCGATCGCGTGCTCGACGCCCTGCCCCGCTTGCAGGAAATGCTGCCGGCCTCGGTCGAGGTGTCGGTACTCAACGACCGCACCCAGACCATCCGCGCCTCGCTGCATGAAGTGGAACTGACGCTGATGATCGCGGTGGTACTGGTGATCGGGGTGATGGCGCTGTTCCTGCGCCAGTGGTCGGCAACCCTGGTCGTCTCCAGCGTGCTGGGGGTATCACTGATCGCCAGTTGTGCACTGATGTACGTGGCAGGCTTCAGCCTCAACAACCTCACGCTGGTGGCCATCGTCATCGCCGTGGGCTTCGTGGTCGACGACGCCATCGTGGTGGTGGAAAACATCCACCGTCACCTGGAAGCCGGCGATGACAGCCGCACGGCGGCGATCAAGGGCGCCGGGGAGATCGGCTTCACGGTGATCTCGATCAGCTTCTCGCTGATCGCCGCGTTCATTCCGCTGCTGTTCATGGGCGGCGTGGTCGGGCGATTGTTCAAGGAATTCGCCCTGACGGCCACTTCGACCATCCTGATTTCGGTGGTGGTATCACTGACCTTGGCCCCGACCCTCTGTGCCTTGTTCATGCGCAAACCGCCGCAGGAACACCACGACGGCTTTGGCCAGCGCCTGGTGCGCTGGTACGAAAAGGGCCTGGACCGCGCCCTCGCCCACCAACGCCTGACGCTGGGTGTGTTCGGCCTGACCCTGGCGTTGGCAGTGATCGGCTATGTCGCCATCCCCAAGGGTTTCTTCCCGCTGCAGGACACCGGCTTCATCCTCGGCACCAGCGAGGCCGCAGCCGACGTGTCGTATCCGGCGATGATCGAGAAGCACAAGGCCCTGGCAAAGATCATCGAAGCCGACCCTGCGGTGCGCGCCTTCTCCCATTCCGTCGGGGTCACCGGCAGCAACCAGACCATCGCCAACGGCCGTTTCTGGATCAGTCTCAAGCCCCGCGGCGAGCGCGATGTATCAGCCAGCGAACTGATCGACCGGCTGCGCCCGAAACTCGCCCAGGTGCCCGGCATCGTCCTGTACCTGCGCGCCGGCCAGGACATCAACCTCAGCTCCGGCCCGTCGCGCACCCAGTACCAGTACGTGCTCAAGAGCAACGATGGCGTGGCCCTGAACCTGTGGACCCAGCGCCTGACCGAACGCCTGCGGGAAAACCCGGCATTGCGCGACCTGTCCAACGACCTGCAACTGGGCGCCAGCGTCACCCACATCGACATCGACCGCCAGGCCGCCGCACGCTTCGGCCTGACCACCACCGACGTCGACCAGGCGCTGTACGACGCCTTCGGCCAGCGCCAGATCAGCGAGTTCCAGACCGAGACCAACCAGTACAAGGTGATCCTCGAACTCGACGCCCGCCAGCGCGGCAAGGCCGAGAGCCTTAACTACTTCTACCTGCGCTCGCCGTTGTCGGGCGAGATGGTGCCGCTGTCGGCCCTGGCCCATGTCGCACCGCCCAGCACCGGCCCGCTGTCGATCGCCCACGACGGCCTGTTCCCGGCCGCCAACCTGTCGTTCAACCTCGCCCCCGGCGTGGCCCTGGGTGATGCGGTGCGCATCCTCGAACAGACCCAGCGCGAGCTGGGCATGCCCGACGCCATCGTCGGCAGTTTCCAGGGCGCGGCACAGGCGTTCCAGAGTTCGCTGTCGAGCCAACCGTGGCTGATCCTCGCCGCACTGGTGGCGGTGTACATCATCCTCGGTGTGCTCTACGAGAGCTTCGTGCACCCGCTGACGATCATCTCCACCCTGCCCTCGGCGGGGCTTGGTGCCCTGATCCTGCTCTGGGCCATGGGCCAAGACTTCACCATCATGGGCCTGATCGGCATCGTGCTGCTGATCGGTATCGTCAAGAAGAATGGCATCCTGCTCATCGACTTTGCCCTCGACGCCCAGCGCACCCAGGGCATGACGCCCGAGCAGGCGATCCACCAGGCCTGCCTGACGCGCTTCCGGCCGATCATCATGACCACCCTCGCCGCCCTGCTCGGCGCCGTGCCGCTGATGTTCGGCTTCGGAACCGGTGCCGAGCTGCGCCAGCCGCTGGGCATCGCGGTGGTCGGCGGCCTGCTGGTCAGCCAGGCGCTGACGCTGTTCACCACCCCCGTCATATACTTGGCCCTGGAACGTGTGTTCCACCGCCGCACGGTCGCCAACGCGGCCGCGACTGCCAGTTGAGACAAACCCATGCGTGTGCTGATCGTCGAAGACGAAGAAAAAACCGCCGACTACCTGCATCGTGGCCTGACCGAGCAGGGCTTCACCGTCGACCTGGCCCGTGATGGTATCGACGGCCTGCACCTGGCGCTCGAAGGCGACTACGCGGTGATCGTGCTCGACGTCATGCTCCCGGGTCTGGATGGCTACGGCGTGCTGCGCGCCCTGCGTGCGCGCAAGCAGACGCCGGTGATCATGCTCACCGCCCGCGAGCGGGTCGAGGACCGCATTCATGGCCTGCGCGAAGGTGCCGACGATTACCTGGGCAAGCCGTTCTCCTTTCTCGAACTGGTCGCCCGCCTGCAGGCCCTGACCCGTCGCAGCACCAGCCACGAGCCGCTGCAGATCCAGGTCGCCGACCTGTGGATCGACCTGATGGCGCGCAAGGCCAGCCGCGCGGGCCAGCGTCTGGAACTGACCGCCAAGGAGTTCTCGCTGCTCAGCGTACTGGCCCGGCGTCAGGGCGAGATCCTGTCCAAGACCGCCATCGCCGAGCTGGTCTGGGACATCAATTTCGACAGCGACGCCAATGTTGTCGAGGTCGCGATCAAGCGCCTGCGCGCCAAGCTCGACGGGCCGTTCGACAACAAGCTGCTGCACACCATCCGAGGCATGGGCTATGTCCTGGAAAACCGTGCGGGCTAACTCCCTGGCCCTGCGCCTGTCGCTGCTGTTCACGCTGGTGGCGCTGGCGGTGTTCGTGCTGATCGGCAGTGCGTTGTACCGCCAGGTCGATCGCAGCCTCGACCTGCTGCCGGCGGCCGAGCTGGATGCGCGTTTCAGCGTGCTGGAGTCCACCCTCAACCGCTTCGGCACCCTGGAGCACTGGGTGAAGATCCACAACAAACTCAACCTGCTGGCCGAAGAAGACCGGCGCATCCGCTTCTGGGTGGTCAGCGATGATCCGCGCTTCGAGTACGGCCATCCCAACGAACAGTTGCGCCGCTTCGCCCAGGGCCCGGAAGGCATGCGCGACCTGCGCCTGACCGACAACCCCTACCCGTTCAAGATCCTGGTCAGCCAACTGCCGGCACTGGGTGAAAGGCCGGCGGTACGTTTCATGATCGGTATCGACACCCAAACCTTCTGGCAGGCCCAGCACAGCCTGCTGGTGGCCATTGTCGGCCTGGCCGTGCTCGGTGTGCTGCTGGCCTCGCTGCTGGCCTACTGGGTCGCACGCATCGGCCTGCGCCCGCTGCTGGCGCTGTCGGCAGAAGCCCAGGCGCTGGCCCCACCGCGCCTGGACGGACGCCTGCGCACCCAGGACTTGCCGCCGGAGCTGGCGCAGTTTGCCGAGGCCTTCAACGCCGCGCTCGACCGGGTCAGCCAGGCCTATTCGCGGCTCGAAGCCTTCAACGCCGACGTTGCCCACGAACTGCGCTCGCCGCTGACCAACCTGATCGGCCAGACCCAAGTGGCCCTGACCCGCGGGCGCAGCGCCGAGCACTACTTCGAGGTGCTGCAATCAAACCTGGAAGAGCTGGAGCGCCTGCGCAGCATCATCAACGACATGCTGTTTCTCGCCAGCGCCGATCAGGGCAGCAAGGCCACCGCCCTGACCCAGGCGTCACTGGCCGAGGAAGTGGCGACCACCCTCGACTACCTGGACTACATCCTCGAAGACGCACGCGTCAGCGTCGAGGTCAGCGGCGATGCCCAGGCCCCGATCGAAAAGGCGCAACTGCGCCGCGCGCTCATCAACCTGCTGAACAACGCGGTACAACACACTGCGCCCGGGCAGGTGATCCAGGTGCGAATCGACGTTGAGCAAGAGCGGGTCAGCATCGCCGTAAGCAACCCCGGCCCGGCTATCGATGAAGCGCACCTGCCGCTACTGTTCGAACGCTTCTATCGGGTCGACGCCGCGCGCAGCAACAGCGGCGGTGGTAACCACGGGTTGGGGTTGGCGATCGTCAAGGCCATTGCGCTGATGCATGGCGGCAGTGTTTTTGTACGCAGCGAAGGGGGCGCCAATACTTTCGGCATCAACCTGCCGAGCGCTCAACTACGCGGTTTTAGGGTAAAAGTCTGAAGACCCACGCAGGCATTCTTACTTTTTGCGCAAGAGTGATTATCCTCTGCGGTGCTGTTTCAAGTGCCTCTTCAGGACTAACTTAGCCCTGTCTTCACTCACACTTGCCACGCAAGAAGGTTGTTTCAAATGTCCAACAGTATGGGTATTGCCAGCGTCTTCGTCCTGTCGTCCCTGTTGTTGTCGCCCCTGGCCATGGCTGAGGAATCGCCGGCCTTCGTCGCCCGTAACGCAGAGATCGCCGCCACCCTGCAACAGTCGCAGGACGCCTATGCGGCGCAGCACCAAGGTGCAGCAAAAGACGCGCAACAGACAGCTTCCAAAGTCACGACCGATGACAATGCCGACAGCTGATCGGCAGCCGGAACACGCCCTGTTTTCCTCCGGCTACGCCATGGGCAGTGCCTGTGTCGATATGTTAGCCTTTTAAAGCCGCTGCGCATCAGCGGCTTTTTTTATGCGCTTTAATTATCAGCCGGTTTGTAACGTCCCTCATAAGAAACTGCAATTCCGACAATTAGAAACTGCCTCACTGTTAGACCAAAGGAGCATTTACTCGTGTCCCTCGCTTTCCGTTTCACGCCTCTGTTCGTTGCATTGGCCGCAACGATTCCCCATGCCGCCCAGGCGGACGACGAAAAAGCTGATGGTTTCATCGAGGGTTCGTCGCTGAACCTGCACTTTCGCAACGCCTACTTCAACCGCAACCAACTCAACCAGGGTGTGCGCGACAATCGCGAGTGGGGCCAGGGCGCCGTCGCCCGCTTCGAGTCGGGCTATACGCCCGGTGTGATCGGTTTCGGTGTCGATGCCCACGCGATGCTGGGCCTGAAGCTCGATGGCGGTGGCGGCCACGCTGGCACCAGCATCCTGCCGACTCACCAGAAGAACGAAGACGAACTGGGCGCCGCGCCGCATTCGTTCTCCACCGCAGGCGCCGCGGTCAAGCTCAAGGGCTTCGACACTGAACTGAAGGCCGGTGACCTGTTCCTCACCAATCCAGTGATCGCCGGTGGCGAGACGCGCATGCTGCCGCAGACCTTCCGTGGTGTGGCACTGACCAACACCAGCGTCGAAGGGTTGCTGCTCGAAGGCGGCCAGGTGAGCTTCACCAAGCCCTACAACCAGAGCGGCCACCGCCGCATCGACACCTACTACAGCCAGCAGACCGACGACCAGCGCAGCAAGCACCTGTCGTGGGCTGGCGCCGCGTGGAACGGCACCGAGAACATCACCGCCAACCTCTATGCCGCCGAACTGAAAGACATCTGGAACCAGTACTACGCCGACTTCGACTACACCTACGCGGTCAATGATCTGGTCAGCCTCAACCCGGGCGTGCACTTCTATCACACCCAGGACACTGGCCAGTCGAAACTGGGCAAGATCGACAACAACACCTACAGCCTGCACTTCACCGTGGCGGCCGGTCATCACAGCGTCACTGCCGCCTACCAGCGGGTCAACGGCAATACGCCGTTCGACTACATCAACCTGGGCGACAGCATCTACCTCGACAACTCGCGCATGTACTCGGACTTCAACGGCCCTAACGAGCGCTCCTGGAAGCTGCAGTACGACTATGACTTCGCCGGGCTCGGCATCCCGGGGCTGACCTCGTCGCTGTCGTATTCGCGCGGCAAGCTGGACCTCACCAAGGCCGATCCGAACAGCGTCGGCTATGGCCACTGGTACAGCGAGGACGGCAAGGATGCGCGCCACTGGGAACGCGACCTGGACGTGAAGTACGTGTTCCAGGAAGGCCAGTTCAAGGACCTGTCGGTGCTGCTGCGCTATGCCAGCCATCGTGGCAGCCAGGGGTACTCGGCTGTGGATAACGACAACGACGAGTTGCGTGTGATCGTCGACTATCCGCTGAACGTGTTCTGATCGGCCCTCCCTCAGCGGATGGCACCGGCGTTGCCGGTGATCGCGGGACGAGCCCGCTCCTACAGTCCTGTAGGGGGGCTCGTCCCGCAAAGCCCCTGATGCATTTCCGACGGACTAATCTTGTCCGACAATTGCCACTTCCCTAGAATATCGCCGCCGCTTTATAGCCCAACCCTCACGGAAAGAGGGGCCTATGCAGTAGCGAGCCCGATGTTGCACACCCGATCCCCGCGCCCCATCCTCCCCAGGCCTCACCCCGAGCTGATCCTCAACCTGGGCAGTTGCCTCGCCGTGCTCGCGATTGTAGGTATCGTCAGCTATTTGCTCGGCCGCGAACGGGACAGTGTCGAACAGTCCTCCATCCGCGCCTCGAGCAACATCGTCCAGCTCATCGAAAGTGACATCCTGCGCAACGCCGAGCTCTATGACCAGTCGCTCAAGGGACTGATCTGGGCAGTCGGGCGCAGCGAGCTGCCGAAGGTGCCTGGCCCGTTGCGCCAACGCCTGCTGTTCAACCAGGCCTTCGTCGACCGCAGCCGCGGCGATGTGCTGTGGCTCGACGCCCAAGGCGATGTGGTGGGCGACTCCAGCAGCATCATTCCACGCCAGGCGAACTTCGCCGGCACGGGGGTGTTCAGGGCCCACCAGACCAACGCCAACCTCGGTCTGCTGGTCGGCCCACCGTTCAAGGCGCGGCTTGGCGATCTGGACTGGTGCATCAGTTTCAGCCGGCGCATCCCCGGCCCCAACGGTGAGTTCGCAGGCCTGGCCACCGGCGCCCTGCGCCTGTCATATTTCAACGAACTGTTCCAGCGCCTGGACATCGGCGAGCACAGCAGCATCAACCTGCTCAACACCAGCGGCCAGTTGCTCGCTCGCGAGCCGACCCGGCCACAAGACCCAGCGATCGGCAGCGACTTCAGCCAGCAACCCAATTTCCAGCGCATTCTCCAGGAGCACAGTGGCAGCTTCAGCGCGCACTCGAACCTGTTCGACGAGCGGCGCATGTATACGTTTGCGCGCGTGGGCGAACTGCCGCTGATCGTGCTGGTGGCGCACTCTTCTTCCGAAGTTTTCCAGGCCTGGCGGCGCACGGCGCTGATCGTCGGCCTGGCCACGGGAGTACTGTGCCTGGGCATACTCTGGTTGACCGTGCTGCTGGGGCGCGAACTGCGTCGGCGCCACGATGCCGAGCAAGGCCTGGCCACGCTGGCAGCCACCGACAGCCTTACGGGCCTGGCAAACCGACGTCGCCTCGATCAGGTCCTGCGCCAGGAATGGGCACGCGCGCAACGCAACCGCTCGGCGCTGGCGGTACTGATGGTGGATGTGGATCACTTCAAGGCGTTCAACCAGCGCCACGGTCATGCCGGCGGTGATCATGCCCTGCGTGAAGTGGCGCGCACCATCAATCGCTGCATTCGCAGGCCGGCCGACCTGGCAGCGCGTTATGGTGGCGAGGAGTTTCAGGTGGTGCTGCCGGAAACCGAACTGGCCGGCGCGCTGCTGCTGGCCGAACGCATTCGCCTGAGTGTCGAGGCGATGCCGCGATTCGGTGCCGATGAGCGACCGATCACGGTCAGCATTGGCATCGGCCTTTACCAACCCGGCACCCAGCACGACCTTACAGCAGTGCTGGGTGCCGCGGATGAAGCCCTTTACCGGGCCAAGGCGGGGGGCCGTAACCGGGTAGAAGGGCCTGTCACGCCTGTTGCTTAGGAGCGGGCGCGAGCAGCGTCACGCAGGACTTTCACCTGGTCGTGATTGCGCTGTACGCCTTGCAGCTGCTTCTCCACCAGCGCATAGGTTTGATCACTGGCGCCGCGGCCGAGTTTGACCAGCTTCTCGCGAGCCTCTTTGTAGGCCTTCAGCGCATGGTCCTCGCCCCGCTCCACTTCGTTGAGCACCGCTTCTTCATCCTTGCCGGTCACCATCGACTTGAGGTTGACCCAGCCACGGTGCAGATCGCCGCTGAAGCTGGTGGAGGTTTCCGGGTCGCCACCGAGACGGCGTACTTCGCTCTGCAACTCGCCTGCGGCACTGGCGCATTCGCCGGCACGCTGGACGAAGAAGGCCTTCAGCTCAGGATTCTTGACGTCATCGGCCGACTCCTTGAAACCCTTCTCGCCATCCTTGCTGTACTCGATCAGGTTGTTCAGCACGTCGATCACGTCTTTGTTGGGGTTGCTCATGGGGTAACTCCTTGGCAGGTGATAGTCCCTATGACAGGAGCAGTCTTCATGCCAAGCCTGGAAAATATGAAAAATCCATAAAAATCATATAGTTATTTTTTAAGCGCAACGGCAGGGAAGCGGTGTTCTGCATGATTGCCGCTTGCGCGCTCGTGCAGATTGCAGGGTGGATGCGCGCAGCGATTGCTGTATGGTCGGCGTTTTCAGCGCACCAGGTTCACCGAATGAAACCCGAATCCCTGCAACTGCTGGTCACACGGACCATGCCCTTCGGCAAATACCAAGGCCGGATCATCGCCGATCTGCCGGGCGACTACCTGGCCTGGTTCGCGCGCAAGGGCTTTCCGCCCGGAGAGCTGGGCGGGTTGCTGGCATTGATGCATGAGATCGATCACAACGGTCTGGGGGAGTTGCTGGTGCCCTTGCGGCACAAACGTTGAGATCGGTGGTGGAGGCCTCGCGGGCACGCCTGCGAAGCCTCCACCATTGCCCCCAGGGCGATCACTTGGCCGGGGCCACCACCATCTCCACCCGCTCAGCCTTCTTGATCAGCGCGTACACCACCGCCGTCACCAGGCTTCCGGCAAGGATCGCCAGCAGGTACAGCAGCGCATGGTTGATCGCGTTGGGGATCAGCAGCACGAACAGGCCACCGTGCGGCGCCATCAGCTTGCAGCCGAAATACATCGACAGCGCCCCGGTCAGCGCACCGCCGGCGATGCTCGCCGGAATCACCCGCAACGGGTCCTTCGCAGCAAAGGGAATCGCGCCTTCGGAGATGAAGCAAAGCCCCAGTACCAATGCCGCCTTGCCAGCCTCGCGCTCGCTCTGGGCGAACTTGCGCCGGGCCAGGAAGGTCGCGATTCCCAGGCCGATCGGCGGCACCATGCCAGCGGCCATGGTCGCCGCCATCGGCGCGTAGCTCGACGAGGCCAGCAAGCCCACCGAGAAGGCATAGGCCGCCTTGTTGATCGGCCCGCCAAGGTCGATGCACATCATCCCACCCAACAGCAATCCGAGCAGGATCGCGTTGGTGGTACCCATGCTGTCGAGAAAGCGCGTGAGCCCCTCGAGCATGGCCGCCACCGGATGACCGACCACGTAGATCATCACCAGCCCGGTGAACAGGCTGGCCAGCAGCGGAATGATCAGGATCGGCTTGAGCGCTTCGAGGCTGGCGGGCAGACGCGCCCAGCGGCTGATGGCCTTGGCGCTGTAGCCGGCAAGAAAGCCCGCGACGATACCGCCAATGAACCCCGCACCCAGGGTGCTGGCCAGCAGGCCACCGATCATGCCTGGGGCCAGGCCCGGACGGTCGGCGATGGACCAGGCGATATACCCCGCCAGCATCGGCACCATCAGTTTGAATGCCGCCTCGCCACCGATCTGCATCAAGGCCGCAGGCAAGGTGCCTGGCTCCTTGAACGCCTCGATGCCGAAGACGAACGACAGGGCGATCAGCAGCCCGCCCGCCACCACCATCGGCAGCATGAACGACACACCGGTCAACAGGTGCTTGTAGACCCCGGCCTTTTCACTTTTCGCGGGTGTATCGGCCGTGCCTCCGGCGCTTTCCTGCTTGCCGTCGGCCAGCGCTTTGTCGAGGGTCGCCCGCGCCTGCTTGAGGGCGATGCCGGTGCCGCATCGATAGATGCGCTTGCCCGCAAAGCGTGCCGTCGGCACCTCGATGTCGGCAGCCAGCAGCACCACGTCCGCCTGGGCAATGGCATCGGCCGACAATGGGTTGCGGGCGCCCACCGAGCCCTGGGTTTCGACATTGAAACCGTAGCCCAGCTCCCGGGCGGCCTGCTGCAGGGCTTCGGCCGCCATGAAGGTATGGGCCACACCGGTCGGGCAGGCGGTGACCGCCACGATACGCGGCGCAGCGCTGCGACCGGGCACCTCGGCGACGCTCGCCTCGAGCACCTTGGCGTTGGCCGCGGCTTCATCGAGGAAACCTTCGCGATCAGCCAGCGCCTGGGCGGGGGTGCTTTGGTACACAGGCTTGCCGACGAAACGGCTCAGGTCCACCGAACCGGTACTGACCACCAGCACCCAGTCGGCCTCGGCGATCTGCGCAGGGCTCAGGCGCCGCTCGGGGTGTTCGGCATCCCAGACCTCGACACTGGTACTCCAGCCCCGACGTTGGGCCGCGGCGGCCAGCAAGCGTGCACTCAATACACTCGACACCTGGCCATTCGGGCAGGCGGTGACGATCGCAATGTTCATCGGCGAGCCTCTTGTTGTTGTTCTGTCAGTTGCACGGCAGCTTCAAGGCGCGACAGCTGTTCGCGGTCGTCGATGCCGAAGCCCACCTGAGTCACCGCCTGGGCGGCGATGGCAGTGGCGCGGCGCAAGGTCTGCCCGGTACTCTCGGCCTGCAGCAGGCCATGAACCATGCCCGCCACCAGCGAGTCGCCCGCGCCCACGGTACTGGCGATGCTCACCTTGGGCGGCTGGGCATGCAGGGCCAGGTCAGCGGCGAACCAGTTGACCCCGTGCTCGCCCTGGGACACCACCACGTGGGTGACGCCGCCGTCGAGCAGGCGCCGGGCGGCATCACGCTGCTCGGCAAAAGCCTGCACGGTGATGCCGAACAGCTCGCCGAGCTCATCGGTATTGGGCTTGACCAACCAGGGCGTACTTTGCAGACCGGCGCGTAAAGCCTCGCCGCTGGTGTCCAACGCCACCTTCAGGCCCTGGGCGACCAACTGGCCCAGCAACTGGCAGAACCACTGCGCGCTGACGCCACGTGGCAAGCTGCCCGCCACCACCACCACCTCATGCCCAGCCGCCCGTTGCGCCAGGTACTCGAGCAACTCGGCCTGGGCCGCGTCGTCGACCTGAGGGCCCAGGCCATTGACATCGGTGACCCGGCCATCGGCCTCGACCAGCTTGATGTTGGTGCGGGTTTCGCCTGGCACGCGAACGAACCCGTCGTCGAAGCCGCGACGAGCAATCAGCGCTTCGAAAGGTTGCAGGTTATCGCGCCCCAGAAAACCGCTGACCGTCACCTGATGCCCAAGGTCAGCCAGCACCTGGGCAACGTTCAGGCCCTTGCCGGCGGCGTGGCTGCACTGTTCATGAGTGCGATTGACCTCGCCTGCGCGCAGCTGCTCGAGGGTGACCGTGAGGTCGATCGCAGGGTTGAGGGTCAGGGTGAGAATCTTGGCCATTTCAGTCACGCTCCACCAGCGCCCGTACCGCCTCGGCGCTGTCCTGTTGCAGGGCCTCGCGCGCCAGGGCGCGGGCCGTCGAGTAATCGGCCTGGCGCACCAGGGCCTTGACTTCGGCGACACTGCGCGCCGCGACGCTCAGTTCGTCCACCGCCAGCCCCAGCAGCACTGGCACAGCCTGCGGATCGGCCGCCAGCTCACCGCACACGCCCACCCACTTGCCTTCGGCATGGGCGGCGCGCACGGTCATGTCGATCAGTTGCAGCACTGCCGGGTGCAGACCATCGGCCTGGGCCGACAGGCTCGGATGGCCACGGTCGATGGCCAGGGCGTACTGGGTCAGGTCGTTGGTACCGATGCTGAAGAAGTCCACCTCCCGGGCCAGTTGCGGGGCCAGCAGCGCAGCCGACGGCACCTCGACCATGATCCCCACCTGCAGGTCATTGACCGGGATCTCCTCACGCAGCCGCTCGACCATGGCCTTGGCCGCGCGCCACTCGTGCATCTGGCCGACCATCGGGAACATGATCCGCAGTGGCCGGTCGTCGGCCGCCCGCAGCAAGGCGCGCAACTGCTCCTCCATGACCTGCGGACGCTGCAGGGTCAGGCGCACGCCACGTACGCCGAGGAAAGGGTTGTCTTCGTCGGCGATCGGCCAGTAGGGCAAGGGTTTGTCACCGCCCACATCGAGGGTGCGCACCACCAGCGGGCGCCCCTGCAGGCCATCGAGCACGCGGCGATACTCCGCTTCTTGGGTGGCGACATCCGGCAGTTGCGGATGGGCCATGAAGATCAGTTCGGTGCGCAACAGGCCGACACCTTCGGCGCCAAGCTCCACCACCTTGTCGATGCCACTGCTGTCACCGATGTTGGCGAAGACTTCGACGGCATGGCCATCGCGGGTCACGGCCGGCTCATGGCGATTCGCCCAGGCGGCCTGCAGACGCTGCTCACGCTGATCGCGTTCGGCCAACGCACGCTGCAGCTCATCGGCAGCTGGCGCAACGCTGACCTTGCCGCGCTGGCCGTCAAGCAACAGCGGCGTGCCCGCCTCCACCCGCAGGATCGCCGCCCCGACACCGACGACCGCCGGAATGCCCAGGGCACGGGCGACGATGGCACTGTGTGCGGTGGCCCCTCCTTGCGCGGTCACGATGCCAGCAACCCGCGCCGGGTCGAGACGCGCCACATCGGACGGCCCGACTTCAGCCATCACCAGCACATAGGGCTGTTGCGGCTCGGCCTGCTCGGCGACGCCACACAGCTGCGCCAGCACCCTTCGGCCAATGTCGCGCAGGTCGGCGGCACGTTCGGCGAGCAACGCATCGCGCAGCGCCTCCTGCTGGCTGGCGGCCGCCTCGATCACCGCCATCCACGCCGCTGCGGCACTTTCGCCCTGGGCCAGGCGCAGATCCACCTCATCGCCCAGTGCCGGGTCGGCGAGCATCTCCTGGTGTGTGATGAAGATCTCACCGATGGCCTTGTCGCTGCGCTGCACCAGTGTCTGCAGCTCGGCATCGACCGCCGCCAGGGCAGCGCGCAGCCTGGCACGCTCCTGGGCGCAGGATTCGCCGCGCAGCGGATAATCGAACTGGCGCTCAATCCTTACATGGGCCGGCCCGCTGGCGATGCCTGGCGCTGCACCGACGCCCTGGACCTGGCTACCGGGCAGCGGCGCTTGCACGGTTTCGCGCACCACCTCGGCGACCGGCTGGGCAAGCGCTGGCAACGGTTCGACGTCCTCGCCCAGGCCCTGTTCGATGGCTTCCAGCAACACCGGCAGGGCATCACTGGCGATGGCCGGCTCGGCGATAAGCTCCAGTTCCTGCCCACGCCGGGCCCCTAGTGACAGCAGGCGGCTCAGGCTTTTCACCGACACGCCGGGATGGCCGCTGTCGGTCAGGCGGATGCGGATTTCACCCTCGAAGCCCTTGGCCAGTTGCGCCAGCACCTTCGCCGGGCGGGCATGCAGGCCATGGGGGTTGGCCAGTATCACGCGCACGCTGGGCCAGTCGGGCGGCGCCTCGCCGCCCAGCACCTGCAACACATCGCGACTGCTGGTGGCCTGGTAGAGGGTCTGCCCACGCCCTTCGATCAGCACCTGACAAAGACGCTCGAGCAAGGCCTGATGCGCAGCACCAAGACTGGCCAGGCAGAACAGACCGTTCAAGGGCTGATCGCGATGCCGCAGGGGCTGCTGCGGGGTCACGAACGCCAGGCCCGGCTGCAGCACCTCGCGCTCGCTGTGCAACCACCACAGCCCCTCTCCCAGCGGAAGTGGCTCGGCCTGCTGCAACAGCGCTGCGAAACCACTGTCCACACAGCCGCCACGCTGCAGCAGGCGCGCACCGCGCCAGGCCAGTTCAGCGAAGTCTTCGGCGGGCAGGTTCAGACCGATCAGTTGTGCATCCAGCGCCAGCTCGCGCGGCGCCCCCTGCAACAGCTTGAGCAGTGCGTCGGCGGAGCTGGCGCGGCGCAGCGCCTCGGCCAGGTCGGTTTCACCCAGGGCGCGCGTCAGCAGTTGCAACAGGCGCAGGTGTTCGTCAGAGCGTGCGGCGATGCCGATCGCCAGGTAGACGATATGCCCGTCGCCCCAGTCCACCCCTTCGGGAAACTGCAACAGGCGAACACCGGTGGCAAACACCAGGTCGCGGGTCTGCGGGGTACCGTGGGGGATGGCGATGCCTTGGCCGAGAAAGGTCGAGCCCTGCGCCTCGCGCGCCTCAAGGCCCTGTAGGTAACCCTCGGCGACCAGACCGTCGCTGACCAGCCGATCGGCCAGCAAGCGCAATGCCGCCGCTTTATCGCTGGCAACCTGGCCCATGGCTATCTGCTCTCTCGCGAGCTCGAGCATGACCTTCTCCTTTTGCAGTACCCGTCGTTCGGGACTGAGGTTATTGTTGTGGGATTCAACGCGTTTTTTCACCCGCGGGCTCAGGGGCAGTTCCCGTTCAATCGGATGCTGAAACGTTTAATCTGACCAGGCGGCCACGTTACTCGATAATCTGCGTAGGAAAAAGCCCCAGTTTGTCGGAACAATTGCGACAATGGTCGCCTGCACTTGGACACAATTCTGAGTAAGACTACCCGATCAGGCGCCCCTGGCCGCCCCGGTAATAACAAGGAAAATGCGGTGAAACTCAGCGATATCGCACGTCTGGCCGGTGTTTCCGTGACCACTGCCAGCTACGTCATCAATGGCAAGGCCGAACAGCAGCGCATCAGCAGCGCCACCGTCGAGCGGGTGCGCGCGGTGGTCGAGGCCCACGACTTCACGCCCAACCCCCAGGCGGCCGGCCTGCGCAGCCGGCACACACGCACCCTCGGCTTCATCCTCCCGGACCTGGAAAACCCCAGCTACGCACGCATCGCCAAGCAGCTCGAACAAGGCGCGCGAGCCCGTGGCTACCAGTTGCTGATCGCCAGCAGCGATGACCAGCCCGAAAGCGAACGCCAGCTGCAGCAGTTGTTCCGCGCTCGCCGCTGCGATGCGTTGTTCGTCGCCAGTTGCCTGCCGCCGGAAGATGACAGCTATCGCGAAATGCAGAGCAAGGGCCTGCCAGTGATTGCCATTGACCGTCGCCTCGACCCCGCGCACTTCTGCTCGGTGATCAGCGACGACCGCGAGGCCAGCCGCCAACTCACCGAAAGCCTGCTGGGCAGCAAGCCTCGCAGCATCGCCCTGATCGGTGCGCGTCCGGAGCTGTCGGTCAGCCAGGCACGCGCCGGAGGATTCGACGAGGCCCTGCAGCGTTTTGATGGCGAAGTTCGCCGTTACGAAGGCGACGCCTTCAGCCGCGCCTGTGGCCAGCGCCTGATGGAAACGCTGATCGACGAGCTCGGCGACCTGCCCGATGCCCTGGTGACGACCTCCTATGTGTTGCTGCAAGGCGTCTTCGATGCCCTGCAAGCCCGTGCCAGCGAGCCACGCGAGCTGCAACTGGGCACCTTCGGCGACAACCAGTTGCTCGATTTCCTGCCGCTGCCAGTCAACGCCATGGCCCAACAGCACGGCCAGATCGCCGCCACCGCGCTGGAACTGGCCCTGGCCGCCATTGAGCAGAAGACCTACGCCCCCGGCGTACACGCCGTGGCGCGAACCTTCAAGCAGCGCATCTCGGCCTGAACATGCGCCTGATCGACACCCACACCCATCTGGATTTCCCCGACTTCGACGCCGACCGCGAGCGCCTCCTGGGCAACGCCGCGGCGCTGGGGGTCGAGCGCATGGTGGTACTGGGGGTGGATCAGGGCAACTGGCAGCGAGTCTGGGACCTGGCCTGCAGCGACACACGCCTGCCGGCCGCCCTCGGCCTGCACCCGGTGTACCTCGAGCAGCATCAGCCCGAACACCTGGCGCAACTGCGCGGGTGGCTCGAACGCCTGCGGGGCGACCCGCGCCTGTGCGCGGTCGGCGAGTTCGGCCTGGACTATTACCTGCCCGAGCTCGACAAGGCACGCCAGCAGGCCTTGTTCGAAGCGCAATTGCAGATGGCCTGCGACTTCGAATTGCCTGCGCTGCTGCACGTACGCCGCAGCCATGCCCAGGTGATCGCCACGCTCAAGCGCTACAAGCCCGTACGCGCAGGCATCATCCACGCCTTCGCCGGCAGCTACGAAGAAGCACGCGAATACATCAAGCTCGGATTCAAATTGGGCCTGGGTGGCGCCGCCACCTGGCCGCAAGCCTTGCGCCTGCGCAAGACCTTGCCGCGCTTGCCACTGGAGAGCGTGGTACTGGAAACCGACGCGCCAGACATGCCGCCGGTGATGCACCCCAATGCGCGCAACAGCCCCGAACATCTGCCCGATATCGCCCGAGCGCTGGCCGAGGTCATGGGCGTGGAGTACGTTTCGCTGGCCGCGGCCAGTACGCGCAACGCTTGTGAGCTGTTCGGCTGGTAGCTTGGCAGGCGGTCACTCTTCGAACAGGGTGCAGGCCATCACCAGGGCGTCTTCACGTCCGCCAGCGGCCGGGTAGTAATCCCGACGCCGACCGATTTCGTTGAATCCGTAGCGTTCGTACAAACGATAGGCCGACTGGTTGCTGGCACGTACTTCCAGGAAACATTCGCGCCCATTGAGCTGCCAGGCTCGCGCCATCAGGTGTTCGAGCAGCCGCAAACCCAGGCCGCGCCCCTGGTTTTCTGGCTTGACCGTGATGTTGAGCAGGTGCGCTTCGTCGATGATCACGTTGATCACGCCATGCCCGACCTGTTGCTGGCCGTCGAACATCAGCCACACTTCGTAGGACTTGAGCGCATCCTGGAAGATCCCGCGGGTCCAGGGGTGGCTGAAGGCGGCATATTCGATCTTCAGCACGCTATCCAGATCCGCCTCGGTCATCGGGCGGAAACTGATCGAGTCACTCATTCAACGCTCTTCCAGCGCGCCATCAGCTGGCGCATCGCTTTCCAGACGTCCGCCTTGCGTTGCGGCTCGTCCATCAACAGTTCAAGACCCGGCAACGCCCAGACGTCGCCCAGGCCATCGATCTTCAGTGCTTGGTAGTAGGCCTGGGCATCGGCGTCGCCGGCAAAACGCACCGCTGGCAGGCCGATCAGCCACAAGCAGGTGCAGGGGACCTCTTCGAGGCGGGCCTGGATGAAACCCTGGACGAAATCACGCGCAGCCTCCGGCCCCTGCTCCATGTTGCCGCGCACGAACAGCGGCCAGCGCACCGGCTCGCCGATGATCTGCGGCGCGTCCGGCAGGCCGGCGGCGCGCAGCATGTCCTTGAGCAACAGGTAAGAAGGGTCGCGGCTCTGGAACGGCTGGCCGGTGGCGAGTTCCACCAGCAACAGGCACGTGCCGGCACGCAGCAGCTGCAGGGCGAAACGCGGCGGCGGCACAGGCGCCGGACGTGCGGCCTTGGGGGCTTCCTCTTCGCGCTCGACCGGCTTGGCAACGGGCTTGGGCGTGCTGCCGGGGCGTGGGATCTCGATTTTCGGGCGTTCGCCGGAGCGGGCATGGGTCGGCGCGGCTTCGCCTTGCGCAGGCGCCTGGCGCACCGGCTGCGCCTCGACATCCAGATCCTCGACCGGCGCCAGCGGCAACAGCAGCTCGGGGCGCGAAGGCGCGGCGAACGGCAGTTCGGCACGCGGCAGCCAGTGCACCACTTGCATGGCGGAAAGGTAGGCGCGGCGGCGGGGTTCGGTCAGCAAGGCTCGGGTATCCGGGGGCTTGGTTCAGTCGGGCATTCTAACGCTGTTGGCGGCGGCGTGCCGCAACAGGCTGGCGGAAATTTATCGCCTGTGCCGACCCTATCGCGGGGCAAGCCCGCTCCCACAGGTACAGCGCCAGCCCCACCGACGGTGATAAGCCCGCGAAGAGGCTGGCACAGATCAACGCAAATCCCGGACCAAGGGGTGAAATCCTCCCCCCCGTATGCAGTACAATCGCCCCTTTTATTTGGCAAGAGTCGACCCGCCAATGATCGAACCCAAGCGCGTCCTGCGCGCCCTAGCCGAACACTGGGCCCTGATCGAGCCGCTGTGCGAGCGCTTCGACCAGGGCACCCTGAGCCTGGTCGAGCTGCGTCAGCAACTGGCCCGCCAGCAGGTAGAGAGCACGCCGCAGGACATCACCCAGCTGCTCGACGTGTGGATTCGCCTGGATATCCTGGTCCCGGTGGCCAAGAGCCCGAACCGCTTCGAGCTCAACGCGCAGATCCACGACTTCCTCGCCTACCTGCGTCGCGAGCACCGCCTGGGCCTGTGCCTGGAGATCGAAGCCTACCTGCGCCACCTCGAGCGCCTGGCCGGGCACATCCAGGACGCCTTCGACAACCGCGACAGCGACGACCTGGCGCGCCAACTGCGCCTGCTCGACATGCGCGTGCGCGATGTGTTGAAGAAGCTCGACAACGACGAACAGGCGCTGGTCGCGGTGGCCGAACGGGCCAAGACCAGCAACCGCCAGATCCCGCTGCGCCAGCGTTACGCCGAAGTGCTGGCGACCTGGGACGAATACGTCGAGCCGATGATCCAGCTGGTCAACGCCGATGGTGCCTTCGAGCAGGGCGTACGCAAGGTCGAGACCGTGCTGCTGCGCCTGTTGGGCGAGCAGGCGCGCCTCGGCCACTTGGTCGATGACGACATGCTGCTGCGCACCCACGCGCGCATCCTCGAGATGCAGACCAGCGCCCAGCTCACCCTGCGCCACGCCCGCGAGCTGCTGCTGCCGCTGCGCGAGGAAGCGCGCCGGCATAACGCCGTCACCCGCGGCGCGGCACTGGCGCTGTCGGTGATCCGCAAGAAAGGCATCGATGCCGTACCGCAAGCGGCCATGCCGATGTTCACCCGTCCGCAAAGCACCTTCCTCGGCAGCGCCAGCCAGGTCGAGGCCTATGTCTATGCCCTGGCCCGCTTCGAGCCCAAGCCTGCGCGCTTCCCCAAGGCGCACAAGACCCACAAGGGCCCGCTGCCACGTGCGCCGCGTACGGTCAAGGAAATGCTCGAGCGCTGCGAAGACGCCCTCCCGCTGCCCGACCTGATGGTCTGGCTGCTGGAGCAGGAACCCGAAGGCGCCACCGACGAGTTGCTGTACTGGTTCTCGCGCCTCTCGCGCGAGAAGCGCTTCAGCCGCGAGCGCCTGCAACGCCAGGACTACACCACCCGCGAACACCTGGTCAGCCTGCGTTCCTTCGCCCTGACATCCAGCCGCGAACAACAACCGGCAGCCACCGAATCCACCGCGAGCCCAGCCAATGCATCTTGATCTTTCCGAACTGTCCCAGCTCGCGCCGATCTTCCGCGAGCTGTTCAAGGGCTTCCACGTCAGCCGCCGCGACCCGGAACTGTACGCCCAACTGTCGAACTTCCAGGACCAGTACCGCACCCTGTTCAAGGCGCTCGGTTTCGAGTTGGTCTGCGACACCCGTGGCTTCTACTACTTCGTCCCCGAACAGGCCGCCGCGCAGGTCAACAAGACCGCCCAGCGCCTGTCGCTGTTCACCTTCATCCTGGTCGAGCACCTGGCCGACCAGGGCCGCGATCCGATGGCCGTGCTCGACGGCGGCAGCATCGGCCGCGACGAGTTGCCCTCGCTGCTGGAGAAATACCGCGACCTGTTCCTGCAAGCCGAAGTGCAGACGGTCGAGGAGCTCGAAGAGAAGATCCTGCGCCGCATGACCCAGCTGGGCTTCGCCCACGAAGAAGGCGGCATCTACCGCTTCCTGCCGCCGATGCACCGCTTCCTCGATGTGTGCCTGTCGGTCCAGCAGGACCGCGACCTGGCCGCCACCCTGCACAGCGACCTGCCGCTGCCGGTCCCGGTGCTGGTCGAGGAAGAAACCCCGGAACAACTCAACCGCACCGACGATCCGCTCGACCTCACCCCCTTCGAGGGCGAAGAGAGCGAAGAGGACGCCCTGGCCCGGGCCATCCGCGAAGAGCAACAGGAGATTGACGCATGAGCCAGGAACGCTACGGCATTCGCCGCTTCGCACTGCTCAACACCGCCGGCTACAGCCTCGGCCTGTTCCCGCTGGAACATCCGCTCTCGGTCTATGGCGCGAACAACCTGGGTAAATCGGCATCGATCAACGCCCTGCAATTCCCGATCCTGGCGCGCATGTCGGACATGAGCTTCGGCAAGTACAGCCTGGAGCAATCGCGGCGCTTCTACTTCGCCAGCGACACCAGCTACATCCTCTGCGAACTGAACCTGCCCCACGGCCCGCACGTGATCGGCGTGGTCGGGCGCGGCCCGGGCGGCGGCTTCGGCCACCAGTTCTTCGCCTACCAGGGTGAGCTGGACCTGGCTCACTACCAGAAAGACGACACCTGCCTGCGCCAGAAAGAGCTGTTCACCAACCTCGAGCGCAACGGCCTCAAGGCGTACGAACTCAAGCCGGACGAACTGCGCCGGCTGCTGGTCGGCGGCCACACCTCGGTGCCGCTGGACCTCACCCTGATCCCGCTGCGCTCGACCAGCGAGCAGAGCCTGAAGACCTTCCGCGCGCTGTTCATCAACTTGCTGCACATGCGCGAGATCACTGCCGCCAAGCTCAAGCAGCTGTTCCTGGATGCCTTCGAGCACAGCCTGCGCTCGGGCAGCGTCGACTACATCGCGGCTTGTGAAGAAGCCTTCCGCGACGTGCGCCGCATGGAGCAGGACTACAACGCCCTGGTCGCTGCCGGCCCGCTGGTCGAAGCACTTGCCGGCGGCGTGGCCCAGCGCGACATCCTGCGCGGCAAGCTGCACCGCCTCTCCCCCCTGCTCGACAGCCTGCTCGGCACCTGGCAGGACTACGCCGTAGCGCGCAAGGAAGAGCTGGTGATCCAGGCCGAGCACTACCGCGCCGAGCAGGATGGCTTGCAGAACGACCAGCGTGGCGGCACCCAGGAGCTGATGCGCCTGGAACGCGAGATCACCGGCATCCAGCGCTGGCTCGGTGAGCTGTCGGTGCTCAAGCACCGCTTCGCCCTGGTCGATGACGTCAAGGTCCTGGAGCAGCAACTGCTCGCCGCCAAGGACGCCCATGACGAGCTGGCCGGCGCCCTGGCGCAGTCGCGCCAGTTCTCCGCCGAAGACCTCGACGAGCGCGTGCGCGACCTCGAAAAACGCGTCAAGGCGGTCAAGCAGCAGCTCGAACACGCCGACAACAACAGCTACGCACGCCTGCGCGAAGAGTTCTCGCAACAGGACGTCGACCGCCTGATGCGCCTGTTCAACGGCGCGCTGTTCAGCCTGCCGCTGGGTGACCGGGGCATCGAACTGGACGACAGCGACCTGTGGGTCAAGACGCTTGAAGGCGTGCTCGACAGCTTCAAGGGCGAGCGCTTCGAAGTGCCGGGCCTGTCCATCGACCTGTCGCACATCGAGCCGCCAGCGCTGCAGGCCCTGGCCGACCGTGCGGCTCTGCGCGACCAGAAAGAGCGCCTGGAAAAGGAGCTCAAGCAGCTCAAGACCCAGCAGGCCGTGGCCCTGGACCGCGCCGCGAGCAAGGCCCAGACCGAGGCGCTGTACCAGCAGGTGCTGGATGCGCAGAAGGCCCTTGAGGACTTCCGCCGCACCGAGACCCTGAGCGCCGAAGAGCCAGAGAAAATGGAGCAACTGGCGCAGTTCGAAGCCGCCCAGGACGAGCTCAAGCGCTCCAGCGACGCCTTCACCGAACGCGTCCAGCAGTTGTCGGCCAAGCTGCAACTGGTCGGCCGCCAGATCGCCGACATGGAAGCCAAGCAGCGCACCCTGGACGACGCCTTGCGCCGCCGCCAGCTGTTGCCGGCCGACCTGCCGTTCGGCACGCCGTTCATGGAGCCGGTCGACGACTCGATGGACAACCTGCTGCCGCTGCTCAACGACTACCAGGACAGCTGGCAGGCGCTGCAGCGCGTCGACAACCAGATCGAGGCGCTGTATGCCCAGGTGCGCCTGAAAGGTGTGGCCAAGTTCGACAGCGAAGACGACATGGAACGTCGCCTGATGCTGCTGATCAACGCCTACTCGCACCGCACCGAGGAAGCCCTCACCCTGGCCAAGGCGCGCCGCGCGGCAGTCACCGACATCGCCCGGACCCTGCGCAACATCCGCAGCGACTACGACAGCCTCGAGCACCAGCTGGCGCTGTTCAACCGCGAGATCAACAAGCGCCAGGTGTCCAACCTGGAGAGCTTCCGCGTGGTGCTGGCGCCGAACAAGGAAGCGCTAAAGCACATCGATCAGATCATCCACAGTGCCGGCCAGTACGAGGAAGGCGAAACGCTGTCGGTGTTCGACCTCACGCAGAGCGCCGAGCAGGATCACAAGAACGAAGAGGCCAAGGAGTACCTGGCGCGGCTGGTAGCGGCCAACCACAACCAGTTGGGCCTGAAAGACCTGTTCGAGCTGGCCTTCGAGATCACCAAGATCAACAGCCAGCCGGTGATCCACGCCGACATCGACGGCGCCGCATCCAACGGCACCACCATGACCATCAAGGCGCTGACCAACATGTACCTGTTGCTGCACCTGATGGACCGCGACCTGGCCGGGCGCATCCGCCTGCCCTACTACCTCGACGAAGCGGCGGACATCGACGAACGCAACCAGGCGGCGCTGCTGGAGACCAGTCAGCAACTGGGCTTCGTGCCGATTCTGGCGAGCGTGAAGCCGCAGGTGTCGGCGCGCGTGGCGATCGACCTGGAAGGCGGCAGCGGGCCGAACGGGATCTACATCGACGAGGCGGACTGGAAGTACATCAGCCGCCGGGATGTGGAGACAGCGGTGATTCGGGAGCAAGCTGTAGAGACGACAGCCTGAGAATTATCAGGGCGGGGCTTTCCAGGCCCCGATCGGGGCCATCACAGCGGAATATTATTGTTTTTACATGAGACGAGCGTTTTTTTAGCGCTTTGGAGCCAGCATTAGCGTTTTGGCCAAGCTCCAGCCATTATCGTTTTGGCATCCTGCCAAACGAAAATTAATGCTTTTGCACCGCGATTAAAGGATTTCCACTATGCAGGTTGGTTTCAATGCCCTCGCCGAACGGTACGGCATCTCCTTGGTGCAACCCCTGCGCGTCAACTCTCTGATCGGAACCAGTCGCCAGAGCCGTGACAGTGGGGACCAGATCGAGAATCGCTACCCTCCCAACTACCGCCCAAACGACGACTTCGCCGGCCAATTCGCATTCGGGCTCAAATACGAAGAGATCCATCTCGAATTCTTCGCACGGCTATTCGCGGCCATCGGACCTCAGCCAATCGAATCCTGGTGCCGGGATGAGCCTTTCGGCCAGTACGCCCGTCGCTGCGCATTCCTTTACGAATGGCTGACCCAAGAACGTTTGGATCTTCCAGACATCACCAATGGCGGCTACATCGACGCCATCGCATCCGACCAATACCTCACACGCACCGAGCCAGTGCGCATCCGACGCTGGCGGATCAATAACAATCTCCCGGGCACCGATAATTTCTGTCCTATCGTACGAAGGACAGCAGCGGTCCAAGAGGCATTGCGATTCGATCTTGGTGCCGAGCTGAATGAACTGGACCGTACTTACGGGGCGGACATACTCCTGAGAACAGCCAGCTGGCTGACGTTCAAGGAATCGCGCGCCAGTTTCCTGATCGAGAAGGAGGCAGACCAGGCGGATCGCATCCAACGCTTCGCCCATGTCATCGCCCAACATTGCGGCCGTATCCAAGATCCGCTCAGCGGCCAAAGCCTCCAGGCTTTGCAAACCGAGATTCTTGGCCACGATGCATTTGGTCTGGGGCTGCGGCGGTCACCCGTTTTCGTCGGGCAGGCCACGATGCGAGACAACATCGTGCATTACATTGCGCCTCACTTCGATGACCTGACATCGATGCTCGATGGCTTGAAGGGCTTTGAGCGCGCAACTGAAGGGGCGGAGTCACTCGCCCGCGCCGCAGTGATCGCATTCGGTTTCGTCTACATTCATCCCATGCGGGACGGTAACGGGCGAATCCATCGCTTCCTGATCAACGACACCCTCGCGCGTGACAAGGCCATACCGGAAGGTGTGATCCTGCCGGTGTCAGCCACCATTACCAGCTCGGCCGAATTCAGAGCAGGTTATGACCGTGCACTGGAAGTGTTTTCGCGGCCTTTCATGCGACGCTATGCGACGGCCTACCACTTCGGCGAGACGATTGATCACGAGGACGGAACACCGAGCAACTTCTTTTTCGACGACTACGAGGACGCCAGGTTCGCTTGGCGATACCCGGACTTGACCGAGCACGTGCTGTACACCGCACGCGTTGTCGCCCACACCGTTCGCACGGAAATGGCGGAGGAGGCCAGAGTACTGATGGTCTTCCAGCGTGCCTTGGAGCGCATCAAGGATGTTGTCGAGATGCCAGACCAAGATGCCAACCGCATCATTCGCTCCGTCAAGGAGAACGGCTGGAAGATTTCCGGGAAGCTCAAGAAACAGTATCCGCCACTGGATGACGAACGCCGGGCGACTCGTATTGTGGAAGCCGTCCGGTCCGCATTCGAAGGCGACGACATCGACGAAACCGACGAGTAGCCCTCAAGCCTGCGCTGCGAAGGGCCTACTGGCCGAAATCGACCAGTGCCACGAGGGAGTCAATGCGCCCAAGGCAGGATCGGAATCGCTGTCACCGCATTCTGCGGGCTACCTTCGACTATCCGGTCGCTGTACACCAGGTACACCAGCGTATTGCGCTTCTTGTCGAGAAAACGCACCACCTGCATGGTCTTGAACACCAGCGAGGTGCGTTCCTTGAACACCTCCTCGCCATCCTTGAGCTCACCCTTGAAGTTGATCGGCCCAACCTGACGGCAGGCGATCGATGCCTCTGCGCGGTCCTCCGCCAACCCCAACCCACCCTTCACGCCGCCGGTCTTGGCTCGCGACAGGTAGCAGGTCACACCCTCGACCTTGGGATCGTCAAACGCCTCGACCACGATGCGGTCGTTGGGCCCAAGGAACTTGAACACGGTGGACACCTGGCCGATTTCCTCGGCGCCGGCCAGCATCGGCAGCATCAGCGCTGCCACGGCAAACATCCTTTTCAGCATGGGCGTCTCCTTCAGACCAGGACCAGGTTGTCGCGGTGCACCAGCTCGGGTTCGGCGCTGTAGCCCAACAGGCTTTCGATGGCGTCCGACGGCTGGCCGATGATCTTCTGCGCCTCCAGGGCGCTGTAGTTGGCCAGGCCACGGGCCACTTCCAGGCCATCGGGGCCGACGCAGACCACCATCTCGCCACGGCGGAAGCTGCCCTGCACAGTCTTCACGCCGACCGGCAACAGGCTCTTGTTCGACTCACGCAGGGCCTTCACCGCACCGGCATCGAGGACCAGCGTGCCGCGAGTCTGCAGGTGGCCAGCCAGCCACTGCTTGCGCGCAGCGAGCATGCCGCGCTCAGGCGACAGCAAGGTGCCCAGGCGCTCGCCGGCCTTCAGGCGGTCCAGTACACGCTCGATACGGCCACCGATGATGATGGTATGGGCACCGGAGCGCGCAGCCAGGCGTGCGGCACGCAGCTTGGTCTGCATGCCACCGCGCCCCAGGGCGCCACCGGTACCGCCCGCCACGGCGTCGAGCGACGGATCGTCGGCGCGGGCTTCATAGATCAGTTGGGCTTCAGGGTTGTTGCGCGGGTCGGCGTCGAACATGCCGTCGCGGTCGGTGAGGATCACCAGCAGGTCGGCCTCGACCAGGTTGGCCACCAGCGCGGCCAGGGTGTCGTTGTCGCCGAAGCGGATCTCGTCGGTGACCACGGTATCGTTCTCGTTGATCACCGGCACCACGCCCAGGTCGACCAGGGTGCGCAGGGTGCTGCGGGCATTGAGGTAGCGCTTGCGGTCGGAGAGGTCGTCGTGGGTCAGGAGGATCTGCGCGGTGTGCTTGCCGTGCTCGCCGAAGCTCGACTCCCAGGCCTGCACCAGGCGCATCTGGCCGAGCGAGGCAGCCGCCTGCAGCTCGTTCATCGCGCTCGGTCGCGTGGTCCAGCCCAGCTGGCTCATGCCTGCGGCCACGGCCCCGGAGGAGACCAATACCAGTTCCACGCCCGCTTCACGCAGTGCGACCATCTGCTCGACCCAGACCGCCATCGCACCACGGTCGAGGCCCTTGCCATCGGCGGTCAGCAGCGCACTGCCGATCTTCACGACCCAGCGCTTGGCGCCCGTCACCTTGCTTCGCATCTTCTCTTCCAACCTATGTCGAATCTGTAGATACCAAAACGCCGCTCATTTGAGCGGCGTACCGTGAGAGGGTGTTGAGGCCATCGCGGGACAAGCCCGCTCCCACAAGGATCGCAGCGGACCTGTGGGAGCGGGCTCGTCCCGCGATGGGCTCAACGCCCAAGCCTGATCACGGCACACTGCTCGAAGAGCGGCGTCCAGTGTACTGCAACCGGTCAGTCGCGCACGTAAATGATTTCCGGGCCGTCCTCGTCGTCCTCGAAGTCATCCCAGTCGTCATCGTCGCCGATGTCGTGGACGCTCTTGACGCCGGTACGACGCAGGGTACGAGCGTCGTCCAGGGCCTGAAGCTGGGCACGGGCCTCGTCTTCGATGCGCTGGTCGAGTTCGTTGAGCTCGGCGGCGTAGGCCGGGTCGTTGGCCAGGCGGTCGGCGCGGTCTTCGAGGAAGCGCATCAGGTCGTGGCTGAGCTTCTCGGTGCCCTGCTTGGAGATAGCCGAGATCACGTAGACCGGGCCATCCCAGTTCAGGCGATCGACGACTTCCTTCACACGCTCGTCACGCTCGTCTTCCATTACCATGTCGGCCTTGTTCAGCACCAGCCAGCGCTCGCGATCGATCAGCGCCGGGCTGAACTGCGCCAGCTCGTTGATGATCACTTCGGCCGCATCGGCCGGGCTGCTCTCGTCCAGCGGCGCCAGGTCGACCAGGTGCAGCAGCACACGGGTACGGGCCAGGTGCTTGAGGAAGCGGATACCCAGGCCGGCACCTTCGGAGGCGCCCTCGATCAAGCCGGGAATGTCGGCGATGACGAAGCTCTTCCAGCGGTCGACGCTGACCACGCCCAGGTTCGGCACCAGGGTGGTGAACGGGTAGTCGGCAACCTTCGGCTTGGCGGCCGAGACGGCGCGAATGAAGGTGCTCTTGCCGGCGTTCGGCAGGCCCAGCAGGCCGACGTCGGCCAGCACTTTCAATTCCATCTTCAGGTCGCGCTGGTCGCCCGGCTTGCCAGGCGTGGTCTGGCGCGGCGCACGGTTGGTACTCGACTTGAAACGGGTGTTGCCCAAGCCGTGCCAGCCGCCCTGGGCGACCATCAGCTTCTGACCCGGGGTGATCAGGTCGCCGATGACTTCCTGGGTGGAGGCATCAATCACCGTGGTGCCGACCGGCACGCGCAGGAACAGGTCCTCGCCCTTCTTGCCGGTGCAATCGGTGCTGCCGCCATTCTGGCCGCGCTGGGCCTCGTGGTGGCGGGTGTAGCGGTAGTCGACCAGGGTGTTGAGGTTCTCGTCGGCCACCATGTACACCGAGCCGCCGTCGCCACCGTCACCGCCGTTGGGACCACCGTTCTCGATGAATTTTTCGCGGCGGAAGCTCATGCAACCGTTACCGCCGTCACCGGCTTTTACCCGGATCGATACTTCGTCAACAAACTTCATTCAAAACCGCCTCTCGTCGGACGACGAGCTGAAAACCAGAAAACCCTGAGGCTCTTGCAAAAATGAGCGCGGCGGCCCCGTATCATCAGAAACCAACGCCGGCAGCCCAGACAAACAGCTTTGCAAGAGGCTCACCACAAACGAAAAAGCCCCGTCGCATGACGGGGCTTCTGGAGCGACGTCGCGATTAAGCGGCGACGATGCTCACGTAACGGCGGTTGAACTCGCCTTTCTTCTCGAACTTGATCACGCCGTCGATCTTGGCGAACAAGGTGTGATCCTTGCCCATGCCAACGCCGTAGCCAGCGTGGAATTCGGTGCCACGCTGACGGACGATGATGTTGCCCGGCTTGATAACCTGGCCGCCATACATCTTCACGCCAAGGCGTTTCGATTCTGAGTCGCGACCGTTACGAGTACTACCACCAGCCTTCTTGTGAGCCATGGTTCAATTCTCCAAATAAATTCAGGGGACCTAGGGGATTAAGCCTGGATACCGGTGATTTTGATCTCGGTGAACCACTGGCGGTGGCCCATGCGCTTCATGTGGTGCTTACGACGACGGAACTTGATGATACGAACCTTGTCGTGGCGGCCTTGCGAAACAACTTCGGCCACTACTTTGGCGCCAGCAACGACTGGAGCACCGATGGTGACTTCTTCACCGTTGGCGACCAGCAGAACGCGATCGAAAGTCACGGATCCGCCAGTGGCGACTTCCAGTTTTTCGATCTTGAGGAATTCACCTTCAGCGACTTTGTACTGCTTGCCGCCGGTAACGATTACTGCGTAGGACATTTTGAATCTCCGATAATCCTGCTCACCCAGCGCTTTATATGATGAGTATTGGCTGGCATGGCTGCACAAGGCTGGAACGGCCCGGTGCAATTGCGTAAGGCAGGTGCTGCCCAGGAAGTTAGGGTGCGCGATTGTACGCAACCCGGTAAAGCCTTGCAAGTGCCGCCCCGAGGGTGCAGGCAGCGCGCCTTGACACACCGGGACCCGCGACCTAGCATGCCGCGCAACCTCAATGGAGCAGCCGATGCAACCCCAATCCTTCTACCGCGCGGTAGCTGACGATTTCAGCGCCGTCGACGAGATCATCAAGAAGCAGCTGACCTCGCGCGTGCCGCTGGTATCGAAGATCGGCGACTATATCACATCCGCGGGTGGCAAACGCCTGCGTCCATTGCTGGTGCTGCTGTGCGGCAAGGCCTTGGGCCGTGAAGGCGACGACCTGCGCCTGCTGGCCGCGACCATCGAATTCCTGCACACCGCCACCCTGCTGCACGACGATGTGGTCGACATGTCCGGCATGCGCCGCGGCCGCTCCACTGCCAATGCCCTGTGGGGTAACGCCCCGAGCGTGCTGGTCGGCGACTTCCTCTATTCGCGCTCGTTCGAAATGATGGTCGAACTGGGCTCGATGCCGGTCATGCAGATCCTGTCCAAGGCCACCCGGGTGATCGCCGAGGGTGAAGTGCTGCAGCTGTCGCGCGTGCGTGATGCCAGCACCACCGAAGAGGTGTACATGGACGTCATCCGCGGCAAGACCGCCATGCTCTTCGAAGCCTCGACCCACAGCGCCGCGGCGCTGGCCGGCGCCAGCGACGAACAGCGCGAGGCCCTGCGCACCTTCGGCGACCACCTGGGCGTGGCCTTCCAGCTGGTCGACGACCTGCTCGACTACAAGGGCGACTCCGAAACCCTGGGCAAGAACGTCGGTGACGACCTGGCCGAAGGCAAGCCCACCCTGCCACTGATCTACACCATGCGCGAAGGCACGCCAGAGCAGGCGGCGCTGGTGCGCCAGGCCATCCAGAAGGGCGGCCTGGAAGACCTCGAGCAGATCCGCATTGCCGTCGAAGCCTCCGGCGCACTCGACTACACCGCACGGATGGCCCGCGACTACGTCGCCCGCGCCATCGCCTGCCTGGAAGTGCTGCCAGCAAGCGAATACCGTGATGCACTGGTCGAGCTGAGCGAGTTTGCGGTCGCGCGTACACACTGATAGATCGCATCGTCTTCATTCGCGGGCAAGCCCGCTCCCACAAGGACTTGATGTACTTGGGTCCTGTGAGAGCGGGCTTGCCCGCGAATGCTTTGGTGCGGACAAAAAACATTTTCGCCGCAAAACCTTATACAATGTGCGCCTTTAACCCTCTGTACACCAAGGAACCGAAGTGAGCACTCTGCCGCCCTGCCCCGCCTGCAACTCCGAATACACCTACGAGGATGGCACCCAACTGATCTGCCCTGAATGCGCCCACGAGTGGTCGGCCACCGGCGACGCCGAGACGGCCAGCGATGACGTGGTGAAAAAAGATTCGGTCGGCAACGTCCTGCAGGATGGCGACACCGTCACCGTGATCAAGGACCTCAAGGTCAAGGGCTCGTCGCTGGTGGTCAAGGTCGGCACCAAGGTCAAGAACATCCGCCTGTGCGACGGCGACCACGATATCGACTGCAAGATCGACGGCATCGGCGCGATGAAACTCAAGTCCGAGTTCGTGCGCAAGGTCTGAGGCTATTTGCAGGGCTGCCCTCGGGTGGCCCTGACAGATCCTGCAACGGGATCATCTGCACCCTTCGGCAAGATTAATCCAATAGTCACTTGCTATTTTGATAATAAGAATTATTCTCATTGGAACGCTTTCCAAGGAGAATAGCCATGACCTACCTGATCGACGCCTGGCTCGACCGCCCCCATCCTTACCTGCGCATCCTCCATCGCGAGACCGGCGAAGTCTGTGCCGTACTCGAGGAAGAAGCGCTCGACGAACTGCGTGACCAGGGCGACCTGGACCTCAACGGCCTGAACTCGAGCGAGCCTGGAGTACTGAAGGAACTGGTGAGGAATCTGTTTCTGTTCTGCTATGCGCGGGCGTTGCGCCCAGGGGGAACGGATTGGAATTGAGGCCGGCATTACCGGCATCTTCGCGGGCAAGGCCCGCTCCCACCAATACACCTACGCACTAGAGCCTGCAGGGCACATGTGGGAGCGGGCTGGTCCCGCGATGAAGACAACGCAGTCTTACAGAACGTCGAGCAGCTCGACGTCGAACACCAGCACGCTGTGCGGCGGGATGCTACCAACGCCTTGCGCGCCATAGGCCAGCTCGCTCGGCACGTACAGGCGCCATTTGCTGCCAGCGTTCATCAGTTGCAGCGCTTCGGTCCAACCAGCGATCACGCCACCTACCGGGAATTCGGCAGGCTGGCCACGCTCGTAGGAGCTGTCGAACACGGTGCCGTCGATCAGGGTGCCGTGGTAGTGGGTACGCACGTTGTCTTCGCGGCTCGGCTTGGCGCCGCTACCAGCGGTCAGCACTTCGAACTGCAGGCCCGAAGCCAGGGTGGTGATGCCATCACGCTTGGCATTCTCGACCAGGAAGGCCTTGCCCTCGGCGGCGGCAGCTTCGGCTTTGGCGGCAGCTTCGGCCTGCATCACTTCGCGGATAACCTTGAAGCTGGCAGACAGGTCGGCTTCGCTGACACGGCTGTCGGCACCGTTGAAGGCGTCGGTCAGGCCAGCGAGAATCGCTTCCAGGTTCACGCCTGGTGGTGGGTTGTCTCGCAGCTGGCCGCCCAGCTGGCGGCCGATGCCGTAGCTGACGCGGGATTCGTCGGTGGACAGGTTGAGTTCGGACATTGGCTTGCTCCGCTTAAGGGCGCACTGCATCCGCGCCCTTGGTCAAAAGGGCAAGCAGCCTAGCACACTGGGGCCGCGCGAAGCAGCTACCAGGCCGAACGCTGGGATATCGGGACCTTGAGGTCTTCCTCCGGGTGGCTGCCCATCCCGCACATCTCATCCTGCACCGACCAGTGCACCAGGTTCATCGACAGCATGGGCAGGGCTTGCAGGAGCAAGCGAGCATCTTCGACCGAGTGCACCCGCAGGCGCTCGCCACGTGGATCGTTCAGCGGATGGGCATGGCCCTTGATCCGGGCCTCGAGCAGGTAATCGCCACCTTCGATGGCGATCAGGTTGAGTTCATCGACGTGGCCGGCCCTGGCCTCGGTATTGAGCTGATGCAGGTTCATGGATGCACCTCGCTGCGGGAAGCCCACATGAGTGCTCATTTTTTGTACAGAAGCCGGGATTAGACAAGGGGCCACTCGTCGGTCGGAAGCACGTCGCCCTTCTCGCGGGCGAACTCGCGAAAAGGGCAATACCGACTCAATGCTTGGTCAGCTTGTCCAGATAGCCCATGCAGAAGGCCGAGACCACGAAGGTCATGTGGATGATCACGTACCACATCAGGTAGTCGGTGGAGATGTTCTGCGCATCCATGAACACGCGCAGCAGGTGGATCGAGGAAATGGCCACGATCGAGGCCGCAACCTTCATCTTCAGCGAAGAAGAGTCCATCTTGCCCAGCCAGTTGAGCTTCTCCTTGCTCTCGTCGATGTCCAGTTGCGAGACGAAGTTCTCGTAGCCGGAGATCATCACCATCACCAGCAGGCCGCCGACCAGCGACATGTCGATCAGCGACAGGATCACCAGGATCAGGTCCGCTTCGCTCAGCGCGAAGACGTTGGGCAGGACGTGGACCACTTCCTGGAAGAACTTCAGCGCCAGCGCCAGCAAGCCCAGCGACAGGCCGAAATAGATGGGTGCGAGCAGCCAGCGAGAGGCATACATCGCGTTTTCGAGAATACGTTCCATGGAGGATAGGGACTCATGAGAGGACTGGAAAAGCGTGCGCGAGTATAGCCAGCCATCAATGACAGCAAAAGTCTGCGGCGGGTTGCCGCAGAGTCCTCTTCAATTATCCGGACGGAACTGGTAGTCCCCGATATTGCGGCAACGTTCTCCGTTGATCCGCCGCAATTGCGCCTGCAGGTGCAGGCACCAGATCTGCGGGTCTTCAGCCACCTGGTAGCCGTGCAGGGTCAGGCTGTCGACAACGGCGTTCATCACCGATTCGGCCACCATCGGCCCATGAAACGGCCCTTGTGCCTTGATCGCCGAAGGCTGTTCACCGGACATGCCGGCGGCAAACAGCAAGGTCCACATGCCGTTGTCGCCGGCCAGCGGACGGATGCTGCACTCGATGCGGGTCACCAGGCCAAGGCACTGGCGGGTGAGGCTGAGGTTGCGCATGGCGGCGTCCCCTCTGAGAAGCCCTGTTCAGCCTGCAAGACAGGCTGTTTCCATCCTGAACCCTGAAAACTCCTTAAGTTCCAGCATAGATGACAGGTGGGCATTGCTGGAAAACCGGCGCTGAACGGTAGCACTTGGCCGCCAGCGCCGGATTATTGACTCAAGCCGGCTTGGCCTGGGCCACCATCTCCTCCAGCCGTTCCTTCTCGGCCTCCTTGATCTCTTCCTCGCTGATCATCTCGGCGATGACCCGCAGACGCTCGACCACCCGCGCGTTGACGCTGCCTTCAGGGAATTCGCCCTTCTCGTCGGGCGTACCGGCATCCTCGCCCACCAGCAGGCTCAGCGCTTCATCGGCCTGGCTCACCGCATAGACATGGAAGCGCCCGGCTTCGACCGCCTGCAACACGCGCTCGTCGAGCATCAGCGTGGCAACGTTGGCGCGCGGGATGATCACCCCTTGCTCGCCAGTCAGGCCACGCGCTTCGCACAGGCGGAAGAAGCCTTCGATCTTCTCGTTGACCCCGCCCACCGCCTGCACTTCGCCGAACTGGTTGATCGAACCGGTGATGGCGAAGCACTGCTTGAGCGGCGTACGCGACAGCGCCGAGATCAACGTACAGGCCTCGCCAAGCGAGGCGCTGTCGCCGTCCACGTAGCCGTAGGACTGCTCCAGGGCGATGCTCGCCGAGATCGCCAGGGGAAACTCCTGGGCGTAGCGGCTGCCCAGGTATCCGGTGAGGATCATCACGCCTTTGGAGTGGATCGGCTGGCCGAGGTTGACCTCACGCTCGATGTCGACGATGCCGCTGCCACCCGGGTAGACCGTGGCGGAGATCCGCGCAGGCATGCCGAATGCCGAATCGCCGACCTCCAGTACCGTCAGGCCGTTGCACTTGCCGATGGCAGCGCCTTCGCTGTCGATCAGGATGATGCCGGCGAGCATGTCATCGAGCACCCGCTGCGACACCCGCCCGGTGCGGGTCGCCTTGGCCTTGAGCGCACGCTCGATGTGGCCTGCGTCGGTCATCTCGTCGTTGGCCAACTGGCGGATGAAGTCCGCCTCGCTGACCAGCTGGAACAGGTCGCCGATACGCGCCGAGAGCCGCGACTGGTTCTCTGCCAGGCGCGCGCTGAAGGTCGCCAGGCGCGCCACGGCATCGCTGGTCAGCGGCGCCATGCCCTCTTCATTGGTACGCGTGCGCAGCAGCTGGGCGAACTGCTCGAGGTTCTCGTCGACCATCGGCATGTCTTCGTCGAAGTCGACCAGTACGCGGAACATCTCCTGGAAGTCCGAATCGTGGTCCTGCAGCGCGTAGTAGAGCTGACGCGAGCCGATGATCACCAGCTTGACGTTGAGCGGGATCATCTGCGGCGTCAGGGTGACGGTGGCGATGCGGCCCAGTTCGCCCAGCGGCGACTCCATTTTCAGCTTGCGCGACTGCAGCGCGCGCTTGAGTGCATCCCAGACGAAGGGCTCGCCCAGCATTTTTTCCGCTTCCAGGATCAGGAAGCCGCCGTTGGCGCGGTGCAATGCACCGGGACGCAGCTGGCGGTAGGAAGTGGAAAGCGCGCCCTGGTCAGTGCTGTACTCGATGCGACCGAACAGGTTGTCGTAGGTCGGGTGCGGCTCGAACACCACCGGCGCGCCGCCATTGACCGGATGCCCCACCACCAGGCTTGGCGCGTACTGCTCTTCGAGCATCTTGCGCGCCACCGCGTCGGTCTTGGCATCGTCGACCAGTTGCTCGACCACGGTGCGCAGCAGGTTCAACTGCACCGACTGCAGGTAGGCGCACACCGCAGCGTTCTCGGCGTACTTCTCCGACAGAGGGGCCAGTAGCGGTTGCAGGGCCAGGGTGATGGTTTCTTCGTTCAGTTCGCGCAGCTGATTGTTCGACTCGCGCTTCCACTGCGGCAGGCTGGACAGCTCCTCGTTGAGACGCTCCTCCAGCTCGGCGATGTCTTCGTGGAACTGCTCGCGGACCTCTTCAGGCAACTGGGCGAACTCGGCCTCATCCAGCGCCTTGCCGTCGGCCATGGGGGTGAAGGCGACATTGCTGGCGTCGCGGTACAGCGCCACGTCCTTTTCCAGCGACGCGCGTTCGATCACATCCAGCGCACGGTCGTAGCGCTGGTTGAAGGCGCGATCGATGGCGCCCTTCTTCTGCTGGTAGGACGGGTGCTCGAACACCGCCGGGAAGGTCGCCAGCAGGTTGCCGATCAAACCGTTCATGTCGGCGATGAACTCGCCAGCAGTGCCTGCCGGCAACTCCAGCGCACGCGGCTCGCGGGTGTCTTCGAAATTGTTGACGTAGACCCGGTCGGCCGGGGTCTGCTGGCGCTTGCCCTCGGCCTTGAGGTAGCGCTTGACGAAGGAGAAGCGGCCGGTGCCCGGCTCGCCCATCACATAGACGTTGTAGCCAGGGCGTGGCATGGCCACGCCGAACTGCAGGGCCTCGACGGCACGCTCCTGGCCCAGTACTCCGCGAAACGGCTCCAGATCATCGGTGTTGGTGAAGGCAAACTGCTCGGGGGAAAAACGCCGGGTCAGGGCTTCGGGCGCGAGACGCAGGCGCGCAGCAACAGGATCGGGCATTGGGTTTCCTTACTTCGGCGGGGCGGATACGCAGCATTCTGGCGCCGGGGGCGCGCGCCTTGCAAGGCTCCGCGGGACTTTATGTCGCAGGCGTTAAAAAGGTTTGTCCAAGATTTTTTCGCAATCAACTACGCAACTATTGGATCGTGCCTAAACTCCAAACTGCGCGGGTGGGTAAAACGCTTCCCCG
Organism: Pseudomonas putida; assembly: GCF_001636055.1. Classification (NCBI taxonomy): domain Bacteria; kingdom Pseudomonadati; phylum Pseudomonadota; class Gammaproteobacteria; order Pseudomonadales; family Pseudomonadaceae; genus Pseudomonas; species Pseudomonas putida. The sequence continues at coordinate 5,341,148 of NZ_CP011789.1, forward strand.
TCCTGGCAGTGAACTGCCAGACAACCCTGATCATTGATACGTATCGAAAAAGAGAATAACGCTATGAAACGGATTCTTCTGGGTACCTTGTTCGCCGCGGTTTCGATCAATGCCATGGCCGAAGCGCCAGGCGGCCCGAACTGCGGTTGGGGCAACCTGCTGTTCGAAGGCCAGCGCGGCACTCCGGCGCACTTCCTGGCCTCCACCACCAACGGCACCTCCGGTAACGCCACCTTCGGCATGACCTCCGGCACCAACGGCTGCTCCACCAAGGCAGCGCTCACCTACGGCGGCAAATCGTGGCTGGCCATGAATGGCACCATGAACGAACTGTCCGAAGACATGGCCCAGGGCCAGGGCGAAGCCCTGACCACCTACGCCGTGGTACTGGGCGTCAAACCCGAAGACCGCGCGCACTTCGCCTCGGTCACCCACGACCACTTCCAGCAGATCTTCAGCAGCGCCAACGTCACTGCCGAAGATGTCCACAACAACACCATCGCGGTCCTGAAAAAAGATCCGCAACTGGCGAAATACGCTAACGAAGCGTAAGTTCGACCCTGCCCGCCCCGCTTGCGGGGCGGGTTTCGCCCGCCTCCCTTCGGCATCATTCAGAAGTAGTTGCCCGATATGCTCAAACGCTTCGCCTACCTGACGTTATGCGCCTGCGCCCCTGCCTACGCGGCACCTTCATTGGATGAGGCGCGCGTGCAGCAGTTGGCCGCCGACCGCTACTGGATCGCACTGGGTCACTACGAAACCGCCAAGCTGGGCGGTTGGCGCAGTTATGTGGACGATGACAAATTCTTTCTCGCCGAGGACGGCGCCCATCATCCGGATCGCGAACTGCGGGCCACGGTCGATGCGCTGTATGCCCCGGCGAGCCTGGGCGACAAACACGCCCAATGCGTCTTTCCGGCGCGCACCCGCTGGCTACGTGAACAACTGCAGCTCAGCGACCTGCCGACCCCGGACTGCCAGGAATACAGCCGCTGGTACGCCGACGTCGCACCGCACAGCGCGGTGCTGATCTTCCCGGCGGCCTACCTCAACAGCCCGTCCTCGATGTTCGGCCATACCCTGCTGCGCATCGACAAAGCCGACACCCGCAGCAACGACACCACGCTGCTCAGCTACGCGATCAACTTCGGCGCCTATATCGAAGGCAGCGACAACAGCATCCTCTACGCCTGGAAAGGCCTGATGGGCGGCTACCCCGGGCTGTTCGCGATGATGCCGTACCAGGAGAAACTCTCCGAATACCGCAGCCTGGAGAACCGCGACCTGTGGGAGTACCAGCTGGACCTGACGCCTGAAGAGACCGGGCGCATGGTCGAGCACGTCTGGGAACTCAAGCAGGTGCAGTTCGACTACTTCTTCTTCGACGAGAACTGCTCCTACCGCCTGCTGGAGCTGCTGCAGGTCGCCCGCCCCGGGCTGGACCTGACCTCGCAGTTCCCGCTCACCGCCATCCCCACCGACACGGTCAAGGCCGTCAAGCAGTCGGGGCTGGTGTCCGATGTGCGCTACCGGCCATCGCGCGAACGCGAGCTGCTGGCCCGCGCCGAGCCACTGGACCATCACGAAAAACAGCAGGTATTGGCCGTCAGCGCCGACACCGCGCAATTGCAGAGCCCCGCGTTCACCGCCCTGCCCCGCGAACGCCAGGCCCTGGTACAAGATGCGGCCTATCGCCTGGAACGCTACCGCGCCACCGGCCAGGAGCGTGACCCCGAACAGGCCAAGCGCAGCTTCGAGCTGCTGCGGGCAATCAACCGCAACCCGCCGCCACCGCTGCAGATCGAACGCCCCGGCCTGCCTGAGGACGGTCACCAGTCGCGGACCTGGCAGTTGGGTGTCGGCACCCGCGAAGACCGCGCCTTCGCCGAGTATGGCTTGCGCATGGCCTACCACGACCTCAACGACAACGCCTACGGCTTCCCGCTCGGTGCACAGATCGAGATCCTCCAGCTCAAGCTGCGCCAGTACGAGGGCAACGACTGGCAGGTGCAACGCCTCGACCTGGCCACCATCCGCTCACTGACCCCGCGCAACGAGCTGCTCAAACCCTGGTCGTGGCAGGTGGCCGGCGGCCTCGAGCGGGTGCCGGGCAAGCATGACGACGAGGTGTTGGTCAGCCACGTCAACGGTGGCGGCGGTGGCACCTGGCAGCTCGCCGACGGCCTGCTGGGCTTCGCCCTCGGTACGGTGCGGGTCGAACACCACAACGACTTCGCCGAGTTCATCTCGCCGGCAGCCGGTTTCAATGGCGGCCTGCTGTGGCGCAACGGGCTGGGCAACATGACCCTGGAGGCGAAAGGCGATTACTTCACCAATGGCGAAGTGCGGCGCAGCCTGAGCCTGAACCAGCAGTGGGAGATTTCGCAGAACCTGGGCCTGCGGTTGAGCGCCAAGCGCGAGTTCAGCCACCTGGCCACCGCGCAGAACGAGGTGATGCTCGAATTGAAGTGGTATCAGTACTGATACCACTCACAGGGATTCGCATCATGACGTGCAATCCTTCGACGGCGTTTTGACATCGCCACGACAATCCGCGACCTAGACTTCCCCTATCACCCGGAGGTCCAGAGTCTATGTTGCGGTACGTGTTTGCCCTGTGGATAACCCTGCTGCTGGTCGGCTGCCAGTCCACCCACGAGCAGATGCTCGACCAGGGCTATCCACCGGCCTATGCCGATGGATTCCAGGACGGCTGCAGCAGCGGCCGCCAGGCAGCGGGGTTGATGGTCGGTGATTTTCGCAAGGACGTGCCGCGCTACCTGCACGACCGCCGCTACGAAAGCGGTTGGGACGACGGCTTTCGCCAGTGCCATGCCATGCAGAACAGCGAAGACACGCGCCAGTACCGAGAGCGCTACTGGGACGAGCGTGACCGCGACTGGCAACAGGAAAAAGACCGCGGTGCCGCGCGCGCCTATCGCCACAATTAGGTCGCAGCCAGACATTCAGGGAAACCCGACAGCCCTCACCATGGTCTCCAGAAACAAGGAGGCCGTTCATGAGCCGAGCATTCGTCAACGAAGACCAGGCCGCCGCCCAGGCCAGCCAGCCGGTGGAGCGACGGGTCAGCGACCAGCCCAACTACGTCACCGCCAGCGGGCTTGCACAGTTGCAGCAACGCGTGGCGGCGCTCATTGCCCTGCACAGCGATCTGCAAGCCCAGGGTGAGCATGCCGACAAACAGCGCCTGGCCGATACCGAGCGCGACCTGCGCTATTTCCGGGCACGCGTACAAAGCGCCCAGGTGGTGCCACCTGCAACCTCGCAGGACAAGGTGCAGATCGGTAGCCGGGTGAGATTCGTCGATGAGCAGGATGAGGAGCACAGGGTGCAGTTGGTCGGGGAAGACCAGGCCGATGCAGCGCGGGGGCTGATCAACTGGGGCTCACCGCTGGGGCGGGCGCTGCTTGGCGCGGGGCCTGGGGATGAAGTGGTATGGCGGCGGCCTGCGGGGGATCTGTCCATCGAGGTGGTCGAGATCCTGGGAGAAGGTTAGGGGCTGCTGCGCAGCCCAAGCGCGATTCCTGTAGGAACAACTGTCTTGCTCAAAATCTAAAGGCCAGCCCAATCTCTGTGGGAGCGGGCTTGTCCCGCGATTGGGCCGCAAAGCGGCCCCGACGATCTCGAATCAGACCACGCCCTGCGCCAGCATGGCATCCGCCACTTTCACGAAGCCGGCGATGTTCGCGCCCTTGACGTAGTTGACCGACCCATCGGCCTCCTCGCCATAGTGCACGCAGGCATGGTGGATCGACTGCATGATCGCATGCAGCTTGCTGTCCACCTCACCCGCCGTCCACAGCAGGCGCATGGCGTTCTGCGACATCTCAAGGCCCGACACCGCGACGCCACCGGCGTTGGACGCCTTGCCCGGTGCAAACAGGGTACCCGCCTCGATGAACAGGTCCACCGCCTCGAGCGTGGTCGGCATGTTGGCGCCTTCGGCGACGCAGATGCAGCCGTTGCGCAGCAAGGTGCGGGCGTCCTCGACGTCCAGTTCGTTCTGCGTGGCGCACGGCAGGGCGATGTCGCACGGCAGGCTCCACGGCGTCTGGCCCTTGCGGAACTCCAGGCCAAAACGCTCGGCCAGCTCGCTGATGCGGCCGCGCTTGACGTTCTTGAGCTCCAACAGCGCATCCCACTGCTCGTCGTTCAGCCCGGCCTCGCAGAACAGCGTGCCCTCGGAGTCGGACAGCGAGATCACCTTGCCGCCCAGGTCCATCACCTTGCGCGCAGCGTACTGGGCGACGTTGCCAGAACCGGAGATCGCCACGCGGCGGCCGTCGATGCGCAGGCCCTTGCGCTTGAGCATCTCCTCGGCGAAATACACGCAGCCGTAGCCGGTGGCTTCCGGCCGAATCAGGCTGCCGCCATAGGTCATGCCCTTGCCGGTCAGCACGGAGGTGAACTGGTTGGCCAGGCGCTTGTACTGGCCGAACATGAAGCCGATCTCACGGGCGCCCACACCGATATCGCCGGCCGGCACGTCGAGGTCGGCACCGATGTGGCGATACAGCTCGCTCATGAACGCCTGGCAGAAGCGCATGACTTCGGCGTCGCTCTTGCCCTTGGGGTCGAAGTCCGAGCCGCCCTTGCCGCCACCCATGGGCAGCGAGGTCAGCGAGTTCTTAAACACCTGCTCGAAGGCCAGGAACTTGAGCACACCCAGGTTCACCGACGGATGGAAACGCAGGCCGCCCTTGTACGGGCCGATGGCGCTGCTCATCTGGATGCGATAGCCGCGGTTGACCTGGACCTTGCCCTGGTCATCGACCCACGACACACGGAACAGTACCGCACGCTCCGGCTCGACCATGCGTTCGAGAATGCCGGCCTGCAGGTAGTGGGGATTGGCTTCGAGGAATGGCCAGAGACTGCGCAGCACCTCTTCGACGGCCTGGTGGAATTCGGGTTGGGCAGGGTCACGCTGCTTCAGGCGTGCAAGGAAATGGTCGACGGATTCGATCATGGTAGACATCTCACCAAGAGGATTGGACTTATTGATTTTTCCCGGACTCTATCAAGAAGCAATCGCACTGGAACAGGGCAAAATGTCGTTTTTCTGAATTTTTTTGGTGCGTTTTATATAAATGTATACAAATTGTCACCGAGGTGTGGCATTCGCGGGCAAGCCCGCTCCCACAGGGAAGCTTGCAGTTCCAAGCCCTTGCAGGAGCGGGTTTGCCCGCGAATGGAGCCACCACCGCTCCCAGCCAGGCACAAAAATGGGGCCCCTGAGGGCCCCATCCTTGTGCAACTGAAACCGGCTTACTGCGCCAGCTTCTTGTGCCGTACCCGGTGCGGCTGGGCAGCGGCGTCGCCCAGGCGCTTCTTGCGATCGGCTTCGTACTCGGTGTAGTTGCCCTCGAAGAACACCACGTTCGAGTCATCCTCGTAGGCCAGGATGTGGGTCGCCACACGGTCCAGGAACCAACGGTCGTGGGAAATCACGATGGCGGCGCCCGGGAAGTCCAGCAGGGCTTCCTCCAGCGAACGCAGGGTCTCGACGTCGAGGTCGTTGGACGGTTCGTCGAGCAGCAGGACGTTGCCGCCCTCTTTCAAGGTCAGCGCCAGGTGCAGACGGCCACGCTCACCACCGGAGAGATCCTTGACGAACTTCTGCTGGTCGCCGCCCTTGAAGTTGAAGCGGCCCACGTAGGTACGCGACGGGATCTCGTAGTTGCCGATACGAATCTGGTCGGAACCGTCGGAGATCTGCTGGAACACGGTCTTGCTGCCGTCCAGGTCCTCGCGGCTCTGGTCGACGCAGGCCAGTTGCACGGTTTCACCGATCTCGATGCTGCCCGAGTCCGGCTGCTCCTTGCCCATCAGCATGCGGAACAGGGTCGACTTACCGGCACCGTTACCACCGATAACGCCGACGATGGCGCCTTTTGGCATGGAGAACGACAGGTTGTCGATCAGCACGCGATCGCCATAGCCCTTGGAGACATTCTTGAACTCGATGACCTTGTCGCCCAGACGCGGACCTGCCGGGATGTAGATCTCGTTGGTCTCGCTGCGCTTCTGGAATTCCTGCGATTGCATCTCTTCGAAACGCTGCAGACGGGCCTTGGACTTGGACTGGCGAGCCTTGGCGCCTTTGCGCACCCACTCCAGTTCCTCTTTCATGGCCTTCTCGTGGGCGCTTTGCTGCTTGGATTCCTGCGCCAGACGCTCCGACTTGGCTTCCAGCCAACCCGAGTAGTTGCCTTCGTACGGGATGCCCGCGCCGCGGTCCAATTCCAGGATCCAGCCGGCGACGTTGTCGAGGAAGTAACGGTCGTGGGTAATGGCCACCACGGTGCCAGGGAAGTCGTGCAGGAAGCGCTCCAGCCAGGCCACCGAGTCGGCGTCCAGGTGGTTGGTCGGTTCGTCCAGCAGCAGCATGTCGGGGGCCGACAGCAGCAGGCGGCACAGGGCCACACGACGCTTCTCGCCACCGGACAAGTGTTCGATCTTCGCATCCCAGGCCGGCAGGCGCAGGGCATCGGCGGCGACGTCCAGCTGACGCTCCAGGTTGTGACCGTCGGCGGCCTGCAGGATGGCTTCGAGCTTGGCCTGCTCGGCGGCCAGCTTGTCGAAGTCGGCATCCGGGTCGGCGTAAGCCGCGTAGACTTCGTCCAGGCGCGCCTGGGCATCCTTGATCACGCTGACCGCTTCCTCGACCACTTCGCGCACGGTCTTGCTCGCGTCCAGCTGGGGCTCCTGCGGCAGGTAGCCGACATTGATGTCGGGCATCGGACGGGCTTCGCCATCGAATTCCTTGTCGACACCCGCCATGATCCGCAGCAGCGTGGACTTACCGGCGCCGTTCAGGCCCAGTACGCCGATCTTGGCGCCGGGGAAGAACGACAGGGAGATGTTCTTGAGAATTTCCCGCTTCGGCGGCACGACCTTGCTCAGCCGATGCATGGTGTAGACGTATTGAGCCATTCTGTGGACCTCTTGCACAAACGTGAATAAAACTGACAACTACCTGGCCAGCTTTGCAAAATGGGCCATTGTCGAGCTTTAAGGGCGTTCAGCGCAAATTCGCTTGCTGGGTACGATGTGCCTGTCTGAAAAGAGGTCTCATGTCGCTGGCGGCCAAACGCCCGCGGCAGCGCTTGCGGGGCGGGCCACCTAGGGTTGCGGTCGGAGAGAGTGCCACTGCGCAAGCCTGCCGCTCAATTCTCAAGGAAGAAGTGGCCATGGTTGAATAGCTGAAGGACCATTCGCCAGAGGTGAACCGCGCGTTCCCGGCCCGATCGCCCCTCCAGACACCGAAGCCAAGCGTTGACCAGCGCCCCGCGCCGAATCAGCTCCGGCGCGGGGTGTTCTCATTGCTGTCCATTGTTGACCTTGCCGAGCTCCGCCCCGGTCAAAGGTTGCGCCTCTGGATTCGACTGAGTACGGAGTTTCATTGCCTCGACAACCTGCGCACTGGTTTCGTCGAGCTGGACACTGGCCGATCCATCGCCGCCGTCCACTGCAGGCTGGGGCTCGTCGACGTAGACCCAGTCTTGTCCCTCGTTCCACGCCCCGCGCATTTCACCGCCTTTGGACAGATTGAAGTAGGTGCGATTGAGTTCAGGGTCTCCTGGCAGCTTGCCTTGTGGAAAGTTTGGCTGGATGGCGTGCAACGCCTTTTCGAACGACTTCTGGTGGGCGATCTCGCGACTCATCAGAAAACCCAGCGCATCTTTGATGCCAGGATCATCGGTGACGTTGATCAGCCGTTCGTAGACAATCTTGGCGCGAGCCTCGGCGGCAATGTTCGAACGCAGGTCGGCAGTCGGTTCGCCAATGGTATCGATGTAGGCTGCGCTCCAGGGTACGCCGGCGGAATTCACCAGCGGCGCCCCAGCCCCATACAACAGGCTTGTGATATGGGAGTCGTTGCCGGCGCCGGTCAGCGAGCGGTAAAGCTCGCCCTCGCTCTCTATGCCTTCGGCCAGGTTGCCCTTGGCCCCCTTGTTGAGCATCACCACGATCGAACCGATGATCTCCAGGTGGCTGAGTTCTTCGGTCGCAATGTCATAGAGCATATCCTTGCGTCCTGGATCGTCCTCACTGACAGCCTGGGTGAAATAGCGCATGGCTGCAGCCAGCTCACCCTGTGGACCTCCGAACTGTTCCAAGAGCAAATTGGCAAGGCCGGGATTGGGTTGCGCCACGCGCACGGTGTACTGCAATCGTTTGTTGTGCATGAACATAAGCGGGTCCTCATCAACGCATAAGGGCAGCTCGGCTGCCCTTGCGCTTTTCACGGATGACTAGCGGTTGTCGTCACTCTTGCGACCGCCGCCGTGGCTATGCTGTCCACCGACACGCCCCGCTTCGGAGGCTTTCTCACGATCATTGGCGAAGTTGCCGCCCGACACCTGGCCTCCCTTATGGCCAGCTTCGGAGGCACGCTCAGGATCGTTCTTGAAGTTGCCACCGGATGCTTGACCACCTTTGTGACCTGCTTCCGAAGCGCGTTCCGGATCGTTTTTGAAGTTACCCCCAGACACCTGGCCGCCTTTGTGTCCCGCTTCGGAGGCTTTTTCGCGATCGTTGGCGAAATTGCCCGGATTGGTGTTGGCATTACCACCCTGATTGCCACGATTGTCTTGATTGTTAGCCATGATTGACACCTCATGTCGTTAGTTACACAGAACGGTCTGTGTAAATGAGTGACCGGGGGCAAGCGGCTCATCGTGCAAAAGATTTTGAATGCGGGGACGAAAGGCTCTAATGAACTTGAGTCTTTAATCTTGTAGACACAAACCTGGCGAGCGGGCATATCAGCCACGCTTATCAACGGCCCGAAAGTCTTGTCCAATGACAATCAGGAATGGGTTTGGATTTATGGATTGACGACAACTTAGGTGTACAAACAAGGACTATTTGTACACGTCTGCCGACTGTCCGATGGTGCCGTTTGAATTGGACGGAATACGCACAGGAAGTGATCTACCGCTGACAACAATGCAGAGGGTAGGCAGATGAAAAAAAGAGGTAAAACCTATCGACAGTGGTACGACCCGATCCTGCACCACCAAATCCATGAGGAGACGCTGGACACCGGCGCCTGCCTTGAAGTGCAGGCACGCTTGTCACGTACGGGGGCGACACAGTTGTTCATCGGTGTCTATCGCGCCGATGGCTCGGCGTTATACGAACAAGCCTATGTCCAACGCCCGGGCGAAAACATGAGCCGGGCGTTGGTATGGGGCGTCGGGTATGCCAGGCGCATCGCGATCGAGGGCCAGGCGTTCAATGACGAACGGGTAACAGATCGATAGGCCTGGCCCCGAACACCGGCTTGGCGGGTGCCAGACAGCGCAGGGGCTTTTTCGCAGGCAAGCCTCGCCACCACAAGCAGCGTGGGTCAGACGTGGCGTTGCTTGCCCATGCCGCGCGGCAGGCGAGACTGCCCGCTCTGTTCGGCCAGGCGCGCGGCCCAGGCAGCCTTGGTGCTGAAACCGCCGGCACGGGCAGGGGTCTGGACGGACCTGCTCGCCGACTTGTTCACAACCTTGGCAGCGGGCTCCAAATCGGCCGTGACGACCGCCGCCGCGACAGGCTCGACCGCAACCTTGGCCGACTTGCGCAGCTCGGCCAGCGAGGGTGTCTTGCGCTGCGCAGCCGCGGCGTCGGGCTTGGTGAACGAGCGCTGGCAGGACTTGCAGGATACGTCGTCGGCCACGGCAGTGCTGACCAGGGTCTGACTGCTGCGCCCACAGGCGGAATCGAGGCCATTGGTGGAATAGTGAGTAACCAAACCGTACTTCTCCGATGCATTGACTATGAAACGGCCGGCATTCTCGCACAGGTGGAAGCGGGTTGCCGAATGCACGGTCAGCGTTGGATCGGCGACATATGGACTGGCACTTTGCCATAATCCAAGGCATGCTAGGGTCAGTCTGAAAATGTGTCTGCGCGAAGGCCAGACAAGGCGAAACGGAGCGAGCAAGCCCAGTGTACTGAAGTACATGCGCATTGCTCGCTCCGTTTCAACGCAGTATGGGCGAGTGCAGATACATATGAGGTTGAACCTAGCCGCTTTCGTATGTCCGGCCTTATAGTGCGCCACGGCGGCATGCCGCGTGCATGATCTCCCCTGCCTTCGCCAGCCCAATCGCAGGACCAACGCTTGACCAACTTCACCCAACCGCCCATCCAGCGCCCTGCGCCGTCTGCTTCGTTGCGAGGCTCGCTCAAGGGTGCGCTTGCTCTGCTGGCCCTGGTCCTGCTGGGTCTGTTGTTCTGGCAACTGTTCTCGCAGTTCCGCCACACACAGGCCGACTTGCGCCAGCAAAGCGTGGCGACGAGTGCGGAACTGGCCGACCACCTCACCCTGAACATGGCGCTCAAGGCGCAGCAAGCCATGAATCTGGTGCAGCCCTACGTCAAGCCACCGTCACCGGCGGCGTTGCCAGCGCTGCTGCAGACCCTCAGGGGACGCTTGCCGGCCTTGCGCGGCCTGGCCTGGCTAGACAGCAATGGGCAGATCCGCGGCGACAGCCTGCGCGACAGCCCAGACCGTCAAACGATCGACGGCCTGGTGCGCCTGAACCAGGGTAATGCCTACTTCTATGGCAATTCGAGCGACAACCAGCTGGTCTACCTGCTACTGCGCCAGCCCGCCGAACAGGACCGCGGCTACTGGCTGCTGCGCCTGTCCACCGACTACTACCAGGAGCTGGCCAGCAAGCTCAACACGCCAATCCACCCGCTCTGGCTGCTGGAAAACAGCCGTGACGGCACGGTGATCGAGCGCAGCGGTGTCGCCCACGCCAACCCATCGGCACTGCACAGCGTGCTGCTGGCCTTCATCGACAACAGCACCTGGCAGGTCCGCGGCCTGTACGACCCAACCTCGGCCCGCGAGAAACTGTTGCCCGCGCTGCTGGGCAAGAGTTTGCTGGTGCTGTTCTGCGCCCTGCTGCCGGGCCTGGCGTTGATCAACATGCGCCGTCGCCAGCGTGCCTTGCAGGAAGACCGCCGGCGCTATCAGGATATCTTCGAGAGCACCGGCGTGGCCCTGTGCGTGCTCGACCTGTCGAGCCTGCCCGGCCAGCTCGATCGCTACCACCTGCGCAACCTCGCCGCACTCAAGCAAAGCCTGGCACTGGAGCCGGGCCTGCGGCGCAACCTGCTGCAGGAACTGAAGATCACCGAGATCAACGAAGTTGCACGCCAGTTGCTCAACGTGACCTGCAACGAGGGCGCCTGGCAACGGCTGATCGAGGGTAGCGGCGATGGCCGCGAGAGCATCGGCATGCAGTTGCTCGACGCGCTGATCGAGCAGCGCGCACAGTTCGAGCTCGAAGTACGCCTGCCCGCGCCACTGGGTGGCGAGCTGCACCTGTGGCTGATGGCCCGCCTGCCCCAGCAGCGGCGCGACTACCAGGCCGTGATCCTCAGCATCAGCGACATCACCAGCCGCAAGCAGGTCGAACTGTCGCTGCTCGAACGTGAAAGCTTCTGGTCGGACGTCGTGCGTACCGTACCCGACCAGCTCTACGTTCAGGACGTGCACAACCGACGCATGATCTTCAGCAACCGCCACCTGGGACAAACCCTGGGCTACGACCGCTCGGAACTTGCGCAGATGGGCGATCACTTCTGGGAGCTGCTGCTGCACCCCGAGGATGCCGAGCACTACCGCAGCCTGCGCCAGCAACAGCGCGACAGCGGTCACAGCCAATCACTGCACTGCCAACTGCGCTTCCGCCACCGCGACGGCGGCTGGCGCTGCTACGACATCCGCGAGCAGGTCCTGGCCCGCGATGGCGAAGGCCAGGTCACTCGGATCATCGGTGTGGGCAAGGATGTCACGGTGCAGATCGAGGCCAGCCAGTCGCTGCGTGACAGCGAGCAGCGCTACCGGATGCTCGCCGAAAGCATCAGTGACGTGATCTTCTCCACCGACAACCAACTGCAGCTCAACTACATCAGCCCCTCGGTGCAGACGGTGCTGGGCTACTCGGTGGACTACATCTTCGACAACGGCTGGCCATCGATCATCGCCAACCCCTCCCAGCTCAGCGGCATGCAGACGCTCATGGAGCGGGTCAGCAAGGCGCTGGACGACCGCGAGCAACTGCGCCAGTTGCGCAGCCAGCTGCCGACCCAGGTGTTCCTGTTCGACTGCCTGCGTGCCGACGGTCGCAAGATACCCATCGAGCTGCGCCTGGTGCTGGTGTGGGACGACCACGAGCGCTTCGAGGGCGTCCTTGGGGTAGCGCGCGATATCAGCCAGCAACGACGCGCCGAGAAAGACCTGCGCATGGCCGCGACGGTATTCGAGCACTCGACCTCGGCGATCCTGATCACCGACCCGGCGGGCTACATCGTCCAGGTCAACGAGGCCTTCAGCCGGGTCAGCGGCTATGCGCCCGATGAAGTGCTCGACCAGCGCCCGAACATGCTCACCGTCGAAGGCCAGCAGGACGCGCACCTGGGCTATGTGCTCAAGCAACTGAACCAACGCGGCACCTGGGAAGGTGAAGTGTGGCTCAAGCGCCGCAGCGGCGAGCACTACCCGGCCTGGGTCGGCATCACCGCGGTGCTCGACGATGAGCGCGACCTTGCCAGCTATGTGTGTTTCTTCACCGACATCAGCGAGCGCAAGGCCAGCGAGCAGCGCATCCACCGCCTCGCGTACTACGACGCCCTCACCCACCTGCCCAACCGCACCCTGTTCCAGGACCGTCTGCACACGGCATTGCAGCAGGCCGAGCGGCACAAGTCGTGGGTGGTGCTGATGTTCCTCGACCTTGACCGTTTCAAGCCGATCAACGACTCCCTCGGCCACGCCGCCGGCGATCGCATGCTCAAGGACATGGCCGAGCGCCTGCTGGCCTGTGTCGATGAAGACGACACCGTGGCGCGCATGGGCGGCGACGAGTTCACCCTGCTGTTGCAGTCGCGTACCAGCCGTGAAATGGCGCTGAACCGCGCCATTCACGTCGCCGAGAACATCCTCGCCAGCCTGGTGCGGCCATTCGTGCTGGAGAGTCGCGAGTTCTTCGTCACCGCCAGTATCGGCATCGCCCTCAGCCCGCAGGACGGTAACGAGCTGAGCCAGCTGATGAAGAACGCCGACACGGCGATGTACCACGCCAAGGAGCGCGGCAAGAACAACTTCCAGTTCTACCAGGCCGACATGAACGCCAGCGCCCTGGAACGCCTGGAGCTGGAAAGCGACCTGCGTCACGCCCTGGAGCAGAACGAGTTCATTCTTTACTACCAGCCGCAGTTCAGCGGCGACGGCAAGCGCCTGACCGGCGCCGAGGCGCTGCTGCGCTGGCGCCATCCACGCCGCGGCCTGGTGCCGCCGGGCGACTTCATTCCGGTGATCGAGGAACTGGGCCTGGTAGTCGACGTCGGCGACTGGGTGTTGCGAGAGGCCAGCCGCCAGCTCAAGGCCTGGCACAAGGCCAAGGTGCGGGTGCCGAAGGTGTCGGTGAACATCTCGGCCCGGCAATTCTCCGACGGCCAGTTGGGCAAGCGGATCGCCACTATTCTCGAGGAGACCGGCCTGCCGCCGGCGTGCCTGGAGCTGGAACTGACCGAGAGTATCCTGATGCGCGAGGTCAACGAGGCCATGCAGATCCTCGACAGCCTGAAGAACCTGGGGCTGAGCATCGCGGTGGACGACTTCGGCACGGGCTATTCATCGCTCAACTACCTCAAGCAGTTCCCCATCGACGTGCTGAAGATCGACCGTACCTTCGTCGACGGCCTGCCCGAAGGCGAGCAGGATGCGCAGATCGCACGGGCGATCATCGCCATGGCCCACAGCCTCAACCTGGCGGTGATCGCCGAAGGCGTGGAAACGCATGAACAGCTGGAGTTCCTGCGCGAGCACGGCTGCGACGAAGTCCAGGGCTACCTGTTCGGCCGCCCGATGCCGGCCAACCAGTTCGAGGCGCAGTTCAGCAACGAAACCTTGTTCATGTTCCAGTGATCGTGCCGCCACGCAGTCCCTGTAGGAGCGGGCTTGCCCGCGAAAAGGACACCGCGCCGCCTGGCACGGGCTACGCCCGTGTTCGCGGGCAAGCCCGCTCCTACAGGGTGGACCGCCCCCAAGAAGCTGGACACCAATCCAGCCTCCACCAGGCATCGAAAAACGGACTTCGGGGTCAACTAGCGCCCCATCTCAGCCCAGTCCCGGTGCGGCCTGCAACATGAAGCCCATTGGTCCGCGACTTGATGCCACTTCATATGCCAGCCCCGACCCAATCGGTTAGAATGCCATCCCAATTCAGCCCCGATCCTTGAGGACCGCCATGTTCAGCCGTGATTTGACCATTGCCAAGTACGACGCCGAGCTCTTCGAAGCCATGCAGCAAGAAGCCCTGCGCCAGGAAGAGCATATCGAGCTGATCGCTTCGGAAAACTACACCAGCCCAGCGGTCATGGAGGCCCAGGGCTCGGTTCTGACCAACAAATACGCCGAAGGCTACCCAGGCAAGCGCTACTACGGCGGTTGCGAGTACGTCGACGTCGTCGAGCAGCTGGCCATCGACCGCGCCAAGGAGCTGTTCGGCGCCGACTACGCCAACGTCCAGCCGCACGCTGGCTCGCAAGCCAACGCTGCTGTCTACCTGGCGCTGCTGTCGGCCGGTGATACCATCCTGGGCATGAGCCTGGCCCACGGCGGTCACCTGACCCACGGCGCCAGCGTCAGCTCCTCGGGCAAGCTGTACAACGCCGTCCAGTACGGCATCGACGGCAACGGCCTGATCGACTACGACGAAGTCGAGCGCCTGGCTGTCGAGCACAAGCCGAAGATGATCGTCGCCGGCTTCTCCGCCTACTCGCAGGTCCTGGACTTCGCCCGCTTCCGCGAAATCGCCGACAAAGTCGGTGCCTACCTGTTCGTCGACATGGCCCACGTCGCTGGCCTGGTCGCCGCTGGCGTCTACCCGAACCCAGTACCATTCGCCGACGTGGTCACCACCACCACCCACAAGACCCTGCGTGGTCCACGTGGCGGCCTGATCCTGGCCCGCGCCAACGCCGACATCGAGAAGAAGCTGAACTCCGCAGTCTTCCCGGGCGCCCAGGGTGGCCCGCTGGAGCACGTCATCGCCGCCAAGGCGATCTGCTTCAAGGAAGCGCTGCAGCCTGAGTTCAAGGCCTACCAGCAGCAAGTGGTGAAGAACGCCCAGGCCATGGCCAGCGTGTTCATCGAGCGTGGCTTCGACGTCGTTTCCGGCGGCACCGAAAACCACCTGTTCCTGCTGTCGCTGATCAAGCAGGAAATCTCGGGCAAGGACGCTGACGCCGCACTGGGCAAAGCCTTCATCACCGTGAACAAGAACTCGGTCCCGAACGACCCACGTTCGCCGTTCGTCACCTCGGGCCTGCGCTTCGGCACCCCAGCCGTCACCACCCGTGGTTTCAAGGAAGCCGAGTGCCGCGAGCTGGCCGGCTGGATCTGCGACATCCTCGCCGACCTGAACAACGAAGCGGTGATCGACGCCGTTCGCGAGAAGGTCAAGGCCATCTGCAAGAAGCTGCCGGTGTACGGCAACTGATTGGCAATCGCCTGATGTGAAAAAGCCCGGCCTTGTGCCGGGCTTTTTGCTGATGTCTTGCGGCCCTGTCAGCCGGCCAAGGCGGCAAAACCCTCGCGTATGCTGTCTTGCGGCAGCTCATCCCCGATGAACACCATCACGCTTTCGCGCGCCTCGCCCTCCTTCCACTCGGCATCCCAGTCAAAGCCATACAGCTTGAGCACGCCCTGGAACACCAGCCGGCGGTCCTCGCCTGCGATGTTCAGTACTCCCTTGTAGCGCAGCAATTGCTTGCCGTGCTCTTCCAGCAGCTCGTTCATGAAGTCGCTGAGCCGATCGATATCCAGCGGCTTTTCCGTGCGCAGCACAAGGGTGGAGATACGGTCCGGGGTCGCGGGCTTGAACACCGGGCGCAGGGTCGGCCTCGGGCTCAGTCCCAAGTCCGGGTTGAGATTGAAACCGCGCACATCGAGCAGCTCGGCCAGGTCGATACGGCCATGCTCGACCACGCGAATCTGTGCACGGCCATTGATCCGTGCCAAACGCTCGCGCAGCGCGTCGACCACGTCTGCTTCGACCAGGTCCGTCTTGCTCAGCAGCAGGCGATCGGCAAACCCGACCTGGGCCTGGGCGATGGTCTGGGTCAGGTGGAACTCGGCATGCTTGGCGTCCACCAGGGTGATGATGCCGTCGAGGATATAGCGCTCGCGCAGCTCCTCGTCGATAAAGAAGGTCTGCGCCACCGGCGCCGGGTCGGCGAGGCCGGTGCACTCGATTACCAGACGATCGAAGGCGATTTCACCGGCATCCAGGCGTTCGAGCAGCAGGTACAGGGCACGGGTGAGGTCGCCATGGATGCTGCAGCACACACAACCGTTGGCCAGGGTCATCACCTGCACCGGTTCGTCGCCCAGCAGCTGGCTGTCGATGCCCGCCTCGCTGAATTCGTTCTCGATCACGGCGATCTTCAGGCCATGCTCGGCCTTGAGCATGTGCTTGAGCAGGGTGGTCTTGCCAGCACCGAGAAAGCCAGTGAGCACGGTGACGGGAATGGGGGTATGCACGCGTTTGCCTCCATTGAAGCCGAAAATGACTGTGGGAGCCCGATTGCGCGGGCTCCCACAGGTTCAAGCAGGGTGCAGGTTCAACAGCACTTGGGGCCGGCTTTGCCGCCATAACGAGCTTCCTGGCGCTCCTTGAAGAAGTCCTCGTAGCTCATCACCGGCTTGTCCGGATGCTTGTTCTGCATGTGCTCGACATAGGTGTCGTAGTCGGGCATACCAACCATCAGTCGGGCAGCCTGCCCCAGATACTTACCCAGCCGACCCAGGTCGTTGAACATCGCTGCAATCCTCTCAAGCGTCAGGCAGGGCCTGGAACGGGGTTTCCTTGTCGCTGCGCTCCTTGCGACCCAAGGCGGCGATGCCGACCTTGATGGCGAAGAACAGTACGCTGAACACCACCACCAGGAACAGCACGGTGAGACCGGCGTTGGTGTAGGCGTTGAAGATCACATGCTGCATCTGACCGATGTCCTTGGCCGGTGCCAGGACCTGACCGGCATCCAGCGCGGCGCTGTACTTCTTGGCCAGGGCCAGGAAGCCGACCGCAGGGTTCGGGTCGAACAGCTTGATCAGGCCTGCGGTGGTGGTGCAGATCAGCAGCCACAGCGCCGGCAGCAAGGTGACCCAGATATAGCGCTCGCGCTTCATCTTGATCAATACCACGGTGCCGAGCATCAGCGCGATACCGGCCAGCATCTGGTTGGAGATACCGAACAGCGGCCACAAGGTGTTGATACCGCCCAACGGGTCGATCACGCCCTGGTACAGCAGGTAGCCCCACAGGGCCACGCAACCGGCGGTGCCGATCAGGTTGGCCGTCCACGACTCGGTGCGCTTGAGCGCTGGCACGAAGCTGCCCAGCAGGTCCTGCAGCATGAAGCGCCCGGCACGGGTACCGGCATCCACGGCGGTCAGGATGAACAACGCCTCGAACAGAATCGCGAAGTGGTACCAGAAGGCCATGGTGTTTTCACCCGGCAGTACCTGGTGGAGGATCTGCGCGATCCCCACCGCCAGCGTCGGTGCACCACCGGCACGCGCCAGGATGGTGTGCTCGCCGATGTCACGGGCAGTGGCCTCGAGCTGCTCGGGGGTGATGGTGAAGCCCCAACTGCTGACGGTCTGCGCCACCGACACGACGTCGGCACCGACCACGGCGGCCGGGCTGTTCATGGCGAAGTACACACCCGGCTCGATCACCGAAGCAGCGACCATGGCCATGATGGCGACGAACGACTCCATCAGCATGCCGCCGTAGCCGATGTAACGGGCGTTGGTTTCGTTGTCCAGCAGCTTGGGCGTGGTGCCCGAGCTGATCAGGGCATGGAAGCCGGACACCGCGCCGCAGGCGATGGTGATGAACAGGAACGGGAACAGGGTGCCCTTCCACACAGGCCCCGTACCGTCGGTGAACTGGGTCAGGGCCGGCATCTTCAGCTCAGGCGCAATGATCAGGATACCGATGGCCAGGCCAATGATGGTGCCGATCTTGAGGAAGGTCGAGAGGTAGTCACGCGGTGCCAGCACCAGCCACACCGGCAGCACGGCGGCGACGAAGCCATAGCCGACCAGCATCCAGGTGATCTGCACGCCGGTGAAAGTGAACGCCGGGCCCCACACCGGATCGGCCGCGATCACGCCACCCAGCCAGATCGATGCCAGCAGCAGCACCACGCCGATCAGCGAAATCTCGCCAATGCGACCCGGGCGGATGAAGCGCATGTAGATGCCCATGAACATGGCGATTGGGATGGTCGCCATCACCGTGAACATGCCCCATGGGCTCTCGGCCAAGGCCTTGACCACGATCAGCGCCAGCACCGCGAGGATGATGATCATGATCAGGAAGCAGCCGAACAAGGCGATGGTGCCCGGAATGCGGCCCATTTCCTCACGCACCATGTCGCCCAGCGAACGGCCGTTACGGCGGGTGGAGAGGAACAGGACCATGAAGTCCTGCACGGCCCCTGCCAGTACAACGCCGGCAATCAGCCAGAGCGTACCGGGCAGGTAGCCCATCTGCGCGGCGAGCACCGGACCGACCAGCGGGCCGGCGCCAGCGATGGCGGCGAAATGGTGACCGAAGAGGATGTGCTTGTTGGTCGGGACGTAGTCCAGGCCATCGTTGTTGAGTACCGCCGGAGTAGCCCGGCGCGGATCGAGTTGCATCACCTTGGTGGCGATGAACAGGCTGTAGTAGCGGTAGGCGACCAGGTAGATGGCCACAGCCGCAACCACGATCCACAAGGCGTTGATGGCTTCACCGCGACGCAGGGCGACCACACCCAGCGCACAGGCTCCTATGACTGCCAGCGCCAGCCACGGAATGTGACGTAGCAGGCTGTTATTGTTATTCATGGCATGCTTCCAGCTAAGTGGTTGGAATAGACAGCTCCCTGAGTCTAGGGCCTGCTTGCCAGCTTTACCATATTGAATTGCACCCTGCCCGCGCCGCCCTAGAGCGGCGCGGGCAGGGTGCGAAAAGCGACCTGATATTTCTACCAGTTGTGCCGTGGCCCAGGCCGCCCGAATATTTCGACATCGCTGATCGGACAGAGATGTCGCAATGAAGAACCGTATCCGGGCCATACAAATCGGCTTGCTCGTGCTGTTGGCGGCAGGGATTCTGTTCGCGCTGCTGGCCCGCAAGGAGCCGCTGGTGACCCCCACGCCGCGCCAGCACGCAGAACAACCCAGCACCCGTTAGGGCACGCAGGCTGAATCGCATCAGTCGCCGCCAGGCCGCGACAAGCGTGGCTGGTCTATAGTCAGATCAACTGACGAGGATCCGCCATGACACATCCCTCTGGAACTGACGAGCGCAGGCGCTTCCAGCGCATCGACTTCGACGCCCCCACCGAACTGCGCCAAGGCGACCGACAGTGGCCTGTGAAACTGCTCGACCTGTCGCTCAAAGGCCTGCTGATCGAACGGCCAGCGCCCTGGGACGCAGACCTGACCCAGGATTTCGATGCGCTCATCCACCTCGACAAAGAGGTCACGGTCCGTATGCAGGTGGAATTACGCCACGAAGAACCCACTCGGCTGGGTTTTGTCTGCCTCTATATAGACGTTGACTCGATGACCCATCTGCACCGTCTTGTGGAACTGAACCTGGCCGACAGCACCGAAATGATGCGCGAGCTGCGCGAACTTATCGAAGATTGAAATCTTTTAGCTTGCTAAGAACATGACCGACCCGCATTTCCTGCCTACCTAGACAGCTTTTCACGGGCTGCCGAGCTTTTTGTACACACCCTTCTAAACCGCCTTTCCCATGTTGGAACGCTATCTGCATTGCGGTCAGAGACACCGCCCTGCCGGATCTGCGGCTGCCCAGATCAAAATATTGTATACAATTTATCTGGCAATATTTTATCGGAGCTGTCTACAGTATCGGCACAACAATAAACAGAGAGCCTGCTCCAATGACTACGTCCACCAGCACGTCTCCTGCCAAGCGCCCCGAGGACGAAAACCTCGGGCTTGGTGCCAACCTGGCTTATGGCCTGCAGCATGTCCTGACCATGTACGGAGGGATCGTCGCCGTGCCACTGATCCTGGGTCAGGCCGCCGGCCTGGCCCCGGCGGAGATCGGCCTGCTGATTGCCGCATCGTTGTTTGCTGGCGGACTGGCCACCCTGTTGCAGACACTCGGACTACCCTTCTTCGGCTGCCAGTTGCCACTGGTGCAGGGCGTGTCGTTCGCTGGCGTGGCCACCATGGGCGCGATTCTCGGCAGCCAGGGCGGCGGCGGCCTGCCGGCGGTGCTGGGCGCAGTCATGGCAGCATCGCTGATCGGCTTTCTGATCACTCCGGTGTTCTCGCGGATCACCAAGTTCTTCCCGCCGCTGGTGACCGGCATCGTCATCACCACCATCGGCCTGACCTTGATGCCGGTGGCCGCGCGCTGGGTGATGGGTGGCAACAGCGCCTCGCCGGAGTTCGGCAGCATGGCCAACATCGGCCTGGCGGCGTTGACCTTCGCCATCGTCCTGCTGCTGAGCAAGCTGGGCAGCGCCAGCATCTCGCGCCTGTCGATCCTCCTGGCCATGGTTGCCGGCACGCTGATCGCCTGGGCACTGGGCATGGCCGATTTCAGCAAGGTCGGCGAAGGCCCGGTGTTCGCCTTCCCTACCCCGTTCCACTTCGGCATGCCGACGTTCCACATCGCGGCGATCCTGTCGATGTGCATCGTGATCATGGTGACCCTGGTGGAGACCTCGGCGGATATCCTCGCGGTCGGTGAGATCATCGACACCAAGGTCGACTCCAAGCGCCTGGGCGACGGCCTGCGCGCCGACATGGCATCGAGCATCCTGGCGCCGATCTTCGGCTCCTTCACCCAGAGCGCGTTCGCCCAGAACGTCGGCCTGGTGGCCGTGACCGGGGTGAAGAGCCGCTACGTGGTGGCCACGGGCGGGGTGATCCTGGTGGTGCTTGGCCTGCTGCCGATCATGGGCCGGATCATCGCCGCAGTACCCACCCCGGTCCTGGGCGGCGCGGGCATCGTGCTGTTCGGCACCGTGGCGGCGAGCGGCATCCGTACCCTGTCGAAGGTGAACTACAAGAACAACGTCAACCTGATCATCGTGGCGGCCTCGCTGGGCTTCGGCATGATCCCCATCGCCGCGCCGAGCTTCTACCATCAATTCCCCAACTGGTTCGAGACCATCTTCCACTCGGGCATCAGCTCGGCGGCGATCATGGCGATCCTGCTGAACCTGATCTTCAACCACTTCAAGGCCGGCAATTCGGACCAGCAGTCGGTATTTGCCGCCGGGTACGAGCGCACCATCCAGTATTCGGACATCTCGGTGCTGCGCGATGGCGACTACTTCAAGGATGGCAAGCTGTTCGATGCCGATGGCAATGAAGTGCCGGTGATGGACATCGATGAACACGGCGAACAGGTGCTCAGACGCAAGGCGGTGGCGGAGCACTGACCCAGATGCCATACCTGTAGGAGCGGCGGTTCGGCGCCCCGACTTGCCCGCGAAAATGACACCGCGGTGCCTGGCACGGGCTACGCCCGTGTTCGCGGGACAAGTCGCAGCGGCGAACCGCCTTCAACCGCGCGTCACGAAGTACCCGTTCAATATCTCCACATCCTTGGCATCCAGTACTCCCGCCAAGTAGCGCAACTGCACCCAGGCCCGCAGGTACTCATGCCGGGCCTGGGCCAGATCACGCCGCGCCCCGTACAACTGCTGCTCGGCATCGAGCACATCGAGGTTGACCCGCTCTCCCCCCTGCACGCTGCGCCGAGTCGCCTCGACCAACGCACTGGCAGCATTCACCGCCATCCCGTAGGCCCGGATCTTCGCGGTGCTGCTGGCGCACAGGTTGAACTGGCGACGCAACTGATTGAGCGTGTCGCTGACCTGCGCATCGACCTGGAACTGCAAGCCATCTCGCTCCGCCTGTGCCTGGCGCACGCGCGCCGATACACCGCCACCGGCGAACAGCGGCACATTCAACTGAATCCCGACACTGTCGGTGTCATAGCGCTGGTTGTAGGTGCTTTCCGAGCTCGAACTGGAAATGCCCTTGCTCACGTAGGCACTCAAGCTCGGCAGGTGCCCTGCACGCTGACGCTCCACACCTTGGTCAGCGACATCCAGGGCATGTCGCTGGCTGGCCAGCTCGGCATTATGCGCCACGGCCAGGTCGCGCCAGGGCTCGAAGCGCGCCGGTACCAGCGGCTGCACGGCGAGTGACGGCAACATCGGTGCAAGGTCTTCGGCACTCATCGCCTCGCCGGTGATCGCCTGCAGGCTGCGCAGCGCCGCGTCGAGGTTGTCGCCAGCCTCGATCTCCTGGGCCTGGGCCAACTCGTAGCGGGCACGGGTTTCCAGCACGTCGGTGAGGGTGCCCTCGCCATTCTTGAGCAGGCGCTCGTTGAGCTGCAGTTGCTCGGCGTAGGTGCGCCGCTGGGCCTGGGCCAGGGCAATCTGCTCGTCGGCGAACAATGCTTCGCTGTAGGCCGAAAACACCCGCACCATCATTTCCTGGCCGCGACCGCGCAGGCGCTCGTCGGCCAGCGCAGCCTGGGCCACGCCGCGGCGATAGTCGCTCCATACGGCGTAATCGAACAACGGCTGCTGCAAGGTCAGGGTCGAGCTGTAGCTGCGGTAATCACGCTGGCTGGTGACATCACCGAGCTGGCTGCGCTGGGTCACCTCCGAGTCGTTGCGGGCACGGCTGTAGCGGTAGGAAAGATTCGGCAACAGCCCCGCGCGACCGATGGCGAGGTTCTCGACACCCGCGTCGCGCTCGGCGATTGCCGCGCGCAGGGTCGGATCGTTGCGCAGGGCCAGGGCATAGGCATCGCTCAGGTCCAGGGCTTGCGCTGGCAGTACCAGGCCCGACAACACGCCCGACAATACCGTGGGCAACAACAGGCGCATCGGCTCACTCCTCGCTCAGGGCGATATGCACCCGGTCGGCCAACGGCTTGAACAGGTAGCTGAGCAGCGAGCGCTCGCCACTGCGCACGAAAGCCTCCACCGGCATACCGGGGCGAATGTCCAGCCCAGCAAGCTGCCGCGCGCCGTCCTCGCTGACCTTGATGCGCACCTGGTAATACGGCTGCTGGGTCTTTTCATCGAGCAGGCGGTCCGCCGAGACCAGGCTTACCTCACCTGCCACCCGTGGCGTGGTGCTCTGGTTGAAGGCGACGAACAGCAACTCCACCGGCAAGCCCGGCTGCAAGCGGTCGACCAGCTCCACCGGTGCCCGAGCATCGACCAGCAACGGCGCATCGCTGGGGACGATTTCCATCAACTGCTGCCCGCGCGCGATCACCCCGCCGTTGGTGAACACACTCAAGCCCACCACGGTACCGGCGACCGGCGCACGCACCTGGGTGTGGGCCAGGTCGAACTCGGCGCTGCGCAGGCGGTTGCCCAGGTCCTCGGCGCTGGCCTGGGACTCGCTCAACTGCTGGCGCACCTCGTTCTGGAATTCCTGACGGCGCTGGCTGGCACGCAGTTTCAGTTCCTGGACCTGGCGCCGGGTGCGACCGATATTGCCGAGGTCTTCGGCAATCGAGCCGTTGACCTGCGCCAGCAGGCGCTCGCTGTCGAGCAGACGGTTGCGCGGAATGTAGCCGTCACGGGCCAGCTCGCGCAGGCCGCGCAGTTGCTCGTCCAGCGCGACGCGCTGGGCCTGTTTGCTGCTCAGCGAGCCTTGCAGGCCACTGAGCGACGCCTCGGCCCCGGCGATACTTTCGCTCACACCCGCCAACTCCAGCTCCAGCGCCTGGGCGCGGCTGCTGCGCAATTGTCGCTGGGTCTCCAGTACCGTCGCCACCCACGGCGTGGCGGCCTCCTCGAGCAGGTCGGCGGCAAAGGTCACGCCGGGCGCTGAATCGCGTTCGGCCAGCAGACGTGCCTCCATGGCCCGCGCATTCACGTACTGCACCTGCAACGAACCGCGCTGTGCCTGGGCCTGGGTTGGGTCGAGGCTGAGCAGTACCTGGCCTGCCTGGACCTGATCGCCGTCGCGCACCGCAAGCTGCCCGATCACCCCTCCGGTGGGATGCTGGACCGCTTGCCGACTGCCGGCCACCACCACATTGCCGCTGACCGGCACGCCCTTGTCCAGCGGCGCCAGCGCCGCCCACAACAGGAAGCCGCCAAAGCCTGCCAACACCAGCCAACGCCCGGCCTTCGCCGGGCCTCGGGCATCGTCGCGCAGTTGATGAACCTTGTCAGACGCAGCGCCAGACGCGGGGGTAAACAACGGGTGCACACTCATGCTCAAGATCTCTGGCCGCCCTGGTTGAAGCTGTAGGTCACGCCGCTACGCACCGCGGAGGGTGGTGCGACGCTGGGGGCTGCAGGACGGGCCGCAGCCTGAAGTACCCGTGCGGTCGGGCCGAACTGCTGGATCACGCCGCCGTGCAGCACCAGCAGCTTGTCCAGCCCCAGCAGCAGGCTCGACTTGTGGCTGATCATCACCAGCGTACGCCCCCGCGCCTTGAGCTCGGCGAGCGCCGCCAGCAAGGCGCGCTCGCCGGCCTCGTCGAGGCTGGCGTTGGGTTCGTCGAGCACCACCAGCGCTGGCAAGCGATACAGCGCCCGGGCCAGGCCGATCCTTTGTCGCTGTCCACCGGACAGCCCCGCGCCACCTTCGCCCAGCAACGTGTCGTAGCCCTGCGGCAGTTGCAGAATCAGCTCGTGCACACCGGCCAATTGCGCCGCTGCGACCACCTCCGAGGCGTCCACCGGGCCAAGCCGGGCGATGTTGTCGGCAATGCTGCCGGCAAACAGTTGCACGTCCTGCGGCAGGTAGCCGATGTGCTCGCCGAGCGCCTGGCGATCCCACTGGGCCAGCGCCGCTCCGTCGAGGCAGACCTTGCCCGACTCAGGGTTCGCAGCGCCTACCAACAGGCGGGCCAGGGTCGATTTTCCAGACCCCGAGGCACCGATCAACCCCAGAGACTCACCGGCCGCCAGTTCGAAATCGATACCACTCAGGCAGACCCGCTGCCCGCCAGGCACCCGGGCATGCAACTGCTCGACCCGCAGCCGCCCCTGTGGCGCAGGCAGCGGCATCGCACTGGCCAACGGTGGATAACGGCGCAACAGCAAACCCAGCCGCTCGGCGCTCTGGCGTGCCGACCCCCACTGGCGCCACACGCCAATCAGCTGATCGATCGGCGCCAGCACCCGCGCCATCAGGATGGAACCGGCGATCATCATCCCCGGGCTGATCAGGTGCTCCAGCGCCAGCCAGGCCCCCAGCCCAAGCACCAGCGACTGCAATGCCAGGCGCACGCTCTTGGACACCGCAGTTATTGCCGCGCTGCGCTCGCTGCCCAGGTTCTGCCGGGCCAGGAAGCCATGGTGCAGCAGGTTCCAACGCTGGCGTACGGCGCCAAGCATGCCCATGGCGGCGATCGCCTCGGCATTGCCCAGGTTGCCCGACGCCTGCTGCATCGCCTGCTGCGACAGCCGCCCGGCCTCGATGAACTCGCCATGGGTCAGGCGTTCGTTGAGCCAGGCAAGCCCGGCCAGCAGCAGCGCCCCGACCACCGCCAGCAGGCCCAGCCACGGGCTGAACAGGAAGATCACCAGCAGGTACAGCGGAAACCACGGCGCATCGAAGAAGGCGAACAACGCCTGGCCAGTGGCGAACTGGCGCAACTGGGTCAGGTCGCCCAGGGCCTGCTGGGCGCTACCTTTGTGCCCGTCGAGGCTGGCCTGGTATGCGGCATCGAACACCCGAGGGTTGAGTTGCAGGTCCATGCGCGTGCCCAGGCGGATCACCACCAGGCTGCGCAGCCATTCCAGCACGCCCATGAAGGCGAACAGGCCCAGCACCATCAGGCTGAGCATCAGCAAGGTCATCTCGTTGCCCGACGACAGCACCCGGTCGTAGACCTGCAGCATGTACAGCGCCGGCGCCAGCATCAGCACGTTGGCCACGGCGGTGAACAGGGCGATATTGCCCAGCCCACCCCGGCAGGACTTGAGGGCCTGCCACAGTTCATCGGCGGCGGCGTTGCGCGGTGTACTCATCGCTGACCTCGAAGGGCGAGGCGGCGTCGCCATTGACCTGGCAGCCGCCACCTCGCAGAATTTCGCGGCACCCCGGCCTGGGCCCGACAAGACACGGGCCAGGGTGCATGCAACAGGGCCAATGACAGAGCGATCTGCCATTGGCCTTTTTCATGCCTGGCGTCAGGCAGCCAGGGCCAGGTCTTCAGGCAGTGCCTGGATACCCACGGCTTCGGCAGCCGCGACGTTCGCAGCACCACCACTCAGTGCAGCGGCAATGGCGTCGAAGGTGCTGTCGGTCGACACGCCGTAGCTGGCCAGCAGGTTGTCCAGCACACCTTCCAGCGCCGAGGTGTTGCCCTGCATCAGGCCGTAGATCACGCCCTGTACTTCGTTGCCGGCACGGCCGGCACCCAGCGCGGCATCCAGGTCCAGGCCGTTGAAGCTGACCACGTAGTTGCTCAGGCTGAAGTCGCTGCCGCCGCCACCGCCGAGCACTTCGCCCAGGCTGACGTTGTCCAGCGACCCCCACAGGTAGTGGTTCAGGTTGTCGCCCGGCGCCTTCAGCGGATCGAAGACGTAGTGCAGGCCGTTGGAGGTGTCGGAGTCGGCGATGAAGGCGTAGTCCGAACCGTTGGCGCCATGGGTGGCGTACTGGTCGCCATCACGGCTGCCGTTGCTGAACCCGCCGGTGTTGCTGTAGCCGTGACCGGCAGTGACGAAACCTGCGCTCCAGAAGGCCAGGTAGTCGTCGACGGTGGCGCTGCCGAATGCTGGATCGTAGGTGACGGAAATAGTCATGACGGTTCCTCTGTGCTGCTTGGTTTGAACGAAGGCGTCTTGCCCTCGTGTTGCCCGGAGTGGGCGAACGCGGGTGTTTCAGAATCGGTATTCGAGCATGCCGCTCAAGGTCCGGCCGCGGGCCAGGGACAGGTTGTTGACGTCGCCCATGGCGACGAAATAGGCCTCGTCGGTGGCGTTCTCCAACGACAGCGCAAGGTTCAGGCTGGGGGTCATCCAGTAGCTGGCGTACAGGTCGTAGACCTTGTATTTGGGCCACATGGCCTGGTCGATCTGGCTGTAGCCGTGGGTGTCGAGGTTCTTGCCATTGCCCTCGCTGTAGCGCAGGCGCATGCCGACATCCAGGGTCTTGTCGAGAAAACGCATGCCCAGGGTCAGCGAGCCACGGTCGGCCGGCATATAGGAGGCGTTGCCCATGATGTCGCCGCAGCTGACGCGGTTGTTCTCGGTGGCATTGGCCTCGGCGCGCGAGACCCGCACCGGCAGCATGATGATGCGGCTGCCGACCTGCACCGGGCGCAGCACGGTACCGGCGCTGACCAGTTGCTGGGCGCCGCCGAGGTAGAACTGGTTGGAGCAGAAGTCGTTGCTGCCGATCATGTGGGTGTAGCTGAGCTGGCCGTAGTAATCGCCGGCGTCGTAGTCGAGGCTGTATTCCACGCCACGAAACTGTGTGGTTTCGAGGTTGTTCTGGTACACCGAGCGGCCCAGGGCGATGCCCGATACGCTGGAGCCCGGCAGGCTGGCGTTGGTGTCGAGAAACGAGAAGTTGTCGATACGGGTGTCGAAGTAGGCGATCTTGGCGGCGAAGCGGTCGCCACTGCGCAGCAGCGACTCCTTGAAGATGTTCAGCCCCAGCTCCCAGTTGTGCGACTCCTCGGCCTTGAGGAAGGGGTTGGGATAGACCATCTCGTTGCCACCGCCATGCGGGCGGCCGCTCATGTACGCCTCGGTCACCGCCGGCGGACGCCAGCCACGGCCCCAGCGGGTGTATACCTGCAGCCAGTCCAGCCCCGGCTTCACGGCGATACCGAAGGTCGGTGAGAAGCGGCCTTCTTCGCGGTCTTCCTCGAACAACAGGTCGGTGCGCTGACGGCGCAGGTTGGTCTCGGTGACACCCTCGGGGTACATCCAGGTCGTGACGCCGGTCTTGCCGGTCAGGCGATAGCGGTCATAGCGCAGCCCGGCATCGACCACCAGCCAGTCGTCATGCTCGTAGCTGAGGTTGCCGAACAGGCTGGCCATGACCCGCTTGCCCTTGGGGTTCGCGCCCTGCACGTACGGCAGCGACTCGGTCTCGTTGACCGCGGCGATACGGTTGGTGCTGGGGCGGAAGGTATCCTGGAAAGCCTCGCTGCCATAGTTGAACGTGAGGCTGTCGGCCTGGAACAGATGCCAGCGCGAGGTGTTCTGCAGTTGCAGGCCCCAGGTGTCGGTCTGGTAGCGATCGGTGTAGTCCTCGACACGGTTGCCGCTGTTCTCGGACGAGGCGTTGTTGGCGTTCCAGCGATCCTGGCGGGTGGTGACGTAGTAAAGCTTGGCCTTGAAGTCGATCAGCTCGTTGGGGTTGAAGCTGTAGTCCAGGGCCGCGTTCCTGGCGTTGATGTCGTTGGTGCCGGTGACGCGGTAGTAGTAGTCGTGGCTGCCGGAGTCCTTTACCGTCCAGGCGTCCTTGCTGTCGGTGTCGGTCTCGAAGTAGCTGAACTGCAGACGCTGCTCATCGGGCAGGTTCAGGCCGAGCTTGAAGATCTGCGAGCGGGTCACGCTGTCCATGCCGCCGACCTCGCCGTTGAGCCAGCTCTTCCAGGCCTGACGGTCTTCGAGCTTGCCGCGCATCTGGGTGCCGAGGTTGCCGGCGTTCTGCGTGCCGCTGCGGTAGTCGCCGAAATGCCGCTCGCTGTGGCCGACCAGGATGTCGCCGACTTCGTTGCCCACGGCGAACAGCGCACTGCCGTTGAAGTAGGTGCCGTTGCCCAACTCGCCAATACCGTGCCCGGCGCGCAGGCGGCCGCCGATTTCCTTGCCAGGGGCGAGCAGGTCGCGGGCATCGATGGTGGCGAAGCTGGCGATCCCGCCGATCACCCCGGCGCCGCCCATGCCGGCGGAGGTGCCCTTGTCGATCTCGACGTTCTGCACGAACTCGGGGTCGATGAACATCACGCCGTTGCGCTGCTGGTGGCCATTGACGCTGAAGTTCTGGCGCATGCCATCGATGTTCATGTTGACCCGGCCATAGTCCTGCACGCCGCGAATGTTCACCGAGAGCCCGGGGTCGCGCTGGTTGACCGCGGTGTACACCCCGGCGGTCTGCTCGAGCATGTCGGCGGCGTGGCGCGGCGGGCGCTGGTCGATCTGCTTGCGGGTGACGACGCTGACCGAGCGCGGGGTCATGTAGACCCAGTCGCCGTCACGGGTCGACTCGACATGCGTAGCCCCCAGCTCCAGCGCCTGGCCATCGGCCTCCACCCGCTCCAGCCCTACCTGGCCAGCCGCACTGAAGCGATAGCGTACCGGGGTGCCCAGCAGCAGTTGGCGCAGGCCGTCTTCAGCGGCATGCGCGCCGTGCAGGCCGGCGCTGTTGAGCCCGGCCAGCTTGCGGCTGTCGAAGAACACCTGCACGCCCGACTGCTCGGCGTAGGCCAGCACGGCACTGTCGAGGGCCTGGGCCGGGATGTCGAACTGGATCATCTGGCGGCTGGCGGCATTGGTCGCTGGCGCGGCGTGCGCCACGCCGATCCCCATCGGCATGGCACAGGTGCCCAGGACCAGGCTGCTGGCCAGGGCGAGGCGACCGAAAGGTCGAAGGGTCTGTTGTCGTGGCGTGGTCACTGCGAAGGCTCGTCTGTTGTTGGCGTTTTCTAGTAATGAAAATCAATCTCAACAATCAGACGTGCGGGGATGGAAAAGTCAGTAAGGGGAAATGAAAAAAGATTGTGCGGGGGCTGGAGGGGTGCGCGATTACCGGCATGGCCGGTGCCATACACGGCGGTGTTCTTTTCGCGGGCAAGCCCGCTCCTACAAAAATCAGTGGAGTACCTGTAGGAGCGGGCTTGCCCGCGAAAAGCCCACCACCGAGCAAAGATCAGTAGATCAAGGTCAACCCAGGCAGCTCGAGCCGCTGCGCCTGCAGCTCATCGCTCAACACCCCGCCAACCGCCGCCAGTTGGTCAAGGCGAAACACCCCGCTTACCTCGCGCTGCGCCAACTGCGAATCCACCACCATCAAGCGCCCCGGACGATAGCGGTTGAGCCGCGCCACCACCTCGGCCAGCGGCTGACGCTCGAACACCAGCACCCCACGCTCCCAGTCGGTGGCGCGCTGCAGATTCTGCTCCGGCCAGGGCCGCACACCACTGGCGTGGTCATAACGCACGCTCTGCCCCTGTTCGACCACCTGATCGGCACGGCCACGCGCTGGCGGCGTCAGCAGATCGACGGCCACGCGGTGTTCGAGCATCCCGACCCAACCGCCCTCGCCCGCCTGCCCCACCACGAAGCGCGTGCCCAGCGCGCGAGTAGTCGCCCCGGCATACTCGACCACGAAAGGTCTGCGCTCGTGCGCCGACACCGGCGCGGCGCTGAACACCGCCTCCCCCGCCAGCAGGTGCACACGTCGCTCGCGGTCGTCGAAGGCCAGGGTGATGGCGCTGCGGCTGTCCAGGTCGACCAGGCTGCCATCGGGCAACGTCACGCGGCGTACTTCGCCGGCCACGGTGATGTAGTCGGCACGCCAGTCCAGCAGCAACTGCGGCGCCTGCGCGACACCAAACGCCAGCACCAGCAGTGCAGCCACGCCGGTCATCGCCCGGCGCAGGCGCGAACGTCGAGGCACTGGCCGGGCCAGGGTAGAGGGCGATGCGCGGCGCACAGGCGGCGCGATCTGCGCCAAGGCCCCCAGGTCGGCCCAGGTCGTGCGGGCGAAATCATAGGCCTGGGCATGCCGCGGATCGGCGGCGCACCACTGCTCCAGCGCCCGCTGCTGCTCATCGCTCAAGGGGCCGGCACTGTCGCGCACCGCCCACTCGGCGGCCTGCTCGCGAATCGCTTGCTCGGGCTGGTTCTCGCTGCTCACACGGTTCTCTCGCGATCTGGTTATGTCTGGGCTGACGTCCGAAGGGGCAATTGTCAGTAAACCGCTCGTCATCCACCGTCCTGCAGGCACTGCATCACATAGGCCAGGGCCTTGGCCAGATGCTTCTGCACGGAGCTGTCGGAAATCCCCAGGTGGCGGGCGACCTCGGCGTGGGTCATGCCTTCCAGGCGGTTGAGACGAAACACCTGCTGGGTGCGCTCGGGAAGCTCTTCGAGCATGGTTTGCAGGCGCCGCAGATGCTGCTCGCGCGCCGCCTGCTCCTCAAGCCCTGGGCGTTCTTCGACGATGCCTTCGAGAGCCTCGTGGGGCACCGGGTCGGTCTTGCGCCGCTGCTGCTGGCGCAGGTGGTCGATCATCAGGTTGTGCGCCGTGCGGTACAGGTAGCCCGGCGTGTTTTCGATGGTTTCCTGGCGCTGCTGTTCGGCCAGGCGCAGGAAACTTTCCTGCACCAGATCGGCAGCGAGCTGCGGATCGCGCACCTTGCGCGTCAGCAGCCCCTGCAGGGTTTTCGCATGCTTGATGAACAAGCGCTTGAGGTCGGACTCCGCCACACGCACTCCAGCTGGTGGTCGCAAGGTGGCGGAATGCTACTCGCTACTGAGAATCACTTGCAAGAAGTGCGATCACTCGAACAGTGCGTCCAGGGCCTGCTCCAGACGCGTCACCGCAATCACCTGCAAGCCTGCCGGCGATTCCTTGGGGGCGTTGCCCTTGGGCACGATGGCGCGCTTGAAGCCATGCTTGGCCGCCTCCTTCAGGCGCTCCTGGCCGCTGGGCACCGGACGCACCTCGCCAGAAAGACCGATCTCGCCGAACACCAGCAGGCCATGGGCCAACGGGCGGTTGCGCAGGCTCGACATTACCGCTGCGAGCAGCGCCAGGTCAGAGGCGGTCTCGAGCACCTTGACCCCGCCGACCACGTTTAGGAACACGTCCTGGTCATGGGTGGGAATGCCGCCGTGGCGGTGCAACACCGCCAGCAACATCGCCAGGCGGTTCTGGTCCAGGCCCAGGGTGACCCGTCGCGGGTTGGCCAGGTGGCTGTCGTCGACCAGCGCCTGCACCTCGACCAGCATCGGCCGGGTGCCCTCCCAGGTGGCCATCACCACGCTGCCCGGCACCTCTTCCTGGGTGCGGTTGAGGAAGATCGCCGAAGGGTTGGAGACCTCCTTCAGGCCACGGTCGGTCATGCCGAACACACCCAGCTCGTTGACCGCGCCGAAACGGTTCTTCACCGCTCGCAGCAGGCGCAGGCGTCCGTCCGATTCGCCCTCGAAATACAGCACGGTGTCGACCATGTGCTCGAGTACCCGCGGGCCTGCCAGCGAGCCCTCTTTGGTCACGTGGCCAACCAGGAAGATCGCCGTGCCGCTCTGCTTGGCGTAACGCACCAGCAGCGCCGTGCTCTCGCGCACCTGGGCCACGCCACCGGGAGCCGATTGCAGCTGTTCGGTGAAGATGGTCTGGATCGAGTCGATCACCATCACCCGCGGCTTTTCCACCCGCGCCGTGGCGATGATGGTTTCAATGCAGGTTTCGGTCATCACCTTGAGCTGGTCCTGGGGCAGGCCCAGGCGCCGCGAACGCATGGCCACCTGCTGCTGCGACTCCTCGCCAGTGACGTACAGCGCAGGCATCTGCGTGGCGATGTTGCACAGGGTCTGCAGCAGGATGGTGGACTTGCCGATACCCGGGTCACCGCCAATCAGCACCACCGAACCATCGACCAGGCCGCCGCCGAGCACACGGTCAAGCTCGGTGCTGCTGGTGGTGAAGCGCGGGATCTCCTCGACACTCACCTCGGCCAGGGTCTTGATCTGCGCCTGCTGCCCGGTCCAGCCCGCACGCCCGGCAGGCGCTGCAGCGCCGCCGCTTTCGATCATGGTCTCGACCAGGGTGTTCCAGGCGCCGCATTCGCCACACTGGCCGGCCCATTTGGGAAAGGTCGCGCCGCACTCGGTGCAGCCATACAAGCGCTTGGCCTTGGCCATCGGGTCAGTCTCCTGGGCAAAGACCGCCATGATAGCCCAAGCCCGATGTGCCTCGGGCGCTGCTGCGTGCGACAAAACTATTCGTTCTAATGGCAGTCTGTAGCCCTGAATGCAGCGCATGAAGCGTTTTAGTGGCTTACACTGCGTTTACCTCACCATTTGTTACAAAGGAATAAAACATGGGCGTGCTCAGCGAGTTCAAGGCCTTCGCGGTCAAGGGAAATGTCGTCGACATGGCGGTTGGTATCATCATCGGCGCGGCCTTCGGCAAGATCGTCTCGTCATTCGTGGGCGACGTGATCATGCCGCCACTGGGCCTGCTGATCGGCGGGGTGGACTTCAGTGACCTGGCGATCACGCTCAAGGCTGCAGAGGGTGATATCCCGGCAGTGGTGCTGGCTTACGGCAAGTTCATCCAGACCGTCATCGACTTCGTGATCGTGGCCTTCGCCATCTTCATGGGCGTGAAGGCGATCAACCGCCTCAAGCGCGAAGAGGCCGTGGCGCCCACCACCCCGCCGGTGCCGACGCCGCAGGAAACCCTGCTGACCGAGATCCGCGACCTGCTCAAGGCGCAGAACCGCCAGCCCTGACCAAAACGTTCCGGGGCCGCGATACGGCCCCGGATAGCGTTTCTACCAGTAGTTCTCCACCGCCACCTGCCCCGGCCGCTTGCTCAGGCTCAGTTGCAGGTCACGCGCCTTCAGCACCTTGCGTGTCTCGTCGATCATTTCAGGGTTGCCGCACAGCATGATCCTCGAATGCTCCGGCGAAAACTCAAGCCCCGCGGCCCGCTCCAGCTCGCCGTTCTCGATCAGCGTGGTGATCCGCGCATTCAGCGCGCCAGGGTGCAGCTCACGCGTAACCACCGGAATGAACTGCAGCTTGCCGGCGAACTCGGCCAGGTAGTCGCGCTGTTCAAGCCCGGCGATCAGATCCACGTACGCCAACTCCTTGGCTTCGCGCACCGAATACACCAGCTTGATGTTGTCGAAGCGTTCCCAGGCCTCGAAGTCCTGGAGGATCGACACGAAGGGGGCGATACCGGTGCCTGTGGCCAGCAGCCACAAGTCGCGGCCACCGACGAAGCGGTCCAGGGTCAGGTAGCCGAAGGCCTGGCGGTCGATCAGCAGGGTGTCACCCTCTCCCAGCCGGCTCAACTCACTGGTGAACTCACCGCCCGGCACCACGATGGAAAAGAAATCAAGAAACTCGTCATGGGGCGCGCTGACCATCGAGTAGGCCCGCCACACCACACTGCCGTCGGCCTTGGCCACCCCAAGGCGCGCGAACTGCCCGGCACGGAAACGGAACCCCGCATCACGGGTGACACGCAGGCTGAAAAGGTTCGGCGTCAGGGGTTGGACATCGAGCAGGGTTTGTGAAGTGAATTTGTCGGCACTGGCGGTCATGACGGACTCCCGAGGTGAATGCGCCAAGTGTGGCGCAAAGTGACGCCCAGGAACACCGAGGAGCTGTAGGTTCTCGTACAAAATCGGTACAACTAAATCTATATCGATAGCACACGCTATAGCGAAAAATTTCCAGCGCTTTAGTCAGCTTTTCCTACACTCGGATGGATGCCACCGAAATTTGGATCCACTTGGAGCAACAACATGTCGCATTGGAAGCCGGAAAATCTCCAGATATTGCTGGGCGAAAGGCACCCCGAACGTATGTTCGACCATGCCATCGCACTCGTTCAGGAGATGGACATGGAGTATGTAGGGCTTGCCCTGCACCTGCATGTTCCCGCGCAACGTGCCCATGTAATCCTGTACAACAATTTTCCAAAAGAATGGAATGCCCACTATCAGGCGGATCGCAACTTCATCGAGCAAGACCCCATCATAGCCCTCAGCCGGCGCTCCACGGTCCCGGTGCTCTGGGAAGACAAGCTCTACGACGAAGCCCCCGAATACCGCAGCCTCGCTTGCAGCCATGGCCTGCGTCATGGGTGGACGCAGTCGCTCTACGACCACATCAACCACGCCAGCCAGCTCAGCGTGGCCCGCCCCGAGCACAAGGTCTCGACGCTCGAATTCCTGACCAAGAGCGCACAATTGCTCTGGCTGCACAACGTACTGCATGAACTGATCTGCGAACATCACCGCAGACTGATGGACCCAGCCCCTGCCCTGACCGACCGTGAGCTGGAAGTCACCAAGTGGACCGCTGACGGCAAGACCGCGTCCGACATCGCCTGCATTCTCTCGTTGTCGCAGAGTACCGTGAACTTCCATATCCGCAGTGTGATCGCCAAACTCGGCGTGTCCAACAAGACCGCTGCCGCCGCAGTTGCCGCCGCCCGCGGCCTGATCTGGAAGTAACTGCCCGCTACCGGCAAAGCCCTGTAGAATCGAACGCTTTGACGCCAGCGATCATCCACCGCAGGCAAAGCCGCATCGAGCCCGTTCCCCCATGCCCCTGCTGACCAGCCCATTCGCCGAACTCGACCTGATCCGTCAACCGGAGCAGAACAACGACCCCCTGCAAGCCTTCGACGCTGCCGACGAGTACCTGCTGAGCCACTTGGCAGCCCAGGCACCGCAAACCACGTGTCGCGTGCTGATCCTCAACGACAGCTTCGGCGCCCTGGCGGCCAGCCTCGCCGGCCAGGTGCAGGTGACCAGCAGCGGCGACTCCCACCTGGCCCACCTGGCCCTGGAAAAAAACCTCGCGCGCAATGGCAAACCCTACGACGCCGTGCCCTTCATACCCTCCAGCGAGCATTGGCAAGGGCCGTTCGACCGTGTGCTGATTCGCGTGCCCAAGACCCTCGCATTGCTCGAGGAACAACTGATCCGCCTGCAAGGCAAGCTGGCGCCCGGCGCCGAGGTGATCGCCGGGGCGATGATCAAGCACCTGCCCCGCGCCGCCGGCGACCTGATGGAGCAGTACATCGGCCCGGTCCAGGCGTCGCTTGCGCAGAAAAAGGCACGCCTGTTGATCGCCACGGTCGGCGAGCGACCTGTCGCCACCTCGCCCTACCCCACCCGCTACCACCTGGACAGCCCCGCGCTGGAGCTGATCAACCATGCCAACGTGTTCTGCCGCGAAGGCCTGGACATCGGCACCCGCGCCTTCCTCCCGCACCTGCCGCGCAACCTCGGCAGCGCCCGCGTCGCCGACCTGGGATGCGGCAACGGCGTGCTGGCCATCGCCAGTGCACAGGTCAACCCCGATGCGCACTACACCCTGGTGGACGAGTCGTACATGGCCGTGCAATCGGCGCGGGAAAATTGGCAGGCGGCACTGGGCGATCGCGCAGTGGACATTCGCGCCGATGATGGCCTGGCCGGGCAGCAGAAGCAGTCGCTGGATGTGGTGCTGTGCAACCCGCCATTCCACCAGCAGCAAGTGGTCGGCGACTTCCTCGCCTGGCGCATGTTCCAGCAGGCTCGGGAGGCGCTGGTGGTCGGCGGCGCGCTGTACATCGTCGGCAATCGCCACCTGGGCTATCACAGCAAGCTGTCGCGGTTGTTCCGCGGTGTGGAGCAGGTCGCGGCGACGCCGAAGTTCGTGGTGCTCAAGGCGCGCAAGTGATCGTAGAGCCAACTGTCTTGCTCAAAATCTGGAGACCAGCCCAATCCCTGTGGGAGCAACTGTCTTGCTCAAAATCTAAAGACCAGCCCAATCCCCTGTGGGAGCGGGCTTGTCCCGCGAACACGGGCGTAGCCCGTGCCAGGCAGCGCGGTGTCTTTTTCGCGGGTAAACCCGCTCCCACACGTACGGCGTTCGGATTTACGCCGGTGTTGCGCTCTTGCACTGAGGCAATTCCACATCCTGCCAGGGGGTGCCTGTTCTTAGCATCGCATTGAGTCGTACGATGAAAACTCTCATGCAGGCCACAATCGCGACCTTGGCTGCCTTGCCCCTTTCACGCAGTGCTTGGTACTTCGCCTTGAGCGAGGGGTTTTGCCTTACGGCCACCAAACACGACATGTACAACGCGCACCTTATCCCGAAACGGCCTCCCGAGATCGAGCGCTTGCCTACGGATGTTCCACTGTCGTGATTGAAAGGTGCCACCCCAACCAGCGAGGCTATTTCTCGGGCCTCCACATGGCCCAACTCCGGCAGCAGCGTCACAAGCTTCCCAGCCGTCACCAGCCCGATACCTTTGACCTGGACTAGTTGAGCAATTCGTTCATCACCCAGCCCTTCGGCATGCAGCTTGAGCTCATGCTCAATCTGTCTGATCTGAGACCTGAAGTGCTGGAGGTTGGACTTCAGGAAGCGAGCGACCACCTCAGACTGAGCCTGTTTCAGGCGCCGCCGGTCGTCGTCTCGCTGCTGGACCAGACGATCACGCTGCTGCAGCAGCTCGCGCAGCAACGCCCTCTGCGGACTGACCTGCAGAGTAGGTTTATCGGGGATAACTTCGGCGAAATGCGCCAATACCGCTGCATCGATGGCGTCGGTCTTGGCTTTGATATTCATGGACTCGGCAAACGACCTGGCTCGCCTAGGGTTTACGCGAATGACCTTGTAGCCAGCGCTCTGCAGAAAGCTCAGCACCTCACGCTCGTATCCGCCTGTCGCCTCCAGCAGGACACGCTTGACCTTGAGGCCTCGAAGGCTCTTCTCCAATACCTCGAACCCTGCCTGATCGTTGGTGACATTGATCTTGAGGCTCTGGGGACGCACCGCTATGTCCAGCGTGCGACTAGAAACATCGATACCCACAAAGGAAACCATCACCAAAATCTCCTAGACTCAACAGAGTGAGAGGACTTTGGCTTGGCCCACGCTTGTGATTCGAGATCAAGGCCGCATCCAACTGTTCGGGCTCTCGCCAAAGTGGAACGGTGAATGGCAGCTTGTGCTCCCACTCGTGCTCAAGGCACACGCGGCATTCAGCTTGCCATTCACCGCTCTCACTCCAGATTCTAATCCCCTATCAAGACACAAGCGGCGGTTCGGCGTCCCGACTTGTCCCGCGATCACCGGCGAAGCCGGTGCCATGCACCGCAGTGTCCTTTTCGCGGGCAAGCCCGCTCCCACAAAAAAAATGCAGGCGCCGGATAGGATGTTTCTGAATCTGCAGCCTGCCAGCTTCAAGCAAATCTTCCTGGGAACTATCCTACGCATTTTGCGGAAGCGTCTTGATTGTCGGGGAAATGTCTCAGGGATACCGTCGCTGGGTCGTCGAGTTGGCGACCGGGTGTGAGAAACCCGAAACTCAAGAAAACACGTT
Source organism: Pseudomonas putida (assembly GCF_001636055.1). NCBI lineage: Bacteria > Pseudomonadati > Pseudomonadota > Gammaproteobacteria > Pseudomonadales > Pseudomonadaceae > Pseudomonas > Pseudomonas putida. The sequence goes on from NZ_CP011789.1 coordinate 5,379,324, forward strand.
TTCCTTTATGGCAGCCGTGTGCGGGCAGGCTTCGGTCTGACCGGGTTTCTTGTGTCCCGGATTTCTCACCCCGTTCACGGCTGCCACCCTATGTCTTGTGAGAATGACGAGGTGGTCGCACCCCGAACCCACACAAGGTTGCAGATCATGAAAAAGATCGTCCCCGACCCACCCCGTTTCATCCCCAGCCCCGTAGATGCGAGGGCTCGACCATGAGTGATCACCCCAACGACTACACCACCGCAGGCGTCGCAAGCTTCCTGGACATGTTCCGCGTGCAACCCGGCCTGTCACCGGAGCGGGTGCTGGAGGAAGTTTCGGTATTGCTGGGCTGCATTCGCGACCTGAGCGACCAGGAACAGGCCGCCCCGGCCTCCATCACAGCACTGCATTACCTCAGCGCACTGGCCAAAGGCCTGCTGAACGATCTGGAAATCGCCCGCAACAGCGTCCATTAACCCGGACGTGACCTCTGTGAGAGCGGCGGTTCGACGTCCCGACTGGTCCCGCGAAAAGGGCACTGCGGTGTCTGGCACCGGCTGCGCCGGTGATCGCGGGACCAGCCCGCTCCCACAAGGACTGGGCTGGCCTTTAGATTTTGAACCAGGAAGGTGCTCCTACCCGGCTCAATGCGTACTCAACCCCGCCGCACTCATGAACATGCGCATGCCATAGGCCACGATGCCCAGCGCCGCGACACTCAGCGCCCAGATCAGCACCAGCCAGCCCAGGCGCTGCCACAACGGTTTCTTCTCCTCGATATCCATCGCCCGGCACTCCCTAGTGATAGCCATCGTCGTGGGTCACCTTGCCGCGGAACACGTAGTAGCTCCAGAAGGTGTACCCCAGGATGAACGGCAGGATGAACAGCGTCCCCACCAGCATGAAGCCCTGACTCTGCGCTGGCGCAGCGGCATCCCAGATCGAGATCGACGGCGGGATGATGTTCGGCCACAGGCTGATACCCAACCCGCTGTAGCCCAGGAAGATCAGCACCAAGGTCAGCAGGAACGGCGTGTAGTTGGCGTTGCGCGCCACCGCCTTGAGCAACCCATAGAAGGTCACCAGCACCAACACCGGTACCGGCATGAACCAGATCAGGTTGGGCATGCTGAACCAGCGATCGGCGATCTGTGGATAAGCCAGCGGCGTCCACAGGCTGACGATGCCGATCACCACCAGCAGCACCAGCGCCAGCGGCCGCGCCAGGTCGTGCATCTGCTTCTGCAGCGGCCCTTCGGTCTTCATGATCAGCCAGGTGCAACCCAGCAGCGTGTACGCCACTATCAGCCCCAGGCCGCTGTAGATGCTGAACGGCGTCAGCCAGTCAAACGCGCCACCAGCGTAGTGGCGGTCTACCACCTTGAAGCCCTCGATGAAGGCCCCCAGTGCCACGCCCTGGAAGAAAGTGGCCACCAGCGAACCCCAGATGAACGCCTTGTCCCACAGGTGGCGCTTGTCGTCCTTGGCCTTGAAGCGGAACTCGAAGGCCACGCCACGGAAGATCAGGCCCACCAACATCAGGATCAGCGGCAGGTACAGCGCCTCGAGCACCACCGAATAGGCCATCGGGAAAGCCCCGAACAGCCCCGCACCGCCCAGCACCAGCCAGGTCTCGTTGCCGTCCCATACCGGGGCGACGGTGTTCATCATCACATCACGGTCACGCTCGCCCTTGACGAAGGGGAAGAGCATGCCGATTCCCAGGTCGAAGCCATCCATGACCACGTACATCATCACCCCGAAGATGATGATCACGGCCCAGATCAGCGGAAGATCGATACCCATGGCTCAGTTCCCCTTGTTCAGGCTGGCAGTATCGTGGTCCGCACCACCATCGTCGGCAGCCGACAACGGCCGCGCTGGCGTGCGTTTCTGCCCCGGACCGCCCGGCGGCTGTGCGTCACCCTCCCCGGTGTGCGGCCCTTTGCGTACCAGGCGCATCATGTAGCCCAGTCCGGTACCGAACAGCGCGAAGTACACCACCACGAACATCACCAGGGTGAAGCCGAGCTGCCCGTAGCTGTGGTTCGACACCCCGTCCGCCGTGCGCATCAGCCCATACACCACCCACGGCTGACGACCGATCTCGGTGGTGAACCAGCCCGCAAGAATCGCGATCAACCCCGACGGCCCCATCCACAACGTGAGGTGGAGGAACGGCCGCGAGGTATAGAGCGTACCGCGCTTGCGCAGCCACAGGCTCCACAGGCCGACGAAGATCATCAGGAAGCCCAGTCCGACCATGACCCGGAACGACCAGAACACGATGGTCGAATTCGGCCGGTCTTCAGGCGGAAACTCCTTCATCGCCGGCACTTGCTTGTCCAGGCTGTGGGTCAGGATCAGGCTGCCCAACGCTGGAATCTCTACCTTGAAGCGCGTGGTCTCGGCCTTCATGTCGGGGATGCCGAACAGGATCAGTGGCGTCGGCTCGCCGGGCTTGTTCTCCCAGTGGCCCTCGATGGCGGCGATCTTCACCGGCTGATGCTTGAGCGTGTTCAGGCCATGGAAGTCACCGATCACCGCCTGGATCGGCGTGACAATCAGCGCCATCCACATGGCCATCGACAGCATCTTGCGCACCGCCGGATTATCCCGCCCGCGCAGCAGATGCCAGGCCGCCGAGGCACCGACGAAGAACGCCGTGGCCACGAACGCAGCGGTGGCCATGTGCATCAGGCGGTAGGGGAACGAGGGGTTGAAGATGACCATCAGCCAGTCGACCGGCACCACCCGGCCATCGATGATCTCGTGGCCCTGGGGCGTCTGCATCCAGCTGTTGGAGGCAAGGATCCAGAAGGTCGACACCAGCGTGCCGAGCGCCACCATCACCGTGGCGAAGAAGTGCAGCCCCCGCCCCACGCGGTTCCAGCCGAACAGCATGACCCCGAGGAAACCCGCTTCGAGGAAAAAGGCAGTGAGCACTTCGTACGTCAGCAAAGGCCCAGTCACGGCACCGGCAAAGTCGGAGAAACGGCTCCAGTTGGTGCCGAACTGATAGGCCATGACCAGCCCGGAGACCACCCCCATGCCGAAGTTGACGGCAAAGATCTTCGACCAGAAGTGGTAGAGGTCGCGGTAGACATTGTCGTTGGTCTTCAGCCAGAGGCCCTCTAGGACCGCCAGGTAGCTCGCCAGGCCAATGGTGATGGCCGGGAACAGGATGTGGAAGGATACGGTAAACGCAAACTGGATTCGGGCGAGCTCCAAGGCCTCTAAACCGAACATAGTGCTTCCTCTTCAGGTAATCCGCGCGTTCGGGCTCGTGACCCTCGCGCTCACTGCCCCCACGGTAATCGAGTGCGCTGTTGTCGAATTGTTCTGTTCGATCGCAGGGATTCTGGCCAGGCGGCCAACTCGTTTCATCTGGAACGATTGATCCAAATCAACGACTGTTGGGAAGCATAGTCCCGAATGCCAGGGCAGGCTGTGTGGTTGTTTGCCGCGTGACCGGTTGCCTCACCCTCTTTACTCGCGACGGGTTTGGTGGATCGCCCGATCAACCCGATGGAACCCTTGGCCAATGGCCACAGTCCACCCTTCAGGCCCACCTTCCAGAGGCCTTCACCAGGAGACACCCATGAAAGGTACAGCGCTTTCCGCCCTCTTCGCGGCCGCCACCCTGCTGGCCTCGCCTGTATTCGCCGCCGATGACCTGTGCGCGATCAACCTGCAGAAGATCAACGACAGCATGGCTACCGCCGGCGCCACGTCCGAAGGCCTGGACAAGGCACTCACCGAGCATGTCGACAAAGCCAAGGCCGCCCAGGCCAGCGGCGACACCAAGGAGTGCATCGCCATCACCAGCAAGGTGCTGGAGCGCCTGGAAAAGACCGAGAAAGGCAGCGGCTCGGCCGGCGGCAGCGGCGCCTGAGCCGCTCTGTTGCAACGGGCGGCGGCACCAGCAGTCGACGCCGCCCGTGCAAAGGCGTATACTCGGCGGCACGTGTCGAGAGATACGTCAGCTAGAGCTGAGTGTGGGGCCGATCAGGATTCGACGCCGGTAGCGAAACTCTAGGTGCATGCCGAGTTGGTAACAGAACTCGTAAATCCACTGTTGCAACTTTCTATAGTTGCCAATGACGAAAACTACGAGGGCTACGCTCTCGCTGCGTAAGCAGCTGAGCCCGCTCTCCTGGTAGCTTCGGCTCCAGCAATCACTAGGGGATGCCTGTAAACCCGAAGTGATTGTCATACAGAACAGGATCGTCGTGTAGCACGTTGGGGGCAAAGCGACTAAAACTTACCCAACTCGTCCAAAGCACCCTGCCCGTCGGGCGGCTGCGGATTAACTCAATAGACACGGCTAAGCATGTAGTACCGACAGCGGAGTACTGGCGGACGGGGGTTCAAATCCCCCCGGCTCCACCAAATGATCAATCAAAGACGTCCACGGACGTCTTTTTTTGTGCCTGCGATCCAGTAAATACGAGGCTCCCAGCGCTTTTTGCGGTCTTTTAAGAGTTTCTGAGTTCCAGCCATTCTGGTATTCCAGACGGTATTCCAGCCCATCCGGTGCTAATCTTTGGAATACCGAATCAGTGCTTGAGGACAATCTCATGCCTGCTCAAAACCTCCGTCTCTCCGATCGACAGCTCAAGGGAGTCAAACCCGCGTCCAAGGATTACGTCCTTACTGACGGTGACGGTTTGCAGCTCCGCGTCCGCAGCAACGGCTCGTTGCTGTGGAATTTCAATTACCGCGAACCGGTGACCAAGAAGCGCATCAACATCGGCTTCGGGACCTACCCCGAATTGTCACTGGCGAATGCGCGAAAGATGGCAGTCGAAGCTCGCGAGCTGCTAGCTCAAGGCATCGATCCGAAGGTGCAGCGCAATACGTTGAATGAAGCCAAGCGCGCAGAAACGGAACACACCTTCGAGAACGTGGCCACCGCCTGGTTCGAGCTCAAGAAAGACTCGGTCACCCCAGCCTACGCCGAGGACATCTGGCGGTCGCTCACACTGCACGTGCTCCCCGACTTGAGGACAACACCACTGACGAAAATTACCGCGCCGATGGTGATCGCGTTGCTTCGTCCAATCGAAGCGAAAGGCAGCTTGGAAACGGTCAAGCGTCTTAGCCAGCGGCTGAACGAGATCATGACCTACGGCGTGAATTCCGGCTTGATTTTCGCCAACCCACTCACTGGCATCAGGGCGGTATTCAAGAAGCCCAAGAAAGAGAATATGGCCGCGCTTTCGCCAGAAGAGCTCCCCGAGCTCATGCTGGAGATCGCGAACGCCAGCATCAAGCGCACCACTCGCTGCCTGATCGAATGGCAGTTGCACACCATGACTCGCCCCGCCGAGGCGGCGACTACTCGCTGGGCAGACATCGACTTTGAAAGGCGTGTCTGGACTATCCCACCGGAGCGGATGAAGAAGCGCCGCCCTCACAGCATCCCGTTGAGTGATCACGCTACCGCACTCTTGGAGTCACTGAAGACTCACAGCGGCCATCGCGAATACGTCTTCCCGGCAGACAGAAATCCGCGCACCCACGCCAATAGCCAAACGGCCAACATGGCGTTGAAACGCATGGGCTTCCAGGATCGGTTGGTCAGCCACGGCATGCGCTCGATGGCCAGCACCATTTTGAATGAGCATGGCTGGGACCCGGAGCTCATTGAGGTTGCACTGGCGCATGTCGACAAGGATGAGGTGCGCAGCGCCTACAACCGAGCCGACTACATTGAGCGCCGTCGCCCGATGATGGCCTGGTGGAGTGAGTACATCCAGAAAGCCGCCACTGGCAGCCTGCTCGCCTCTGCATACGGCCAAGTTAGAGACAAGAACGTGGTGCCGATCCGCTAGGACTGTGCAGGCGCAATAACACCGGCGACAGCAACTGAAGGCTCAAGATTCAGGGAAAGCAGCCTCATTTATCCGCTTCTCAGCGCGGGTCCATCCAAACAGGGCTGCAAAGCCGCCCTGTTTGGATGGACCTTACTCTGAAGAGCTAAAAGCCACGACGTTGTCCGGGATTTACCATGGAATTTCACCGGTGGATAACCGCTTTTCACGTCCCAAGAGCGCTGAATTTCGGCCCTTGACCGGGTTTATCCACAGGCGTAGAACTGGCCGTGCAAAGGCTGTCGATGACAGCACCCCAGGTGACCCGAACCTTAAAGGTCACGCCGCCCCGCGGTGGTTCTCCCCAAGGGCGATTCGCATCCGGCAGCTCGCCCGGTCACCTCCCCGGTGATGGATGCCAACTACATTTCATGGCCCTCGTGCGCCAGACGACACTTCCTATTGCGCTGCCCTGCAGCAACCTATCCGCTTGGCCGAATCCTGCGCCAACCTGTGCCCGTCTCTTTCTTCTGGAAAGAGACGGGCACTTCTACCACTGCTGCAGCCCTCATCGCACAGGGCTTTGCGGCAATCCCCCCCATGACAATCGGCGTGACAAACGCTGATGTCACCAGCAACAGCCGTGCAGATGATGGTGCCGCAGACCAGGGAATGGACTGCACCTGACTGACAGTCAGGCATGCACCGGTCATCGCAGTGCTGCGTTCACCCGGCTCAGGATCTTCAGGCGCTGGTCTCGTCAGCCAGCGCAGCCTCCACCCGCCCACCGGTAACGGTGTTCAGGAGGCCAGATCATGAGATGCCCTCGCTCCTGGTCGTACGGAGCCGCCAGTCCTGCGTAGTGGACATTCCCCACAGGTCGCAGGGGCCTTGATCCCTGATAACACTCAGCATTCCTGGCGGGATGACGTGGGGCGAGGATTGGAGAGCAGAAGATGAGGTGACCGATATGGCATTGGTGGGTAGACGCGATGGTCGCAATTTCGGTTACGGCAGGCAATTGAGTTACGCAGGACCGCAGGCGCTGAAAGACATGTTCGGCGGCGGTCATTACGGCACGGTCAAAGCGCACTGTGATCGGTGGCAGGCATTCGTCAAATGGTGCCGCTCCGAACAGGGGCCCGGTATCAATGATGCGCGGCAGATTGATCGGAGGGTGTTGGCCGACTATGCAGCATATCTGCGCGACATGGTTGTGCGCGGCGACCTCGCCGTCAGCACCGCACAAAACCGGCTATCCAGCGTAAACAGGACCATGGCGGCGCTTCGCGGTGATCAGTGCGTGAAACTGCCAAGTCCGAGCAAGGCGTTGGGTATGAAGCGCACCGGGGTTCGCCACTCGGTGCCCCAGGGCCAAGACCGCGAACAGGTTAAACAGATCGTCGATGCGCTTTGCAGCCAACATCAGCTACGCGCCGCCGCGCTTGTTCTGTTGGCGCGAGCCACCGGCATGCGCTTGCGTGAGGCCATCTTGGCTGACCTGCCACGGCTAAGCCGTGAGGCTGACGAGCTAGGCAGGATAAACATTCAGGATGGTACCAAAGGCGGCCGCGCCGGGGCCTCGGCGCCACGTTGGATTGGAGTGAATGACCGAGTTCGCGAGGCAACGAGGTTTGCATGGCAGGTGTCGCCTGCGGGTAGCCACAACCTGATTGCGCCACACGAAAGATACCTGAATGTTCTCCAAGAAATCGTCCGCCCTGCACGGGACGTCCTGCATACACACAACCTCAAAGGCTTTCATGAGCTACGAGCGGCGTACGCATGTGAGCGTTATGAGCAAATCACCCAACACCCCGCGCCTATCAACGGCGGCCAATGTTGCCAGGTAGATAGGCACCTTGATTGTGAGGCCCGGAGGCAAATCAGCAATGAGCTGGGGCACGGTCGGATCGACGTGGTCGCGGCCTACATTGGAGGGCGGACATGAGCAAGCCATTCGATATGGAGTTGTTCTTGGCTGGCGTGCTGACCGGATCGCATGCAACGCGGCAACGCCATTTGCGACAGGCCGCGATTATCCAAGCTGCAATCGCAGCACGCTGGCAGCGAGATACGCCCTGGGCTTGGCAGAGAAAGCATGTTGCGTGGTTTCTCGATCATTGCCTCGATAGGCGAAGTAAGGCGACTCGGTCCTACTACAGGCTGACAGTACGGCTGCTCGCCCGCCGTTTAGAGAAATCATGGATATTCAAGCAATTTCAGGACTAGACAGATTATCTGCTTTTTCATCCTAAACGCCGTCATCTAATCCACCAGGGCCGGGGCGTATAGGAATACTTCTGCGTCCTTCTCGTACGCCGCTAGCCTCGACTACCAAGCACTTGCCGCCCCAATGATTGCAAAATGCCTCTATTGAGCTAGAGTTCACTGTTGCGCAAAGAAACTCGCCAACCCCTAGAGGTCAAGGATGCAGATAATTATTCTAGGATTGAAGTCCTCTATTTCGAATCTGGCATTTCGTGAACCCCAAGGACAATCACCCTCCGGCACTTTCACACTTTAATTTTAATATTTATCTAGCTTAGACCACTGTAAAAAGGCAAAAACATGAAACTTTCGGAACGATTCAAACTGTCCAAAAGTCAATTCGAACTTGACTTTGTCGATATTGACACTGATTTTGACACGCGATTATTTGTGGATCCTTATCTTCTTGGATTAAGACCGGATCGCTGGTCGATAAAAGCTGCCAGTTCAGTAAGGTCATTTTTTTCTCATTTCTTAGATCTAGTTCGCCAAGGGAAAGAGGACGATGCTTTTGAACTCTTCTCACATCTCCATGAGCCTAATGAGACCTGCCTCGGGCTTTCTGTAGGGAAACCTAGGGGTAACGGAATTGGTAGTGAGGATGCAAAGAAACTCTTCGAAAGTATCATGGGAAGTAAGGCAATACAGTCCGGAAAAATCACCGACCTAGAAGACTTTAGACTATTTATTCCAGGAATCGGCAAAGATAAAGTTTCAGATATGACTACCAACCTCATACGAGGGAGCCTAATTACCTATACGCAGTCCCAATGCAAACTACATAAAATAGAATTAACAGCTGGTGTTTCCGCTGGACCTATATGGGATGCATCTCGAAAAAAGTGGATATTTACTCATGAAGACACACTGCTTGTTGAAGGAAAAAAGATCCTTCTCACCCCGAAAGCAATCGTTTCTTATAGCAAGGCTTATGCGCCTGAGAACTACTATAATAAACATGTACTTGAATACCTCCAACATGAGCACATAAGAACAGGCAGTATATGGGTCGAGCATCGGAAGGATGGAACTCCTTACATTTCAAAAAAGAGTCTAAAGGAAAATGTAGTAAAGGATTTTACGAAAGAATGGCTATTCGATTTCACAGAAAAACACCCATTGGTTTTTAAATCCTTCAGAGATCAGCAAGCGCAGCAGGTTAGATCTCTCCCATCTGAGTCAATTGATCCCGAGCTCAACTTGAATTCAGTAGTAGAGCACCTGATTGCGAAACTACGCTCTATTAAGCAGGGGCCATCCACGGCATCAGACTATCACAAAACAATAGTTGGCATTCTTGAAATGCTACTTTATCCAAACGCCTCATCACCTGTACTAGAAGCCGAGATAAACCAGGGCAGAAAGAGGATTGATATATACTTCGAAAACTCAGCTAAGGAAGGTTTTTTTCATACCCTCCATATGATTCACAAGATACCCTGCCCGTATCTAATTATCGAATGCAAGAATTATTCAAAGGACATACAAAACCCTGAACTTGATCAAATGATCGGTCGATTAACCGTTAATCGAGGAATGCTTGGGATCATAACTTGCAGAGAGATATCCAAAAAAGAATTATTCATTGAAAGATGCAGAGACTCATTTAAAAATGGCCACGGATTAATTATACCATTAACTGACACAGATTTAATATCTGCACTTGAGAAGCTAAAGCTCGAACATAAAACGCCACTAGAAGAGGTGCTTAATAATATAAAAAATACTATTATTATGTCGTAACAGAGAACATTATTAGCGGCAATATTTGGGAGTAGTGATCCGATTATTGCCACTCTTAATCCATTACTCTCGACTAAAAAATTCAGCTGAATAGGTACTCACCTCCTCCGCCGACGCGCCTCCCGTCGAAGAGGAGTAAAGGTGTAGTTTGGTGCAATCGATTCCTCTCGCCGGAGGCCCGCCCAGTGCTGTTGCCGCTGACCAGTTCGGGGAGGATGTGTCCAGCCCCAGCAATGATTTACGTCACGGCAGACATCCGTTCGTCTGGTGCCGATTGCCATCACCTGCTAGCCAGAAACGGCCCATTCTGCAAACTAACGAACAGAGAGAGAAAAGGCCACTAGTCGGTGGGCATGGGTGGCGTCGCGCCCCCTTAGCCACGCTCAAAGTACCTAGCGAATGCTGGAAAGCAATGCGGCCAGCAGAGAGCGTGTGAGGAAAACACAAAAAAGCTGCGCAAGCGGCGAAAACTCTTACAATCTTACGCTAGATTTCCTACACATTTTTTGCCCCCGATATTCAAGAGATAGCCCCGTGAGTAACTCAGACAGCTCATCCGCTCCACTGATCGACGTAGTGAAGCTTGCCGCATCCCTTCAGCGTTTCGCAGATGATCGCGACTGGCAGCAGTTCCACTCTCCAAAAAATCTCATCTTGGCGCTCACTGGAGAGGTAGGAGAGCTGTGCGAGATTTTCCAATGGATGAGCGATGCCGATTCGCTCTCCGTAGCTAAAGATCCTGAAATCGGACTAGCCGTAAAAGACGAATTGGCGGACGTACTGATGTACCTGGTTCGCCTGAGCAGCGTGCTCGGTATCGACCTCAACGACGCGGTGACACGGAAACTCGCCTCGAATGGCCAGAAGTACCCCGTGGATAAAGCCAGAAGCAGCAGCAAAAAGTACGACCGACTCTGACCAACACGCACCTAAGGACAACCCGTGATCGTTTACGCTGCGACCAAACAGCAATTTCTTAAAGACAACGATAACGATGACATTGAGGAGGTCATCCTCAGGCATTACAAGGAAGCTACCGGCAAGAACGTTGGCTCCTCGGAAATCAGGTCGTGGCAAGGGTCCCTGACGTACATGGCCAAGGTCCTTAGAGATGAGGGCCTCCCGAGCGATGCAGGCCTGGCCATTGAATTGCACATTCCGCAGTCGTCAAAGCGAATCGACTTTCTACTCACCGGTCGCGACGAAAACCAGGCAAAAAAGGCCGTACTGATCGAGCTGAAGCAATGGAGCAAGGCCAACGCCACCACCAAAGACGCCATCGTCAAAACGGCATTGGGTGGCGGCCTCATTGAGACCATTCACCCGTCCTATCAGGTATGGTCCTATGCAGCGCTGCTGGAAGGCTTCAACGAGGCGGTGTATGACAAAAGCATCGAAATCCGTCCGTGTGCCTACCTCCATAACTACGTCAGCGACGGGGTCATAGATTCAGCCCACTATGAGCCCCACATCAGCAAGGCTCCGCTGTTTCTGAAAGGCCCGGAAGAGCTCAGTAAACTCAGAAGCTTTCTGAAAAAGCATATAAGTCATGGCGACAACAAAGAGGTTCTTTACGAACTGTCCGAAGGGAAAACTCGCCCGTCCAAGGCGCTAGCCGAAGCCCTCGGGGGGTTGATGAAAGGCAAACCCGAATTCGTATTGATTGACGATCAGAAAGCAATTTTTGAGTCGGCGCTGGCGGCGGCAAGCGAGGCCTCGGACCAAGCACCCAAGGTGATGATCATCGAAGGTGGACCAGGCACCGGGAAAACTGTTCTGGCTATCAATCTGCTGGTGAAGCTCACCGAATTGAAGCTGATGAGCAAATACGTCTCCAAGAATGCAGCCCCACGCAAGGTCTACGAAAGCAAACTGGTCGGCACCATCAAGCGCAGCCATTTCTCGAATTTCTTTTCAGGCTCTGGGGCATTCATCGATACTGAGCCCAACACATTCGATGCGCTCATCGTGGACGAAGCTCACCGACTGAATGAGAAAAGCGGGCTTTATGGAAACCTTGGGGAGAACCAGATCAAGGAGCTGATTGACTCAGCGAAATGCTCCATTTTCTTTATTGATGAGGACCAGCGTGTAACCTTGAGCGATATCGGAAGCAAGCAGGCGATACGCGCCTTTGCAAAAGCCAAGGGTGCTGTGATGGAGGAACACGTGTTGTCTTCGCAGTTTCGCTGCAGTGGTTCTGACGGTTACCTGGCATGGCTGGATGACACGCTGGGCATTCGTTCGACGGCAAATCCGACGCTTGAGACTCAAGAGTACGAATTTAAAGTGTTCGACTCACCTCAGGCGATGCATGAAGCGATCAATGAAAAAAACCACGGAAACAAAGCTCGTGTGGTCGCCGGCTATTGCTGGCCGTGGTTGAGCAAAAAAGACCCCGCCGCTGCTGATATCGTCATTGGCGACTACAAACGCCAATGGAACCTGGATCAGGATGGCAGCCTGTGGATCATCGCTGAGAACTCAATCGAGCAGGTTGGCTGCATTCATACCTGCCAAGGTTTGGAAGTCGACTACGTCGGGGTGATCATCGGGCCAGACCTAGTTGTACGTGACGGTAAGGTCGTGACATCCCCAGATGAGCGCGACAAGCACGATAAATCGATTCGCGGCTGGAAAAAAATGATGAAAGAGCAACCTACCCTCGCGAAAAGTGAAACAGACCTGATCATCAAAAATACGTACCGAACCCTGATGACACGCGGGATGAAGGGTTGCTACCTGTACTGCACCGACAAAGAGACTGCGCAGTACTTCGAGAGTCGGCTTAGCCAGCACGGTAATCATTGACGGTATCGTCGTCGGGAGCTCCTGTACGTGCGAGTGGGGACATCGTACGCGCAGGGGCGACAATCAACAGCACGATCATTTGCTTGATAGATTTGGACCCGATTCGCGTCTGGGGGCGCTTCACAAAAGCACCATCCATCGGAATCCAGACCACGCTGCGTTCCAACTGGTATTCCAAGCAAGTTGACCAATAAATTATTAACTAGAAAAAACAAATAGATAGCGACCGGTTTCAAATTACCCCGGCTCGACAAAAACGCCCAACCTCCCCAAGCTTCCCCTATCCCGCTTCGCCATCAGCCCCAAATTCTGAAAAGGACTTCCCTCATGCCCATCCCAGACTTCCAAACCCTCATGCGCCCAATCCTGGCCATCGTCGCCGACCGCGCTCCGCTCACGCTCAGTGACCTACGCGAGCACGTAGCCAACGAGTTCAACCTAACCGAGGAAGAACGCACCGAACGCCTCCCCTCCGGTAAGCAAACAGTCATCAACAACCGAGTCGGCTGGGCGCGCACCTATCTAAACAAAGCCGGTCTGCTCGTGATCCCGGCCAAAGGCCTGGTCCAGATCACTCCACGCGGCCTTGAGGCCCTTAACAACGGCCCTGGCCGCATCACTGTCAGTTGGCTCAAGCAATTTCCAGAGTTCGCCGCGTTCCACACCGCGAACCCTGCCACCAACTCAATACTGGCAGCCCAACCTGACCCCACCGAGCAATCCACTCCTGATGAACAACTGTCCACAGCCCATCAAGCACTGATGCAATCGCTGGCAGACGACCTCCTCGCCCAAGTCCGTGCCGCTTCGCCGACATTCTTCGAGCAATTAGTAGTCGATCTCATGATCGCCATGGGCTACGGGGGTTCACGCAAAGAGGCCGGCAGCGCAACCCAGCAAACCAACGACGATGGTATCGACGGCATCATCAAGGAAGACAAGCTCGGGCTGGATGTCATCTATCTGCAAGCCAAGCGCTGGGGTAACACGGTGCATCGGCCGGAGATCGACAAGTTCATCGGGGCGCTGACCCGTAAACGCGCCCGTAAAGGCGTCTTCATCACTACATCCGACTTCTCCGCCGGAGCCCGCGACGCTGCCCTGAGCCTGGACATCAAAGTAGTGCTTATTGATGGTGCCGAACTCGCCGGCCTGATGGTCGATTACAACCTGGGCTGCAGTGTTAAACAGGTCTACGAAGTGAAGCAGCTGGATAGCGACTACTTCACCGAGGACTAACTGCGGCGAGGCGTTGATCTCCTGCCGATGCGCCTGCGCCGATCTCCGCAGGGAATCTGAGTCGTCCCTACTCCAGGCATGGCAATATGCCACCTAAACGAGGTAAATTCCCTTCCAGGCATCCCCACGACACCCGGTTCACGATCACAAGGAAGTTGCAGCTATGGACCAAGCCAAGGACTCCCTCCTCAGGCGCCAGACCTCATCGCATCTGTGTCTGGAGTACTCAGACTCCCCCTCTCGGCCAATACCGCCCCGCAAGCAGCACGCCTGCAGATAGGGAGCCGCCGATGTCCCTGCCATTCCTGTTCCAGTCGTCGCCGTCCTCCAGCACCAACACGACCGAAGCCAATATCTTCATCCACGGCTACAGCGCCGGGCACAACGACGAAGACAAGCAACTCCTGCTTGAAAGAATTCCCGCGCAACTCGGTAACTTCATCAATATCTTTGCGTTCTGGCCATCAAACCATTATCTGCACTTCGACATCGCTTCATTCTGGTCGCTGGGTGCGGGCAGCCTTAACTTCGTACCGGTCGGCGCTACCGGGGGCTTCGGTCCTTCCTTGGGATTGGTGGGGGCCGTGGTCAAAGACCGTCTGAAGAACTTCAGCGATGCCCGCGCTCGTGCAGAGAGCATGGGTGTTGTGCTGCTCGATCAACTGAAAGAGTACCTGCGCACCAAACACCCTCAGGTAGAAACCATCAATCTGATCGGCCACTCTCTTGGCGGTCGGGTGGTCGTCAGCAGTCTGAAAAGCTTCTCCAAAAGGCACCAGTTGGCAATCAACGATGTACTGCTGATGGCTGCGGCAGTCGAGGTCTCAGCCATTGAAGCGAGTCAGATGCGCAAGCTCCTGCAAGGCAGGATGATCAACGCGTATTCCAAGACAGACCGGACGTTGCTGCTCAATTGGGGCGAAACCTGCCTGGGACGCAATGTGGTCGAGCACTTCGAAAGCGTCGAAATGAACGACTTCGGTCACACAGATTACTGGGAGCGACTCCCCCAGGTGTTGACCGAAACACGCTTCAAAGCAATTACGCCGAACGCTCCTGAGCCACCCCTCGTTCATGCTGATGCTTTCCCGCCAACCCAGGCGCCCGAAAAACCCACCGAAGAACCCTACATGACTCTCGAACTGAACAGCCCCCGCGAGGTTTACCAGCAAATCAACGATGAGTTGGCCCTCATTATCGGGGAGCTGAGGCACTCTTCGGACGACGAAGCCTTGAACCTGGCCAGGAAGGAAGCGCTGCGGCGGCTCACCGAACATCGTACCGCGCTGTTCGATCGGTTGGCGGAACTGGAGAAGAACGCCGAGTGGAACACCTTCACCATCGCCTTCTATGGTGAAACCGGGGCAGGCAAGTCGACACTCATCGAGACGTTGCGGATTCTGCTGCAGGAGCCAGGCAAGCGGGCGAGCCAGGAGGCCTTCCGCAAGCTGCACGAACAGTACGAACTGACTGAAGAAAACCTCCAGCGCTTGCAACAAAGCATTGAGGAGACCGAAGCGCGACTTGATGAACTCACGCGGCAGTTGACCGCCGCAGTGCAGCAGTACGAGCAACCCTACCAGCAGGCTCGCGAAGCGTTGGATCGGGCCAATGCCCAGTCCAGCGAGCTGACACAGAGGTTGGACAACACGCTCCAGCAACACGAGCACGCACACAAAGATGCTCTAGCTGCCGTTACCCGTTTGCACAGCCTTCTCGCCGAACGTAAAAGCACGGCTTCGCTCTGGCAGAGGCTGCTGAACCTGTTCAGAAAAATGCCGGAAGAACTACAGCTCAACGATGCCACTGCCCGGTTGGCCACCGCCACGGCAGCACGCGAAAGCGCTGCGGTGACACTGGAAACCGAACGGCAGAAAGCCGAGCACGCCCGCACTGAACTCGAGCAGAAGTTAGCCGAAGTCACCCGTGCACGCGACGATGCTTGTACGGCGCTTACCGCTCAACAGGCAGCGACTACTGAGCAGCAACGGACGCTCGTACAACAGCGCCTGGAAGTTGAAACTCAGTTGGTGCAACTGGTGACCGAGCTGAAGGTCCATGCCGACGGGCAGATCATCGGTGACGGTAGTGCCGACTTCACGCGCAAAACACAGCGTTATGACCTCGAACTGGACGGCCACCCCTTCGCCTTGCTGGATGTACCGGGTATCGAAGGCAAGGAAGGGTTGGTAGTGGAGGAAATCGAGCGCGCCGTACAAATTGCTCACGCCGTATTCTACGTCACCAACCAGGCAGCACCTCCGCAGACGGGCGATGGGCAGAACTTGGGCACACTGGAGAAGATCAAGAAGCATCTCTCTGCACAAACCGAAGTCTGGACAATCTTCAACAAGAAGATCACCAGCCCCAAGAACTCCCTGAACGGCCGACCACTGGTTTCCGAAGACGAAAACACGAGTCTTGCTGGCTTGGATCAGAAGATGGCCGACCAGCTTGGCAAACACTACCGGGAGGTGTTCGCGCTGACCGCATTGCCAGCATTCCTTGCCTCGACCCATCACTTCGCGCCGGGTTCATCGAACGCCAATCGTCGGGCCAAGGTGCTCGCGGACTTTGGTGCCGACGAACTCCTGGAGAAGTCTCGCCTGCGAGGCTTCCTGCAGTTGCTCGACGAGAAATTGATCCGTGACGGCCAGTCCAAGATCATTCGGGCCAACTTCAATAAGGCTAATGAAGCACTCACCGACACCACCGGCACGCTCTCAGGTGTTCAACAAACGCTTTCGGCGCTGGCGGCCAAGCTCAACGAAGAAGAGCAAAGCGCCAAGAGTCAGTTGAACAGCAGCTTCAGTGCGCTGAAGAAGCGCCTTGAATCATCAGGCGAGACCTTGATCCACAGCTTCGCCAGCAAGGTGCGAAACAGCGTCTATGCGAAGATCGAAGGAGACATCAGCAACGATGCCTTCAAGGCAGCCCTGAGCGAACAGCTTGAGGAACAGCAACACGCGTTGGGCAAGCAGTTACCCAAGGTCATCAACGTTGAAGTGAGCACCTTCCAGAAGGCTGCCGAAGATATTCTCAAGCGATTCGAAAAGCATGCTCAGGAACTGACCGCGAGCTATGGAAAGCTCGGCAGCATGAAGTTCAATCAGCCGTTCAAACTCAATATCAAAATCGACAATGGCATCAAGGTTGCCGGACTGATCGCCAGCCTTCTGGGAATCGCAGCAGCCCCCTTCACCGGCGGTGCCAGCCTGTGGTTCGTGGGGGCTTCGGTACTGACCGCTTTGATCTCGGTTGGCAAAGCGATCTGGGGCGCATTCGATTCCGACTTCAAGAAATCTCAGCAACGCCAGGCAACCGATAAAAACCTGCTCAGCGCTACCGAACAACTGCGCAGTGCGCTACGTGAAAATCTGGAAAGCGCACTGAACGAAATGCAGAAGACGATCGAGCAACTTGATCGGGCGCTGGAAGCGCCTGCCAAGCAAGCTTCCAGCCAGGTTGAAACGCTGGCGCGCTCCACCAAACGCCTGAAAGTGCTCTCCCGCCAAATCGAAATCGCAGGAAAACTGTAATGAAAAATACCCTCAAGACATTCAAGGCCCAACAGGCCGACGCACTGTCGCTGCTCGAACGGTTGCAAGGTTTTCTCGATCAGGGTGCACAGGCCGGTGTGCCAATCGACGGGGCCCTGAGCAGCAAGTTGAGGAACGCCATCAACAGCGTATCCGGTGAAAAACTCAAGGTCGCACTGATCGGCGGCTTCTCCGAGGGCAAGACATCGATTGCAGCAGCCTGGATGGAGAAGCTGGATAAATCCAGTATGAAGATCAGTCATGCAGAGTCCTCTAACGAGGTGAAAATCTACGAGGTCGATGATGATTTCGTACTGATCGACACCCCGGGCCTGTTCGGTTTCAAAGAGCAGGAAAACGCCGAAACCCATGCCATCGAGAAGTACAAGGACATCACCAAGAAGTACGTGAGCGAATCTCACCTGGTGCTGTACGTGATGAACTCGACCAACCCGATCAAGGAAAGCCATAAGGAAGATCTGACCTGGTTGTTCCGCACCTTGGGTCTGCTGCCGCGCACGGTGTTCGTGCTCAGTCGCTTCGATGAGGTGGCTGATGTTGAAGACGAACAGGACTATCAGTCCAATCTGCAGATCAAGCGCGATAACGTCACGGGCAGGCTTCGCGAACAGATTGGTCTGAGCGATCAGGAAGCAGCCGATCTTTCGATAGTTGCAGTGGCTGCCAATCCCTTTGACCTGGGGGCCGAGCACTGGCTGTCCAACCTTGAAGAATTCAAGGCGCTGTCGCATATCGCAACGCTGCAGACGGCGACCACAGCGAAGATCGAGCACAATGGTGGCAGCGCTGCGCTGGCCAATGAAATGCGCACCAGCGTAATTCGCGATGTGCTCAACAACCAACTGCCGATCGCTGTCGAGAACGAGCACAAGGTTTCCCTCGAAGTCAGCAAGCTCGACGAGCTCAATGGTCGGTTAGGTAAGCAATTGGCAAGCACCGGTCAGCAGATCGAAGAAGCACGTATCAGCCTGCGCGAGTTTGCCACGCGCTACTTCGCCGATCTGATCCTGCAGGCCAAAGGCTGTAGCCTTGAAACGTTCACCGATTTCTTCGAACGAGAGGTCGGTGCCGAAGGCATCATCCTCGCTACACGGCTGCAAAACGAGTTCAGCCGCCAGACCCAGTCGATCACGCTTGAGGTCGAGAAGATGCAGGTTGGCTTCGACAGTGAGGTCAATCACTTCAATACGACGGTCAAAGCCCTCGGAAAACAAGGCATCAACCACGTGCTCAAGGGCAATCTCATCAACAACACCACGGTACTGGCCGCTCGAGATGGCATCTCGACAATTGCCAAGACGGTTGGCATGGATATCGGCAAGTACCTGAAATTCAAACCCTGGGGCGCAGTGAAATTCGCCAAGGGCGCTAATGGTGCCCTGGCTTTGCTGGGTGTGGCACTCGAAGCGTGGGACAGCTGGGAGCAATACAAACGCGAAGAAGCCTTCAAGAAAACCATTGCAACGATGGTCGACAACTTCGAAAAACAGCGCCAGGACTTCATCGCTCTGGTGAACGCTGAACGTTTCAAGGAAGAATTCTTCCCCGACTACCTTCAGCTCAATACTCGCCGACAAGAGCTGCAAAGCAATCTGGATGAAAGCCGGGTGCGTCAACAGCTCTTCCAGGCATGGCGGGTTGAAGCTGAAACCATCGATGCTGAGTTCAGAACGTTGAGCTAACCGCCGGCAGCCAGTATGGCAGCCGAGCTTTTCGTCAGCGGTTGTGGCGTTACCGCTTCAAGCAAAGCATGAGCCGCAGAGGTAATTGCTGGACAATGCGCCTATGGAGCGTTTGTTCCGCAGCCTGAAAACGGAGTGGGTGCCAAGTGTGGGCTACATGAGTGCTGCGCAGGCACAGCAGGACATCGGCAGGTTTCTGATGCAGCGCTACAACTGGGAGCGACCGCATCAGTTCAACGGTGGGTTACCTGCGGCGATTGCCGAGGAAATAAACTTAATCCGGTGTCCGGAATTAGTTGACCACTACAGTTATCGCTTCGCTGCCCTGCGCAGTGGTCAAATCTGCCAGGACATATTCAACGCCCTCGGTAGGGTCCTTGATCATGCGTGCAGCTGTGACAACACGGGCTCCGCCTGCGAGGAAGCGCTAAACCGTGGCGCGACCCAGACCCTTGGTGCCGCCGCTAATGAGGACGCGCTTGCCAGCGAACTCTTTGGGATCTGCCTGGATGCTCATACCGTGATCTGCAGGGTCTTGATGGCGTCGTTCACAAGCGTGAAGCGATAGGTGAAGCGGAGCGGACTGCCCGGAAAATCACCATGCGCGGGACCTTCGACGATAACATCCCCACCTTCTTCCCGAACAGTATCGGGCACGAAGATGGCCTTCACCGGGATCACTTCCTCTTCGAACAGTTGCCGGATTGCCGGTTGCCCCTCGAAATGCTTGCCGTTGTCGATTAAGACGGCGTCGCGCAGGAAGGGCTTCATCATGCCGTCGATATCGAGATGGGCGTTTGCCTCGACATAGTCGGCGATTGGCTTGGGTAGGTTCATTGACATGTTCATCTCCTTGATCGTGATGAGGCTAAGTTAGCAATAGCCTTTTCTCCTGATAAGCCAGATAAACCGGCATTACGTATTACGGAAATCGGGACAATGGCTCGCCATTCGCTAATCGAACTTTAAGCAGTTATCGCCATCGTTCGGTGTGGCTCGTTTCGAGCGGCGGCGCTTGATCTCGGCATGTCGACTACCACCATCAGCAATGCGGTCGGCAAACTCGAGCGAGGTAGTGGCGACAGGCTTCGATCTGGGAGTTCGCAGCGCGGATCTGGTGCCCAGTGACGCGATTGCCATACCCTTGGGCAAGATGCGCCCCATGGCGGTTGCCGCATCCCCCTCCTTTTTGGAAGACAGGGCTGTCACCACGTGCCGCAGGACCTGCTCTCGTGCCCCTGCCTTCGCGGGCGACTTCCCAATGGCGGATTGTTCCGGTGACGATTCGAGAAGGACGGTGAAGAAGTGCAACTCGACGTCGAGGGGCTAATCACCCTCGACGAGGTCTCCTTGACCCGGATCGCGGTGATAAACGGCGTGGGAATCTGCCTGACCAGCCTGCGCTTGGCCAAGCTCGTGTCTTAAATCTGACACACTCTGGAAGCTCAATACATCATGTGTCTCACGCCATTAGCAGCTTAGGTTACTCGCACGCGACTCATACTTACCCGAGTGGTTGAAGTGAAGCGTGCAGATCAGTACTAATTACACCCCGCTCAACATGAACTTCATTCCTGATAGGCGGTGAGCGTCATAACTGACGCCTCTTGACGAAGTGGAATCAACGCCTGATACATCGCAGACGCATTCCAGTTATTCAGAGCTTCAATATCTGGAAACTTAATCACTACAACGCCTTCCTCTGAACACCCGCCCGCCAAGTCGCGCACCTTTTCCCCACGGAAGACGATCATTCCACCAAACGCATCTATAGTGGCTGGAACTTGGGCGCGATATGCTTCCCATTTCCTTTCGTCTTTTACTGAAAAATGACCGACAACATATGCGCAACCCATTGCAGCTACACCCCGTAGTAAAATTAACTAGCTTCAAGCAGAGAGTATATCGGTATCAAACTGTCGCGATCCCAGGGCGCCCACGTGATGGCTTTCACGCGTCGGAATCAAAGCGGCAAAGGCCATCGGTCTGGAGGCATCTTCGCCGTCCTGTTCACGAATCCGGATCACAGGGCTATTACCTACTCAGGTGTGAGATAGATGCCGAACGACGATTCGGTGATAGCACTGCGCAGGAATTCGACAAAGGCGCTAACGCGTTTTGGACGGAAGCGTCCTTGCGGAAACGCAATGCACAACCGCAGGTTTTCCGGTCGCCAGCGCGGACACTGGACGATCAGGCTGCCCTGTCGCAAATGCTCCGCAATCAGCCAGCGCGGTAGCAGCGAATAGCCGATGCCACGGGTGGTCGCTTGCAGTGCCGCGAACAGGTTGTCGGTCGCGAAGGCCGCAACCGGCTTGACTTTGCGTGCCTCTTCGCCGGGGCTGGTCAAGGTAAACTCTCGCCCATCATAAGACGACAGCAACACCGCCGGAAGGCTGTCCAGCTCAGCCGGACCGGTACATGGATCCTCAAGCCCGCCTAGGCCAGGCACTGATACCACCAGCCTTTCGACGCTCCCCAGCGTACGCATGACCAGAGACTCGTTCCGTACTGGCCCGACCCGTATCCACAGATCAAAGCCCCCAGTCGCCAGATCGCACGGGTCGTCGCATACACGCCAGTCAAGCCGAACGCGCGGATGTAGGCGCAGGAAGTCACAGGCAATATCCGCGAACAGCGACTGCCCCAGGGCCGACGGGACCGCCAGTTTCATGGGGCCTGACAATTCGCCCTGCTCCCCTTTCAGAGCCTCCGCACTACGCTGCCAATCGGTCAGCATGCGCCGGGCATCTTCTAGGAACATGCAGCCATCCTCGGTCAGCGAGAGCTGTTGTGTGGTGCGCATGAGCAGCCGTACGCCCAGCATGTCCTCGAGCATGCGCAACCGGCGACTGGCCGCCGGCTGGGACAAGCCCATCAGGCGCCCCGCAGCAGAGATCGACTGGGTGTCAACGATGCGCACGAAGAGTTGCATCAAGTCGTGGCGGTCCAGAGTCTTCGGCATGGCAAACCCTTCATTCGCAATGCGCATGAACCTAATCCAGTTTGGCCCCCTACGCAACTGACTCTAGTTTGCGGCAATGTTGCTACCACGACGCCAGCCGGTCCCGAACTTGCCAACCCAGCCAGGAGCATTCGATGTCTGAACATCTTGAAGCCGTCGCACTCGATGTCACCGTCAACAGAGCAGGTCCCCATGTCACTGGCGTCCCTGCTAGC
The DNA here is from genome assembly GCF_001636055.1 of Pseudomonas putida. Lineage (NCBI taxonomy): Bacteria > Pseudomonadati > Pseudomonadota > Gammaproteobacteria > Pseudomonadales > Pseudomonadaceae > Pseudomonas > Pseudomonas putida. Next base: position 5,401,608 of record NZ_CP011789.1, read on the forward strand.
CGGCGGCCCGCTGGTGATCACCCTCTGGCGCGGCGCTTGATGTCCTTACTGCACGATTGAGCTGTAGGCGCTCGAAGAGCGTCGCGCCGCACTGGAGGACCTCGGCGCGACCCTGGTTGCGTTCTCGCCGCAGACGGTCACTCACAACCTCAAGTCCGTTCGCGATTACGGCCTGGGCTTCAACCTGCTCAGCGACGCGGGCAACGCACTGGCCGACAGGCTCGGTATCGCCTGCCGCGCGGGAGAGAACCTGACCAAGGCCGTGATCGCCCCCGCGGCGTCTGACGGTAGCAATACAACGGCGCCACTTCTGGCGAATGCTGCTGTCGGCGCGCTATGCCATCGGTACCGGCGGCAAGATCGTGATGGCACAGGCGAACCCCGATTACGGGGCCGCCCTGAGTCGACTACGACGCTTGCGACCATCGTTTCACTTAACGTGCCCGGCAACGGCTGAATTACAGACCACCAAAAGGAGCTTTCATGATGGATACAGTGAATCAACCAGACGGCGTAGCTCTATCTGCGCCCGCCGTCGGGCCCGACCAGAGCTTGGGCTGGCGCAAGCTATTGATTCTGGCGGCGGGGGCGTTCGCTGTGGGCACCTCCGAATTTCTGATGATGGGAACGCTGCCCGCCGTTGCTGCAGACCTTGGTGTCTCAGTAGCGGCTGCCGGCCAGCTGGTTTCAGCATTCGCGATAGGCATTGCGGTGGGAGGCCCGCTGCTGGCGGGCGCCGTGAGCCGCTATGACCGGCGAAAGGTGCTGGTCGGCGCGCTGCTGGCCTTTATGGCGGCCAATGCTGTGGGAGTCATCGCGCCTGTATACAGCCTGGCGATCGTGATGCGCTTCGTGGCGGGGGCTTTCGGCGGCCTGTTCTATGGGATCGCCTTTTCCACCGCGGCCACGACAGCGGCGCCGAACCGCCAAGGCGCGGCGATGGCGATTGTGATGGGCGGGGTCACGATGGCCACCGTACTGGGCACGCCGCTGGGCGCTTGGATTGGCCAACACTTGGGTTGGCGCACGCCATACGGCCTCATCTCGGCTCTGACATTCGGAGTCGCCGCCGCGGTCCACTTGCTGTTACCGCGCATTCCCGGACAGGCCAATTTAGGTTCGGGAGTCAAGGGCGCTATCGACGGGATCCGCTCGCTGTTCTCGGTATTCGACAACCGCCCTCTAACGCTTCTGTACCTGGCGATCATCCTTGTAAACACTGGCTGGTTCGCCTTATACACTTATATAGCGCCATTTTGGACCGAAGTTAGCGGTGTATCCGCCGCCACGGTGCCGACCGCGCTGCTCGCATATGGCATCTTTTCCGCTATCGGCGGGGCAGCGGGTGGCAAACTCGCGAACGGTCATGCGACCACTACCATGCTGGGATCGGTAGGGGCGCAAGCTATCCTGCTTGGTGCGATGATGTTCAGCACGACCGCTACGGTGTCGCTCGTGATCGCCATGCTGTGGGGCTTCGCAGCATGGGTGTTCGTCACGGCCGTACAAGTGCGCGTGGTTGCACTCGCTAGGGCGCAGTCCGATGTCGCCTCGTCGGTCGCAGTCTCCGCCTTCAACGTCGGTAATGCGGCCGGCGCATTGGCCGGGGGCGCTGTTGTTGCCCATTACGGCCTTGTCGCAACCCCGGCTGCTGCCGCGGGATTCGTGCTTGCGGGCCTGGCGATAGCACTGTTCTCCGGGCGGCGCCCCGCGGCTGCCGAGCGCCTTGAGCAAGGTTCTTAAAGCACCGCTGCGAAATTGAGTCGGGCACGGTCCTTCTGCTGGCCTCAGGATCCAAGCTTGGATGCCCCGGTGTGGTGTTTGACCATTTCTCGATGGCAACACCTTGTAGTGGTCAACTCATCCCGGACACGGTTTTGAGTTTTTCTTCAGCTTTCGCCGGCGCCAGTCCATCGTTGAACTAATGAGGTCGGATCCAGTTGTAGTGGCTCATCAGGTATTGGCCAACGTCTCGTTGAACTTGTTGCCCGGTGAGGTAGCCCGTGGTCGGTATCCACTCTGATTTCAAACTGCGAAGTACACGCTCCATCGATGCATTATCCCAGCAGTTCCCTCGGCGGCTCATGCTCTGGCGAATGCGGTAGCGCCACAGTCTCTGGCGCAACTGACGGCTCATTCACCGTCACTACGCAACGATCGGTGAAGTTCACAAGATCCAGTCCCGGCAGCCAGGGGCTGGATTGGCACGGCAGTTGGCCATCAGCACTTGGCCGAGTTCAAGACGTGGCTGGAAGACTGAATGTCCGCGCGCGCCGACACAGAATGCCAACAGCGCACGCCCCCCGTCCCCTCGAAAGCTGCGTATCAGCAGACCCCTTACAACACCGCTCGACTGCCCATCAAAAGGTCCGCCCCGCGCTCTCCAATCACCACACAAGCCGCCATCGTATTCCCCACGGTGATCCGCGGCATCACCGAAGCATCCACCACTCGCAACCCGCTCACCCCGTAAACCCTCAACGCGCGATCCACCACCGCCCTCTCATCCCGGCCCATCTTCGCCGTCCCGCACTGGTGCCAGAAACTCACCGCCGAGTTGCGCAAGAATCGCTCCATTCCCTGCTTATCCCGCGGTCCAGGTACGACCTCTCCGCTCACCAACCCGGCAAACGCACGGTGGTTCCCCAACTCCCTGCACAACTCGACCGAAGCCAACGCGGCGGCCATGTCCTCCGGCGCACTCAAGGTGTTCGGCTCGATCAGCATCCTGTCCAGCACACCAGCGCCCGAAAGCCGCAACTGCCCGCGGCTGACGGGCCTGGCCAAGCCGGCGAACATCGTCCACCCCTGCGCGGGCGCAGCGATGCCGACCTCGGGGGGTGAAGGTACGGCGAATTCCAGTTGGCAGTGCAGCAAGTCCGGTGCGTCCAGGCGGGCGTCGCTCTTCCAGTACAGGGTCGCCTCGCAACCTCCGCCGCCGACTGGCTGCGGCTGCGAGTACGCCCAGGTGCAGCCGAAGGCGACGTGGTCCTGGTGGTTCTGCCCCACGCCTGGCAATGGGTTGAGCAACGGGATGCCGTGCGCGCGTAGCTCGTCTTCCGGGCCGATGCCGGACTGCATCAACACCTTGGGGGTGTTCACCGCGCCCATCGACAGGATCACTTCACCCGTCACGTAGAAACGCTGCAGTTGGCCTTCGACCACGACCTCGACACCTATCGCCTTACGGCCATCGAACAACACGCGAGCCACCAGCGCCTGCGTGAGGATGTGCAGGTTCGGGTTGTGCAGCCGTGGCACGATATAAGCGTCGTACACCGAGTCACGCTTGCCTTCCTTGATGCGCAGGTCAGCGATGGCGACGCCGCCGGGGCCTTCCATCATCTCACCGTTGGGGCTGTCGAAACGGGGGATGCCCAGTTGGCTGGCGGCCTCCAGGGTGGCCAAGGCGAGGGGCTGGGGCGCGCGAGGTTGAGCGACGTGCACGGGGCCGGTCGAGCCGCGACGCAGGCCGTCGGGCTGGCCTTGCCAGCTTTCGATGCGGCGGTAGTAGCCGAGCACCGATTCGTAGCCCCAGCCGGAGTCGCCGCTTTCCTCGGCGAAGTGGTCCCAGTCAGTGCGGTGTCCGCGCGCCCACACCATCACGTTGATGCTGGAGCCGCCCCCGAGCCCCTTGCCCATGTTCAACCCCATGCGGCGGCCGTTCAAGGCGGGGTTGGGTTGGGCCTCGAACCCCCAGTCGCGCTCGGAACCGAGGTTCGCCGGCCATTGCGCGGGGTCGGTGACCTGCGGGCCGGTGTAGGCACTGCCGGCTTCGATTAGCAGGACCCGGGCGCCGGGCTGGTCGGCAAGGCGGGCGGCGACCACGCACCCCGAGGTGCCGGCGCCACAGACGATGAAATCGTAAGTGTGATCAGTCAGTTGCTGCATGCGTTCAGTGCCTGAGTGTCAGTAGGGACCGAAGATTCTGCTGCGCAGCATGCCGCACCGGTATCGGTCGATTATCCGACCCGGCGCAGGGCGCGCCGGCAAAAAGAAAGGCACGTAGGTCATCAGCAGCAGCAGCAGCAGCAGCAGCAGCAGCAGCAGCAGCAGCAGGATGACAGCCACGGAGTGAATTGGTACAGCAGGTGGTCATCAGCAACCTGGCCGAGCTCAAGCCGTGGCTGTATGACTGAATGCTGCTCCCCTGCCGACACAGGGTGCTGGCTTTGTGAATGCTCGTAGCCGACTCAATCCAAATGCAAACAAAAGCGCTGAATATAGAAGCCCTACAGGCCACCAGCAACTGACAAGTCTGCCAGTTGCCGGCCCTGTTATTCCTCACCCAACATGGACCCCAAGCCTGTAGGGCGGGTAGGTCTCCTTCTTGTTTGGCCTGGCATACAACCGGCCCTCATGCGTTCGTCGTTATCCAAACCGAAACTCAGAGGTTCGCCCCTCAGGAGCACAAGATGACCAAGATGAATGAGCTTTATGAGAGCCGCAAGATCTCCTACATCACTGATTCTTTTAAAGACCTGAAACCCGGCAGTACACTCGAAGGTGAAGTGCAAAGGCCGGGATACACGCTCACGCTGAATCCCAATACCAGCGATGCCACGTTCATGGTGATCGACCGCGACGGTAATAACAGCCTTGTGGTCTTCGGAAATAACGGGCATTGGCCGGTTGAGGCGTCCTTTGAACTGACCTTCGACAATCCCACAAACTATGTAGCGCTGGAATGCTTCTCTTCTTCCTGGGGCTATAGCCGTGTGGTCATCTATGACAAAGACGGCAACCCGCTGCACGATGCCCCTGTCAATGTCGGAACCGTTGTGAAGTATTCCGGCCCCGGTATCTATCGAGCAGTCTACGAAGGCACCGTGGAAGAGTTCGGACTGACGATGCGTTTGATCTCCGTCACCCATGGACTCGCCCAGATCAAGGGCTCCTGAGTGCTGCGGCCCGAAGGCGCTGACATCGCCAGCGCCTTCGGGCCGAGAAGCCACCTCCCCTACGGCATCCCCAACCACTCCGGCAACGCCAGCGAAATAAACGGCACATACGTCACCAGCACCAGGAACAACAACAGAATCGACAGCCACGGCAACGCCGCACGAATCGTCTGCCCCAGCGTCAACCCAGTCACCGCGCTGGTCACGAACAGGTTCAACCCCACCGGCGGATGCACCAGGCCGATCTCCATGTTCACCACCATCACGATCCCCAGGTGAATCGGGTCGATGCCCAGCTTCATCGCGATCGGGAAGAAGATCGGCGCCAGGATCAGGATGATCGCCGAGGGCTCCATGAAGCTCCCCGCCACCAGCAGCACCACGTTGACCATGATCAGGAAGCCGATCGGCGTCAGGCCTTCGGAGAGCACCCACTGGGTGATCTGCTGGGGAATCTGCTCGGTAGTCAGCACGTGGGCGAAGAGCATGGCGTTGGCGATGATGAACAGCAGCATGATGGTCAGGCGGCCGGACTCGAGCAGCACCTTGGGGCAATCACTCAGGCGCATGTCCTTGTAGACGAACAGCGCGATGAACGCCGAGTACACCGCCGCCACGGCCGCGGCTTCGGTGGGGGTGAACATGCCGCTGTAGATGCCGCCGAGGATGATCACCAGCAGCAACAGGCCCCAGAACGCCCGACGTGCGGTGCGCAGCCATTCGGCGAAGCTGGCACGCGGCTGGGCGGGGAGTTTCTTGATGCGGGCGACGATGTAGATGGTCACCATCAGGAAGACGCCCAGCAGGATCCCGGGTATCACACCGGCCATGAACAGCTTGCCGACCGAGGTTTCGGTGGCGGCCGAGTACACCACCATGACGATCGATGGCGGAATGAGGATGCCGAGGGTGCCGGCGTTGCAGATGATCCCGGCGCCGAACTCCTTCGGATAGCCCGAGCGCACCATGCCGGCCACGGCGATGGAGCCGACTGCGGCGACGGTGGCGGGCGAGGAGCCGGACAGCGCGGCGAACAGCATGCATGCCAGCACTGCGGCAATGGCCAGGCCGCCGCGGATGTGGCCGACGCAGGCGTTGGCGAAGTCGATCAGACGTTGAGCAACGCCGCCGGTGGTCATGAACGCGCCCGACAGCAGGAAGAACGGGATCGCCAGGAAGGTGTAGCTGTCGGAGGTTTCGAACAGCTTGATCGCCAGCGAGCTGAGCGAGTCCTGGCTGAACAGCAGGATCGACACCGCGCCCGACAGGCCAAGGGAAATGGCGATCGGCACGCCGAGAAACATGAACACGAACAGCAGCAGGAACAGGCAGATAACGGTCATCAGTGTGACTCCTCGCCCGGGTTGGCCAGTTTGCTCGCTTCCGCTGCTTCATCCGCGAGGCCCAGACTGGTCTGGCGGTGGGTGAAGATGCGGTAGAGGATTTCCAGGTAGCGCACGATGATCAGGGCGAAGCCGAACGGCACGATCAGCGCGATATGGCCGATCTTGATGCCGTAGCGGTCGAGGTCTTCGGCACCGATACCGGCGACGAACACCGCGTTCACCCACTTGATGCTGGCGACCAGGAACAACCCGGCGTAGGCCAGGCAGCAGGCGCAGGCGATCATCGCCAGGATGCGTTGCACCGGCTTGCGCGCGCGCCGCACCAGCACATCGACGCCAAGGTGGCCGGCGGTGCGCACGCCGTAGGCAATACCGAAGAAGATCAGCCAGCCGAACAGCGCCTTGGTCAGGGCGATGCTCCAGGTCATTTCCTGGGCGTAGCCCATGAGGTGGTCGCCGATGCCGAGCATCAGCTCGCTGGCGAAGCTCCAGTGGTCGCTGAGGGTATAGAACAGGGTGTAGAGGTTGTTCAGCGCCACATAGATGAAGGTGATCAAGGTCATGGCTGCCAGGAGGAAGGCGATCATGCCCTCCTCGAAGTGCTCCCAGACGCGTCTGATCCTGTGCATGGGCATTCTCCGGACAGAAGGAAGCCGGGCCACCTGCGCTGCAGGTGGCCATGGGTGATGGGGGCGACGATCAGGACGGCTTGTTGGCGTCGTCGGCAGCCTTGATGAGGTCGGCGCCGATCTGGTCGGAGAACTTGTCCCACACCGGGCGCATGGCTTCACGCCACTGGGCGCGCTGCTCTGGCGTCAGCGGGTCGATCTCGCTGGTCTTGGCGTCGATGATCTTCTGCCGGGAAGCCTGGTTGAGTTCCTCGGCCTGCTTGTTCACCTCGACGGTGACCTTGTCCATGATCGTCTGCAGCTCGCCGCGCACGTCTTCAGGCAGGCTGTTCCAGAACTTGGCGTTGGTGATCACCATGTAGTCGATCAGGCCGTGGTTGGTCTCGGTGAAGAACGGCTGGACTTCGTTGACCTTCTGGCTCTCGTAGTTCGACCAGGTGTTCTCGGTGCCGTTGACGGTACCGGTCTGCAGGCCCTGGTAGACCTCGGCGAAGCTCATCTTGCGCGGGTTGGCGCGGATGGCCTTGAACTGCTCCTCGAGCACGCTGGAGGCCTGCACGCGGAACTTCAGGCCGCGGGCGTCCTTGGGCAGGATCACCTTCTTGTTCGCCGACAGCTGCTTGAGGCCGTTGTGCCAGTAGGCCAGGCCACGGATGCCCTTGTCTTCCATCGAGGTCAGCAGCGCCTTGCCCTGCGGGCCTTGCTGGAAGCGGTCGACGGCGGCGAGGTCGTTGAACAGGAACGGCAGGTCGAACAGCTGCACCTGCTTGTTGTAGTGCTCGAACTTGGCCAGCGACGGCGCGAGCATCTGCACATCGCCCAGCAGCAGGGCTTCCATCTCCTTGCCATCGCCGAACAGCGAGGAGTTGGGGTAGACCTCGACCTTGACCTTGCCCTTGAGCTGCGGGTCGGCCTCGACCAGTTTCTGGAACATCAGCGCGCCCTGGCCCTTGGGCGTGCTGTCGGCCACGACGTGGGCGAACTTGATGATCACAGGATCGGCAGCCTGGGCGAGCCCGGCCATGGACACGGCGGCGGCGCACAACAGCGCCTGGGTCAGCTTCAACATCGGTGTCACCTTTTATTGTTGTTGGAAGGGGTCAGCAGGGAAGCGTTGCCAAGGGTACGATGGCCCAATCGGGCGTGTTTCGAGAATCAGCTTTTGTGTAAGCCCGCGTTTGGCTGGGGTGAACGCTCCTGGATGGGTGGGGGATGGCACCGGCTATGCCGGTGATCGCGGGACGAGCCCGCTCCCACAGATACATCAGTGGGTATGGCACCGGCTTTGCCGGTATTCGCGGGCAAGCCCGCTCCTACAGATGCATCAGTGGGGATGGCACCGGCTTGGCCGGTGTTCGCGGGCAAGCCCGCTCCTACAGATACATCAGTGGGTATGGCACCGGCTTTGCCGGTATTCGCGGGCAAGCCCGCTCCTACAGGTACAGCGTTGAGCCCAGAGTCAGCGCTGTAGCTGCCACTGTCTTGTTCAAAGTCTTAAACCAGCCCAGCTCCTGTGGGAGCGGGCTTGCCCGCGAAAAGGACACCGCGGTGTCGGGCACCGGCTTTGCCGGTGTTTGCGGGACGAGCCCGCTCCTACAGGGATTGGGCTGGCTTTTAGATTTTGATCAAGACAGTTGCACCCACAAATGCATCGGTGGGGATGCCGCCGGTTTGCCCCGCGAAAGGCCTAGGTGCTTTCGGCCAATGCCAATAGCCGCTGCGCCCGCAACAGCACCGGCGCATCGATCATCTGCCCATCGAGCTGGAACGCCCCGGCCCCCTTGGCCGCCACACTGGCGTCCACCACCCGCCGTGCCCAGGCCAGCTCTTCGCTGCTCGGCGCCAGCACGCCATGAATCAACGGCACCTGGCTGGGATGGATGCACAGCGCCCCGCCATAGCCCATGTCATAGGCATGGCGCATGGCCCGCTGCTGCCCTTGCGGGTCGCCAATGGCCGGAAACACGCCGTCCAGCGGCGGCGCCAGGTCGGCGCCGCGTGAATGCAGTTGCACCGCCATGCGCGCCTGGTCAAGAAAGCGCTGGGCCGAGGCGCTGTCGGTGTTGAGGTTCAGGTCCAGCGCCAGGTCCAGGCTGCCGAACGACAAACGCTCGACCCCCTCGGCACCGGCAATGCGCTCCAGTGCCAGCAAGCCCTTGGCCGTCTCGATGATCGGCAGCACCGGTTTGCCAGTGCGCGCAGCGACTGCGACCTGGGCGGCATTTTCCACCTTGGGCAGTAGCACGGCGCTGACGCCGGACTGCTGCGCACAGAACGCCAGGTCATCGGCATGCCCGGCATGCTCCGGGGCGTTGACCCTGACCCACACCCGCGCCTGCGGATGGGCTGCAAGAAAGGCCGCGAGATTATCACGCGCCTGAAGCTTGAGCGGCTCCTCGACGGCATCCTCGAAATCGACGATAACGGCATCGGCGCCCGCAGCCAGGGCCTTGCCAAAACGCTCGGGACGGCTGCCCGGCACGAACAGCGCCGAACGGACGATGGTTTGCGGCATCAGCAATCACTCCTTGTCATCAAACGACACCAGCAGCCGCCAGTCGGGCCTGGTCGTCGGCCGAGAAACCCAGCTCCTCGAGGATCGCCGCGCTGTGCTGCCCCAATCCCGGCACCGGGTCCATGCGCGGGGTAAAGGCGGCATTGCGCCCCGGCGGCAGCAACGACGGCAGCTTGCCAGCCGGGCTGTCGACCTCGCGCCAGCAGTCGCGGGCCTTGAGCTGCGGGTGCTGCCAGACGCCCTGCATGTCGTTGACCCGGGCGTTGGCGATCTGCGCGTCTTCGAGACGTGCCACCACCTCATCCAGCGACAGTTCGGCGAAGCCGTCGATGATGATCTGGCGCAGCACCTCGCGGTTCTCCGAGCGCCGGAAGTTCGCGGAGAAACGCGCATCGCTGGCCAGCGCCGGGTCGAGCAGGACCTTTTCACAGAACAACTGCCATTCCCGCTCATTCTGCAGCCCGAGCATGATGGTGCCGCCACCGCCGGTGGGGAACGGCCCGTACGGATAGATGGTCGAGTGCGAAGCGCCGGCCCGCGGTGGTGGCGGCGCGCCGTTGTAGGCGTAGTACATCGGGTAGCCCATCCATTCCACCAGGCTCTCCAGCATCGATACGTCGATGCGGCTGCCGATACCAGTCTTGTCACGCAGCAGCAGCGCCGACAGCACGCCGGTGTAGGCATACATACCGGCAGCGATATCGGCGACGGAGCATCCGGCCTTGGCCATCTGCTCGTCGCCCGGCCCGCCGGTCACCGAGAGGAAGCCGCCCTCGCTCTGGATCAGCAGGTCGTAGGCCTTCTTCTTCTCGTACGGGCCACCTTCGCCGTAGCCGGAAATATCACAGACGATCAGCCGCGGAAAACGCGCGTGCAGGGCCTCGAACGACAACCCCATGCGCGCCGCCGCACCTGGTGCGAGGTTCTGCACCAGCACATCGGCCTTGGCCAGCAATGCCTGGAGGATGTCGTCGGCCTCGTCCTGCTTGAGGTCCAGGGTCAGGCTCTGCTTGGAGCGGTTGGTCCAGACGAAGTGCGAGGCCAGGCCATCGACACGCTGGTCGTAGCCACGGGCGAAGTCGCCGCTGCCGGGGCGCTCGATCTTGATCACGCGCGCGCCCAGGTCCGCGAGTTGGCGGGTGCAGAACGGCGCGGCGATGGCATGTTCCAGGCTGACGACAGTGATGCCGTCCAAGGGGCGGGGAGCGGATTGGGTCATGGCAAATTCCTGTTCGGTGTTCAATGCAGGTCCGCCAGCGACTGCGCGTCACGCAGTTGCCAGACGCGCTCGATCAGCGCACGGCCCTCGGCCTCGCTGCGCTGCCCGGCATAGGCCAGCAGGCGCTGGAACTTGGCCTCCAGCTCCGGGCGCGACAGGGTATTGCCGGGGTCGCCCTTGGGGTCGTCGATGGCCGCGCTGAACTGCCGGCCATCGACGCAGCGCACCTCGACCCGCCCCAGCCAGCGCGCTGGATAGGCACCGTCCACTTCGGGGTCCAGTTGCATGCGCACCTTGTCGCGGAACGTGGCGATGCGCGGGTCGGTCAGTGCCAGGTCGCGGAACTCCAGCAACTGCGCGCTGCCGTGCACGGCGATCAGGCCCAGCACCGTGCCCATGGAGAACTTGGCCTGGTGCACGGTGCTCGGCGTGGTCACCCGCCCCAGCACATCGATGGCGCCCTGGTGCACGCGGGTGATGACTTCAGCGATCTGCTCATGGCCCAGCCCCTCGCGCTGCATCAGGTGCAGCAGCGCGTCAGCCGCCGGGTGGGTGTGACGGCACGAGGCGTGGAACTTGAACGAGGTTTCCGCCAGCGCCCAGCGCGTGCCGAGCCGGTCGGAGAGCCGCGCAGGGTCGGCGTCACTGGACATGCCCGCAGCCATGCCCTGGTCACCTTCGAGAATGTTGCGCGCCCCGCTCAGGCCATCGGCGGTGAGGTAGGCGGCAAGCAGGCCGTCGGCGGCGGCCTTGGCAGTGTGCAGTTGCTTGGAATCGGCGGCGTCGCGCAGAAACTCCCACAGCCCTGCAGCCTGGGTACCGGCGCTGCCGAGCAGGTTGATGAACTGCTCCTGGTTGAAGTCCAGCAGCTTGCCCACGCCCACAGCGGCAGCCAGGGTGCCGACCGTGGCGGTGGTGTGGAAGATCCGATAGTGCGAACGGCCAAGGAATTCGCCGATGCGAATGCCGGCTTCGTAGCCAGCCACCGAGGCCAGCAGCAGGTCCTGGCCGGACTTGCCCAGGTCTTGCCCGGCCGCCAGCACGGCGGAGAACACTACGGTGGCCGGGTGCAGCACGGAGCTGTTGTGCAGATCGTCCTGCTCGACCAGGTGCGAGGCGGCGCCGTTGACCAGCGCGGCGAAATAGGCCGAGGTGCGCCGGCCATTGGTCAGCACCCGCGCACGGCCTGACGAGGGCCCCATGCGCTCGGCGTAACGCTCGAACAGCGGGATCGGGTGCGATCCCTGGCTGGCCAGGGCCGAGCCGAGCCAGTCGAGGAACAGGTCTTCGGTGCGGTCCAGCACGCTGCCGGGGATGGCCTCATAGCGCAGGTCGGCCAGGAAGCTGGCCAGGGCTTGGGTATCACGCATGGTCGGCTCCTCAGAAGCTGCGCGGCAGCTCGAGCAAATGCTCGGCCACGTACGACAGGATCAGGTTGGTGGAGATCGGCGCCACCTGGTACAGGCGGGTCTCGCGGAACTTGCGCTCGACGTCGTATTCGTTGGCAAAGCCGAAGCCGCCGTGGGTCTGCAGACAGGCATTGGCCGCTTCCCACGAGGCCTTGGCCGCGAGGTACTTGGCCATGTTCGCCCCCGCCCCGGCGTTGGCGCCGCTGTCGTATTCGGCGCAGGCGCGCCAGCGCATCAGGTCGGCGGCCTCGATCTCGATATGGGCTTCGGCGATGGGGAACTGCACCCCCTGGTTCTGCCCGATCGGGCGACCGAACACCACGCGGTCGCGGGCGTACTGGCTGGCCTTTTCGACGAACCAGCGCCCATCGCCGATGCACTCGGCGGCAATCAGCGTGCGCTCGGCGTTCAGGCCGTCGAGGATGTAGCGGAAGCCTTTGCCTTCCTCGCCAATCAGGCTGGTGGCCGGGATTTCCAGGTTGTCGAAGAACAGCTCGTTGGTCTCGTGGTTGACCATGTTGGCGATCGGCTGCACGGTCAGGCCGTTGCCGATCGCTTCACGCAGGTCGACCAGGAAAATCGACATGCCTTCGGATTTCTTCTTCACCTCCGGCAGCGGCGTGGTGCGCGCCAGCAGGATCATCAGGTCCGAATGCTGCACGCGCGAGATCCACACTTTCTGCCCATTGATCACGTACTTGTCGCCCTGGCGCACGGCAGTGGTCTTGATCTTGGTGGTGTCGGTGCCGGTGGTCGGCTCGGTCACGCCCATCGACTGCAAGCGCAGCTCGCCACTGGCAAGCTTGGGCAGGTAGAACCGCTTCTGCTCGTCGCTGCCGTTTCGCAGCAAGGTGAACATGTTGTACATCTGCCCGTGGATGGTGCCGGAGTTGCCGCCGCAGCGGTTGACCTCCTCGAGAATCACCGACGCCTCGGCCAGGCCCAGGCCTGATCCGCCGTACTCCTCGGGGATCATCGCCGACAGCCAGCCGGCATCGGTCATGGCCTTGACGAAGGCTTCCGGAAAACCTTTTTCTTCATCGATCCGGCGCCAGTATTCGGCGGGGAATTCGGCGCACAGGGCGCGCACGCCCTCGCGGATGGCATTGAGGTCATCGCTGTCGTAGCTGTGCATGTGTGGACTCTCTGCGAAGGCTTGAGGAAGTCAGTCGAAGGTCACTTCGGCGCTCTGTGCAGTGCCGTCGGCGTTGCCGGCCCACAGCCGCGCCTTGCCAGGTGCTTCGATGCAGCCACTGACCTGGAACGCTGCAGGCAGGGTCAGCGGCCGCACACCGCGGTAGGCGAAGTGGCGCACGGGCTTGTCGGGGTGGGCCCGCACGAAGGCGCGCAGGTTGAGGGTGGCGATCATCGGGCCATGCACCACCAGGCCGGGGTAGCCTTCGGTCTCGGTGACGTAGGGGTGGTCGTAGTGGATGCGGTGGCCGTTGAAGGTGATCGCCGAGTAGCGGAACAGCAACGTCGGCGTCGGGGTGATGGTTTCGCTCCACTCACCCACCTCGCTCGGCGTGCCGCTGCCGCGCTTGGGCGGGTTGGGCTCGCGGTAGACGATGTCCTGCTCCTCGCGGATGCACAGGCGGCCGTCCTGGGAGTAGTCGTGGCGCACGGTGACGAACAACAGTGCGCCGGTGCGTCCGTGCTTTTCTTCGATGTGCAGGATGGTCGACAGGCGGTGGGCTTCACCGCCGACTTTCAGCGGCGCGATGAACTCGACCCGCCCGCCAGCCCACATGCGGTTGCGGTTGTCGGCCGGTGGCAGGAAGCCGCCACGGGCAGGATGACCGTCGCTGCCCAGTTGCGGCTCTGGCAGCGGCTCCTGGAAGAAGCACCAGGTCCACAGGTGCGGCAGCGCGTCGCCATGGCCTGGCGCGGCCTCGCCGAAGGTCGCGGCAATGCGCTTGACCAGGTTGCGGCTGAGCACATCCCAGGCCTCTTCGGTGCGGCCGATCCAGGCACTGAAGTCGGTGGGCGAAGTCGAAGCAGTCATGAGCATGGGCCTCTGCATTTGTTGTTATGGGCCGATCATGCGAGGCGCCCGGCATTCTGTGAATTTGCATTTGCGTAAACCAGCGTTCATAAATGCCGAACGCCTCTGCTACGACAGGACTCCCCCATGCACTTCGACCTGGCTGACTTGCGGCTCTTCATCCACATCGGCGAATCGCCGAGCCTCACCCAAGGTGCGCGCCGTGCGTTTCTCTCCCCCGCCGCAGCCAGCGCGCGGATCAAGGCCCTCGAGGCGCAGCTCGACACCCGCCTGCTGTACCGCGACAGCCGTGGCGTGGAGCTGACGCCCGCCGGTCAGAAACTGCTGACCCATGCGCGCCTGATCATGCGTCAGGTGGAGTACCTCAAGGCCGAGTTCACCCAGTTCGGCACCGATTCGGCCGGGCACATCCGCATCTTCGCCAACACCACTGCGGTGACCGAGTTCCTGCCCGAAGTGCTGGCCGGGTTTCTCGCCCAGCGGCCGGGTGTGACGGTCGACCTGCAGGAGCGGCTGTCACGCGATATCGTGCGCGGGGTGCTCGATGGCAGCAGCGACATGGGCATCATCGCCGGGCCCGTGGAGGCGGCCGGGCTGCAGGTGATGCGCTTCAGTACCGACCGGCTGGTGCTGATCGTGCCGGCCGGTCACGAGCTGGCGGGCCGCAAGCAGGTGACGCTCAAGCAGACCCTGGCCTACCAGCACATCGGCCTGCATGACGGCAGCACCTTGCTGACCTTCTTGCGCGATCACGTCGAGCGTATTGGCCAGAGCCTGGCGCTGCGGATCCAGATGTCGAGCTTCGAGGCGATCTGCCGGATGGTCGAGGCCGGCGTGGGGATCGGGATCATCCCCGAGTCTTCGGCGATGCGGCACAGCCACACCATGAACCTGTTGACCATCGAGCTGGATGAGCCGTGGGCAGTGCGTGAGCGCAGCATCCTGGTGCGCGAGCTGGATGCATTGCCGGGGACGGTACGGGCGTTGATCGCGACCTTGATGCCGCAAGCGGATGGCACCGACGCTGACGGTGTTCGCGGGTGACCCTGTGCGATTGGACTGACCTTTGGATTTTGAACAAGACAGTTGCCTTCACAGCTGCGGGGGGCTTTTGTGGGAGCGGGCTTGCCCGCGAAAAGGACACCGCGCTGCCTGGCACGGGCTACGCCCGTGTTCGCGGGCAAGCCCGCGCCTACAGGGATTGGGCAGGCTTTGGGGTCTTGAACAAGACAGTTGTTCCCCCAAAGCTCCCTCAAGATCACATCCCCAACTGCCCCAGCGTGCGCCGCGCCTGGGCTGCTTCCATGCAGACATACAGCCGGTCGGTCAGCGCCTGCAGATCGACGCGCCGCCCGTTCACCACCGGCGTGCACACCCACAACTTCACCCGCAAGCCACCGGCCACTGGCCACGCATCCGGCGCCACCAGTGACTTGAAGCAGGCCGGCGCGAGCTGCGGTGCACGGCTGATGGCTGCCAGCGAAAACACCAGCGTCATGCTCAGATGACGCTGGTAGATTTCGAACCCATCGAAACAGTACAAGGGCGTCGGCGCGTGCGAGTTGGCGAACAGCACAGAGTCGTCAGTCACACTCAACACACACTTGCCATGTCTTCGGCGCAGCCCCTCGGCGAGCGCCAGCCCAGCCACGCCGGCAACCAGCAGCAGCACGCCAGGCCCCCACAGCAACCAGTGCCCGGATTGCATCTGCCACTGCGCAGGCAAACTGGCCAGCCAGCCGCCGACCACCACCAGCGAAAACGCCAGCAACCCACAGGCCAGCGCCTTGCCACGCGAGGATTCGTGCAGCGCCCATGGCTTGCAGGACTCCTCCGCGTGAGCCCTGAGCCAGGCCAGCAAGGTTTCCCGGTCGGTGTCAGCCATGAACCTGCAGGGCATCCAGTTGCTGCTGTGCACAGGCGGCGTCGCGGTAGGCACCCAGCAGCGCGGCGATTTCATCGCAGTCCAGCTTGCGCCCACCGGTCATCAGCCCGGCAGAGTGGATGCGTACATGCGGCTCGGGTTTGTTCAGCGCCATGGCCTGGTTGCCGAATACCTGCAACCTCGCCACATGGTGCGTGGGCAGATGGGCGTGAGAGTCGAGCGTGAGTTTCTGCAGGGTCAGCAGCCCTTCGTCCTTGACCAGGATGTCCTGCACCTCGGCCATTTCGATCGGCGCATCGAGCGTATCGACGAACAGCTGGCGACGGGTCAGGCGCATGAACACCTGCTTGCCCGCGTCCCGGTGCTGCCAGGTGACGAGCAGGGAAAACACGACCAGGAAGCCAGCGCATACCGTCAGCCCGGTTCGCCCCATGTTGATGGCCATCGCCAGCATGCCCAGCGATACCAGCAACATGATCGGGCCCCACAGCTTGTAGCGTCGGGAGTTGGTGAATTCGGTCTGCTCAGGAACTCGCTCGATCATCAGACGCAGTTCGGCGATCACGCGGTCGCGCTGGGCCGCTCGGGACTGGCCGTACTCATCGGGAGAAAGGGAGGGATCAGGGTGTTGTGGCGTGTTCATGGCTTACTCGTTACGGGCATTGAGGTAATCGGTCAGGAACGCCTGGGCGTTGCCCTGTTCGGACAGGGCCTGCGAGTAGCCGATCTTCAGCGCCTGGGCTTCGCCCGGCAGGTACAGTTCGCTGGCGCTCCAGCTGTCCGAACCCTGGATCACCAATGCAGCGAACTTCTGGCCGTCGACCGTGGTGTAGTAGCGGGTCAGCTTGTCGGTCTTCTCGACTTTCATCTTCTGGATGCGCATGTTCCAGTCGTGGTCGACGCCCTCGACCTGCACCAGCGCCTCGTTGGCGCTGCGCTCACCGATACGCAGGGTCCAGACCTTCACGCCCTGCTCGCCGGCATACGCCACGACCTTTTCGGCCACCGATGGACGCTCCTCGGCCTGGGCCATGGCGCCCACAAGCGCCAGCGCTGCGACCATGCCGGCCGCCCATCTGCGATGAATCGACATACTGCTTGCTCCTCGAAATTCTGGGGCCTTGTATTGAAAGGGGCATGGGCCAGCCTGCCAACCGGCCTGGCCGCTGCGCACAACAAACAGGCCGTCGCGCACAATGGCTGACGCCCGAGGCGTGTTCGCGTTAACATTCCGCCACCCGCCACGACACCCTATGGACAGGCTTGGCAGATGGAACACTGGACCCCTTACCTGGACATGCAGTTCAGCTTCGACCGCCCAGGCTCGCTGGCCCAGGCGGGCGTCCTCGACAGCGCCGCCAGCCACGTCATGGGCAGTGCGATCGGTCATTACCGCGCCCACACCGTGCGTGCGCACCTGCAGTACTTCGACTGCGACCTGCAATTTCCCGAGCCGCTGCGCATCCACAAGGTGTTGCCCGACAGCCTGTGCCTGGTGCACATGCTCAGCGGCCAATGGCAGCACCGGGTCGACGGCCAGCTCAACCACTACCTCACCGGCAAGACCTATGCGCTGGGCCTGAGCGAGCACATGGAAGCCTTCGACCAGTTGCCCGCCGACAGCCACGCGCGCATGGCCGGGTTGCGCGTCGGTGCCGACTATCTGCGCGAACTGGCCGAGGAAGATCCGCACCTGCAATCCTTGATCGGGTTGCTCGACGACGGCATGAAATTCACCGATTTCGAGCGCTGCCCGGCGCTGGGTCGCCTGCTGCAGCAGCTCTACCATTCGCCCTACCACGGCACGCTCAAGCGCCTGCATCAGGAAAGCCTGAGCCTGGCCGTGCTGGTGGAGCTGGCCACGCACCTCGGCAACCGCCCGCTGGCGCCTGCGCCGACGGTTCGCGGCCAGCGCGACCTGGCCCATGAGGCGCGACGCCTGCTCGACCTGAACCTGGTCGACCCGCCCGGCAGCCTGGCGCTGGCCCGACAGCTAGGGGTGGGCGAAACCACCCTGCGCCGCGCCTTCGCCAAGGTGTTCGGCCAGTCGATGCTGCAGTACCTGCGCCAGCAGCGCATGGAGCTGGCCCGCACATTGTTGCTGCAACGCAAATGGCAAGTGGCACAGATCGCCTATCGCCTGGGCTATGCCAACCCGGCCAATTTCAGCAACGCCTACAAGGCCTACCACGGGCATCCGCCGGGTATGGAGTGATCGCCTGCGCTGTGAAAGCTGTGAGCTGTTGTGAATCGTTGTGAAGCCTCACAATACTAGCCAATTGCCCATGCTACCGTCCGGAGCCGTCATCAAGACGACCCTTTCATTTCCGTTTCGGGAGCAGCGCCAATGTCTACCATCACCCCCGCTGGTAGCGGGTCCAACACTCCAAAAGCCTCGAGCTCGGCCTTCGACAACCGCCTGGACACCGCCAAGTCGAGCCAGGTAATCGCCGATTACATGCGCCAGACCGGCAAGTCGGCCATCACCAAGGACGAACTCGACAAGCTGGCCGACAACAAGTCAGGCAACGTGCCGGCCAATGTGTCGGATGCGGCGAAATACATGCAGCGCCACCCGGATGTGTTCACTGCCATCGAAACCCATGACGTACCCGGCGCCGACAACCTGTCCGGGGTGTGGAACTTCGATTGGGCGGCCAAGGGCGGCCTGGCCGGCACCCCGACCGACGCCATCGCCAAGATGCAGGACACCTTCGACCTGGCGATCGAGAAGTCGGCGAAGATCACTGAAGTGACCACAGGCAAGAAAGCCGAGCTGGATGCGACCAAGCAGCGGCCAAGCAACTGATTCAAGGCGGTATGCGGGTTATCCCCTGCTGCCGCTCAGTACCTTGTGGGGACAACTGTGTTGTTCACACTCTAAGGCCAACCCAATCCCTTGTGGGAGCAACTGTCTTGCTCAAAATCTAAAGACCAGCCCAATCCCCTGTGGGAGCGGGCTTGTCCCGCGAACACGGGCGTAGCCCGTGCCAGGCAGCGCGGTGTCTTTTTCGCGGGTAAACCCGCTCCCACACGTACGGCGTTCGGATTTACGCCGGTGTTGCGCTCTTGCACTGAGGCAATTCCACATCCTGCCAGGGGGTGCCTGTTCTTAGCATCGCATTGAGTCGTACGATGAAAACTCTCATGCAGGCCACAATCGCGACCTTGGCTGCCTTGCCCCTTTCACGCAGTGCTTGGTACTTCGCCTTGAGCGAGGGGTTTTGCCTTACGGCCACCAAACACGACATGTACAACGCGCACCTTATCCCGAAACGGCCTCCCGAGATCGAGCGCTTGCCTACGGATGTTCCACTGTCGTGATTGAAAGGTGCCACCCCAACCAGCGAGGCTATTTCTCGGGCCTCCACATGGCCCAACTCCGGCAGCAGCGTCACAAGCTTCCCAGCCGTCACCAGCCCGATACCTTTGACCTGGACTAGTTGAGCAATTCGTTCATCACCCAGCCCTTCGGCATGCAGCTTGAGCTCATGCTCAATCTGTCTGATCTGAGACCTGAAGTGCTGGAGGTTGGACTTCAGGAAGCGAGCGACCACCTCAGACTGAGCCTGTTTCAGGCGCCGCCGGTCGTCGTCTCGCTGCTGGACCAGACGATCACGCTGCTGCAGCAGCTCGCGCAGCAACGCCCTCTGCGGACTGACCTGCAGAGTAGGTTTATCGGGGATAACTTCGGCGAAATGCGCCAATACCGCTGCATCGATGGCGTCGGTCTTGGCTTTGATATTCATGGACTCGGCAAACGACCTGGCTCGCCTAGGGTTTACGCGAATGACCTTGTAGCCAGCGCTCTGCAGAAAGCTCAGCACCTCACGCTCGTATCCGCCTGTCGCCTCCAGCAGGACACGCTTGACCTTGAGGCCTCGAAGGCTCTTCTCCAATACCTCGAACCCTGCCTGATCGTTGGTGACATTGATCTTGAGGCTCTGGGGACGCACCGCTATGTCCAGCGTGCGACTAGAAACATCGATACCCACAAAGGAAACCATCACCAAAATCTCCTAGACTCAACAGAGTGAGAGGACTTTGGCTTGGCCCACGCTTGTGATTCGAGATCAAGGCCGCATCCAACTGTTCGGGCTCTCGCCAAAGTGGAACGGTGAATGGCAGCTTGTGCTCCCACTCGTGCTCAAGGCACACGCGGCATTCAGCTTGCCATTCACCGCTCTCACTCCAGATTCTAATCCCCTATCAAGACACAAGCGGCGGTTCGGCGCTCCGACTGGTCCCGCGAACACAAGCGTAGCCCGTGCCAGGCAGCGCGGTGTCTTTTTCGCGGGCAAGTCGGGACGCCGAACCGCCGCTCCTACAGGGATTGGGCTAGCTCCCAGGGATGCCCCCAACGCCGATCAGTGCTTGATCATCACATGCCGAATGGCTGTGTAATCCTCCAGCCCATATATCGACATGTCCTTGCCATACCCGGACAACTTCACCCCGCCATGGGGCATTTCGCTGACCAGCATGAAATGGGTGTTCACCCAGGTGCAGCCATACTGCAAGCGCGCCGCCAGCCGGTGCGCGCGGCCAACGTCCTGAGTCCACACCGACGACGCCAGCCCATAGTCCGAGTCGTTGGCCCACTCCAACGCCTGGGCCTCGTCGCTGAACTCGGTCACCGACACCACCGGCCCGAAGATCTCGCGCCGCACCACTTCATCGTCCTGCTGCGCGCCGGCCAATACCGTCGGCTCGAAGAAGAACCCCGCCCGGTCGGCTCGCTTGCCGCCAGTGGTGACCTGGATATGCGGCACCTGCCGCGCCCGCTCGACGAAACCGCTGACGCGCTCCAGGTGCTGCTGGGTGATCAACGGTCCCAGTTCGGTCTCGGGATCGTCCTGCTCGCCAAGGCGGATGCTCGCCACCGCCGCCGTGAGCTTGTCGACGAAGGCCTGGTACACACCCTTCTGCACATACAACCGGCAGGCCGCCGTGCAGTCCTGCCCGGCGTTGTAGAAGCCGAACGCACGGATACCTTCGACTGCGGCATCGATGTCGGCATCGTCGAAGATGATCACCGGCGCCTTGCCGCCCAACTCCATGTGCATGCGTTTCACGGTATCGGCAGTGCCGGCGATGATGCGGCTGCCGGTCGCCACGGAGCCTGTCAGCGAGACCATGCGCACCTTGGGATGGGTCGTCAGCGGCTCGCCCACGCTCGGGCCTCGGCCGAACACCAGGTTGACCACACCCGCCGGGAAGATGCCCGCGATCAGCTCGCCCAGGCGCAGGGCCGTCAGTGGCGTCTGCTCGGACGGCTTGAGCACCACGGTATTGCCCGCCGCCAAGGCCGGGCCAAGCTTCCAGGCGGCCATCATCAACGGGTAGTTCCACGGTGCGATCGACGCCACCACACCCACCGGGTCGCGGCGGATCATCGAGGTGTGCCCCGGCAGGTACTCACCCGCCGCCGAGCCCTGCAGCACACGGCTGGCGCCGGCGAAGAAGCGGAACACATCGGCCACTGCCGGCAGTTCGTCGTTCAGCGCAGCCTGGTAGGGTTTGCCACAGTTGTTCGACTCCAGCCGCGCCAGCTCTTCGGCATGCGCATCGATGGCATCGGCCAGCTTGAGCAACAGCAGCGAGCGATCCTTGGGGGCGGTCTGGGACCAGCCTTCGAACGCCGCGTCGGCTGCGCGCACGGCGATGTCGACCTGGGCCGGCGTGGCTTCGGCAATTTCCACCAGGGTGGTGCCGAGCGCCGGGTTGAGCACGGCGAGCGACTCGCCTTCACCGGCGACCAGTTGGCCGTTGATCAGCAGTTTGGTTTGCATGAAGCGCTCCTTTTCTCAGGTTCTTGTTCGCGTGTTCACTTGCCGCTGCCGGCAACGCCTTCGCCACCCTTGGTCAGGTAGTAGGCGCCCAGGATCGGCAGCATGGTCACCAGCATGACCAGCATCGCCACCACATTGGTCACCGGCACATCGCGCGGGCGACCGAGCTGGTTGAGCAGCCAGATCGGCAAGGTGCGTTCATGACCGGCGGTGAAGGTGGTGACGATGATTTCGTCGAACGACAGGGCGAACGCCAGCATGCCGCCAGCCAGCAGCGCCGAGCCGAGGTTGGGCAGGATCACGTAGCGGAAGGTCTGCCAGCCGTCGGCGCCCAGGTCCATCGAGGCTTCGATCAGGCTGTGCGAGGTGCGCCTGAAGCGGGCGATGACGTTGTTGTAGACGATCACCACGCAAAAGGTCGCGTGCCCGACGACGATGGTCATGAAGCCGGGCTCGATGCCCAAGGTCTTGAATGCCGACAGCAACGCAATGCCGGTGATGATGCCGGGCAAGGCGATCGGCAGGATCAGCATCAGCGAGATGCTTTCCTTGCCGAAGAAATCACGCCGGTACAACGCAGCCGCCGCCAGCGTGCCCAGCACCATGGCGATCAGCGTGGCCAGGGCGGCGATCTTCACCGACAGGGTCACGGCATCGAGCACGTCCTGGCGGGCAAACGCCACACTGAACCAATGCAGGGTGAAGCCCTGCGGTGGAAAGCTGAACGCGGCCTCTTCGGTGTTGAAGGCGTACAGGAAGATGATCAGGATCGGGAAGTGCAGGAACACCAGCCCTCCCCAGGCCGCAAGCTTCAGCCCCCAGGACGCTTTTTCAGAGTGCATCGAAGGCCCCCAGGCGTTTGACGATGGACAGGTAGACGGCGATCAGCACGATCGGCACCAGGGTGAAGGCCGCGGCCATGGGCATGTTGCCGATGGCGCCCTGCTGGGCGTAGACCATGCCGCCGATGAAGTAGCCCGGCGGCCCGACCAGCGACGGCACGATGAAGTCGCCGAGGGTGAGGCTGAAGGTGAAGATCGAGCCCGCGGCGATGCCTGGCACCGACAGCGGCAGGATCACCTGCATGAAGGTCTGGCGCGGTTGCGCCCCGAGGTCGGCCGAGGCCTGCAGCAGCGACGGCGGCAGGCGCTCCAGCGAGGCCTGGATCGGCAGGATCATGAACGGCAGCCAGATGTAGACGAACACCAGGAAGCGCCCCAGGTTCGAGGTCGACAAGGTGTTGCCGCCCACACCGGGCACGCCCAGCAGCAGGTTCAGCAACGGCTCCAGGCCCAGGTGCTGGACGAACCACATGGCCACCCCGCCCTTGGCCAGCAGCAGGGTCCAGGCATAGGCCTTGACGATGTAGCTGGCCCACATCGGCAGCATCACCGCGATGTAGAAGAACGCTTTGGTCTTGCCGCTGGTGTAGCGCGCCATGTAGTAGGCAATGGGAAACGCCAGCGCAGCACTGGCGATGGACACCGCCACGGCCATCAGCACGGTGCGCTGGATGATGTCGAAGTTGGCCGGGGTGAACAGCGCGGCGAAGTTGGCCCAGGTCAGGCTCGGCGTCACCGTCATGGTGAAATCGTCGAAGGTGTAGAAGCCCTGCCACAACAACGTCAGCAACGAGCCCAGGTAGATCGCGCCGAACCACAGCAGCGGCGGCACCAGCAGCAGCGACAGGTACAGCGCCGGCTTGCGGTACAGCAGGTTGGACAGCCCGCGCAGGGCGCCGTGGCGGACTACCGGCGCCGTGGCATCGAGGGTCAGGCTCATCTCACACGCCCTCGCTCAGCGCCACCATGGCCTCGCGCGCCCAGCGGGCGGTGACGCGCTGGCCCGGCTGGTGGCTGGCCGGGCCGTCGCCCCACTGGCTGTTGGCCTGGCTCAGGCTCAGGTGCTGGCCATTGTCCAGGCGGATCTCATAGCGCGTTGCGGCGCCCTGGTACTGGATATCGTGCAGCAGGCCGCTGACCTCCACGTCGCTGGCTCCCCGTTCGCCCAAGGCGAAGCGAATGTGCTCGGGGCGAATGGAGAACGGCCGGGCATCACCGACCAGTTGGCTGGCGAGTTCGCCACGCAACACGTTGGAGGTGCCGACGAATTCGGCGACAAAGGCGGTGGCCGGTTTCATGTACAGGTTGCGTGGGGTGTCGACCTGTTCGATGCGCCCTTTGTTGAATACCGCGACGCGGTCGGATATCGACAGCGCTTCGCTCTGGTCGTGGGTGACGAAGATGAAGGTAATGCCCAGTTGGCGTTGCAGGCGCTTGAGTTCGCCCTGCATCTGCTCGCGCAGCTTGAGGTCGAGCGCCCCCAGCGGCTCGTCGAGCAGCAGCACCCGCGGGCGGTTGACCAGCGCGCGGGCCAGGGCCACACGCTGGCGCTGCCCGCCGGAAAGCTGTACTGGCTTGCGCGTGCCATAACCGCCGAGGGCGACCATCTCCAGCGCCTGCTCGGCACGCTGCAAACGCTCGGTGCGGGCCACACCCTTGACCTTCAGGCCATAGGCGACGTTGTCCAGCACGTTCATGTGCGGGAACAGCGCATAGTCCTGGAACACCGTGTTGACGTCACGCTGGTAGGGCGGCAGGCCGGCGGCTTCGAGGCCATGGATGCGGATGGAGCCTGCGCTGGGCTGCTCGAAACCTGCGATCAGGCGCAGGCAGGTGGTCTTGCCCGAGCCCGAGGGGCCGAGCATGGAAAAGAATTCGCCGTCCTGGATGTCGATCGACACCTGGTCGACGGCCTTCACCTCGCCGAACTGACGGGAGACCTGGGTGAACTGGACGGCTGGGGGCATGGTGGAGGCTCCGGGGTGAAGGGTGGTTTTGTGGTGTCGCTGCCGGCCTCATCGCGGGGCAAGCCCGCTCCCACAGGATACTTTGCAGCCCTGTGGGAGCGGGCTTGCCCCGCGATGAGGCCGGCCCAGGCAAGCGCCCGGCCTAGCGCCCGCCCATGATCGCGATGTAGTCCTGGGTCCAGCGGCTATAGGGCACGAACTTGCCACCCTCGGCCTGCGGGGTCTTCCAGAAGGCGATCTTGTCGAACTGGTCGAAACCGTTGGTCTTGCAGCCCTCGGCGCCCAGCAATTCGCTGGCCTTGCAGCCCTGCGGCACCGCTGGCAACGAACCGAACCAGGCCGCCACGTCACCCTGCACCTTGTCCTGCAGCGACCAGTCCATCCACTTGTAGGCGCAGTTGGGATGCTTGGCCTCGACATGCAGCATGGTGGTGTCGGCCCACCCGGTGACGCCCTCCTTCGGGAACACCGTGGCGATCGGCTGGCCCTCGGCCTTGAGCGCGTTGGCCTGGTAAGGCCAGGCACTGGAAGCGGCGACGCCTTCGTTCTTGAAGTCGCTCATCTGCACCGTGGTGTCGTGCCAGTAACGGTGGATCAAGGCGTGCTGCTTGCGCAGCAGGTCGAGCACGGCGGCGTACTGCTTTTCATCGAGCTGGTACGGATCGCTGATGCCCAGCGCCGGCTGGGTCGCCTTGAGGTAGAGCGCGGCGTCGGCAATGTAGATCGGGCCGTCGTAGGCCTGCACACGGCCCTTGTTCGGTTTGCCATCGGGCAGGTTCTCGGCCTCGAATACGGCTTTCCAGCTATCCGGTGCGGCGGGGAACACCTTGGTGTTGTACATCAGCAGGTTCGGGCCCCACTGGTAGGGCGTGCCGTAGGTCTTGCCATCGACGGTGTACCAGGGCGCATCGTGTAGGCGCGGGTCCAGGTTCTTCCAGTTGGGGATCAGTTTCGGGTCGATCGGCTGTACACGCTTGCCATAGATCAACCGCAGCGAGGCATCGCCCGAAGCGGTGACCAGGTCGTAGCCACCCTTGGCCATCAGGCTGACCATCTCGTCGGAGGTGGCAGCGGTCTTGACGTTGACCTTGCAGCCCGTGTCCTGCTCGAACTTGCTGACCCAGTCATAGGCCTTGTCCGACTCGCCACGTTCGATATAACCCGGCCAGGCGACGATATCGAGCTGGCCCTCGCCCTTGCCGACTTCCTTCAGGGCTTCGGCGGCCTGGAGGCTGCCACTGGCCAGGAGCGCGGTGGCGAGCCCGCTGAGCAACGCTGTCTTGTACATCGTTCATCTCCCAAATTGTTCTTTCTATTGTCGGGGGCAGTATCAAGCGAACAACGTCCCTGGCGGCGCCAGCGGATTCTTGTGTCAGTCGAGCAGCTCGCCGTGACGCGCCATGATGTGGCGCACCACGCTGTAGTCCTGCAGCGAGTCGCTGGACAAGTCCTTGCCGTAGCCGGAGCGCTTGAGCCCACCATGGGGCATCTCGCTGGCCAGCATGAAATGGGTGTTGATCCAGGTGCAGCCGTATTGCAGGCGGTTGGCGATCTGGAAGGCTTTGTCGAGGTTCTGCGTCCACACCGAGGAGGCCAGGCCGTATTCGGAGTCGTTGGCCCAGTCCAGCGCCTGGGACAGGTGTTCGAAGCGGGTCACGGTGACCACCGGCCCGAACACCTCGCGCTGGACGATCTCGTCCTGCTGGCGGCAGCCGGCCAGCAGCGTCGGCTGGTAGTAGAAGCCGGGGCCCGAATGCACTGCGGCACCGGTCACCCGCTCGATGTGCGGCTGGCCCAGGGCGCGCTCGACGAAGCTGGCCACGCGGTCGCGCTGGCGGGCGCTGATCAGCGGGCCGATCTCGTTGTCGGCGTCTTTCTTGCGGGCGAAGCGGATATTGCCCACCGCGTCGCCCAGTGCGGCCACCAGCCGGTCGTGGATGCCAGCCTGGGCGTAGATGCGGCAGGCGGCGGTGCAGTCTTGCCCGGCGTTGTAGTAACCATGGGTGCGAATGCCCTGCACCACGGCCTCCAGGTCGGCATCGTCGCAGACGATCACCGGGGCCTTGCCGCCGAGTTCCAGGTGGGTGCGCTTGAGCGTGCGCGAAGCGGCCTGGAGGATCTTCTGGCCGGTGACGATATCGCCGGTCAGCGACACCATGCGCACCTTGGGATGGCCGACCAGATGGCTGCCGACCGCCTCGCCGCCACCGCAAACAATGTTCAATACGCCAGGCGGCAGGATATCGACCAGCAGCGGCGCCAGAGCCAGGATCGACAGCGGCGTGTGTTCGGAGGGCTTGAACACCACGGTGTTGCCTACGGCCAGGGCGGGGGCGATCTTCCAGGCGGCCATCATGAGTGGGTAGTTCCACGGCGCGATCGACGCCACCACGCCAACTGGGTCGCGGCGCACCATGCTGGTGTGCCCGGCGACGTACTCGCCAGTGAGCTGCCCCTGCTGACAGCGCACGGCCCCGGCAAAGAAGCGGAACACGTCGGCAGTGGCGGGAATATCATCCTGGCGCGCCAGGTGCAGGGGCTTGCCGCAATTCAGCGCCTCGAGACGGGCAAGCAGGTCAGCATTGGCGTCGATGGCGTCGGCGATGGCGAGCAAAGTGGCAGCGCGTTGCGCAGGGGTCGTGCGCGACCAGCCGGCAAAGGCGCGCTGGGCCGCCTGCACTGCGCGCTCAAGCTGTTCGAGGGAGGCTTCGCCGACATTCAGCAGCAACTCGCCGGTCGCCGGGTTGACGATGGGCTCGACCAGCCCTTCCCCGGCAACCAGGTGGCCATCGATCAACTGCGCGCTGTACAGCGGAAGACTGGTGGGCATTTTCGGACTTCTTCTTTTTTTCGTGTCGTCGTGCATGGCGCCTCCGCTGTGGGTCGGGCGCGTCCACTAGAAACGAGACTAGGGCCCGACAGGCAGCTTCACAAATTCTAAATATAGAAAGTCTCGTTCGATTAAAGCGATACCTTGCGCTGGCTGCCCTGCCCCCTGGCCAATGTCAGGAATGGGTCCACCAGCGGCGTGCGCGCCGTGCCCCGGCGCCAGGCCAGGCCCACGTCGAGGGTCTCGTTGAGGTCGGCCAGCGGGCGGGCTTCGATGATGTCGCCTTCCAGCGACCACGGGCGGTAGGTCATGTCGGCCTGGATCGACAGCCCAAGCCCCGCCGCCACCAGGCTACGCACCGCTTCCACCGACGCGGTGCGCAAGGTGACCTTGGGCGTAAGCCCGGCACGGCTCCAGATGCGCTGGGTGTGCAGGCCCATTTCATCGGCGTTGAGCTGGATCAGCGGCTCGCCCGCGACATCGGCCAGGCTGATGCTGTCGCGCTCGAGCAGCGGATGGCGCGGCGGCAGCCACAGGCGGTGTGGCGAGTGGGTGAGCACTTCGGTCTGCAGGGCGTGGCGATCTTCGAGATTGGACAGGATCAGCACGCCGACATCGATCTCGCCGGCCA
This sequence comes from Pseudomonas putida, assembly GCF_001636055.1. NCBI lineage: Bacteria > Pseudomonadati > Pseudomonadota > Gammaproteobacteria > Pseudomonadales > Pseudomonadaceae > Pseudomonas > Pseudomonas putida. The sequence goes on from NZ_CP011789.1 coordinate 5,429,579, forward strand.
CCAGCAAATGCTCGATGTAGGGACGCTCGTCCTCCACCACGCGGGTTTGGACGTTGGGATAGGCGTGCTGGAAGCGGGTGATCAGGTCGGCCAGGTAATAGCCGGCGACCAGGCTGGTGACGCCGATGGTGAGCAGGCCATCGACCTGGTCGGTGCTCTGCTGCAGGCTGCGCTTGGCGTTTTCCACGGTGGCCAGGATCAGGTGCGCCTGGCGCAGGAACTGGTGGCCCTGGTGAGTCAGGCTCATGCCCTTGGCATGGCGGGTGAACAGGGTCACGCCGATCTCGTCTTCCAGTTGCTGGATCGCCTGGGTGAGTGTCGACTGGGAGATGAACACCGCCTGCGCGGCGGCGGAGATCGAGCCGGTTTCGGCGACGGCGATGAAGTGGCGAATCTGGCGCAGGGTCATCATGCGGAAAAACACCTGTTGTTTTTTCCGCAGTATGGTTTATCGAATGTGTGATTGAGCGTTCTTTTTTATCGAACAGGGTTGAGGGCAGTGTTGGCCTTTTCGCGGGTAAACCCGCTCCCACAGCAACCCCTGCAGGAGCGGGTTTACCCGCGAAAAGGTCGGGCCTGGGGGAACTACCCGGCAGTCTTGAAGAAGCCCATCCGGCTGCCCAGTGCATCCGCCAGCTCCAGCAACTCCTGGCTGTCTCCGGCCAGGCGCGTGGAACCTGCGTGGGCATCACGCGAGGAGGCGTGGATGCGATTGATGTCCTGGCTGAGCATGCTCGCCGCCACATCCTGCTGCGACGAAGCCGCGGCGATCTGGTTGTTCATCTGGCTGATCGCTGCCACCTCGCGACGGATCTCGTTCAGCGAACGCTGTGCGACCTGGGTACGCTCCACCGTGCCCTGCGCCAGCTCGCGGCTGTCGCCGACGATCTGCGCAGTCTTGCCGGCCCCCTCCTGCAGCTTGCCGATCATGCCGCGGATCTCGCGAGTCGACTCCTGGGTGCGGTTGGCCAGCGAGCGCACCTCGTCGGCGACCACCGCGAAGCCCCGGCCGAACTCGCCGGCACGCGCGGCTTCAATCGCGGCATTGAGCGCCAGCAGGTTGGTGCGCTCGGCGATGGAGTTGATCACCTCGATGATGCTCTCGATGGCCTGGCTGTCAGAGGCGACCTGCAACACCGCCTCGGTGGCCGACTCCAGCACCTGAGCCAGTTCGTGCATGGAGCTGGCGGTGCCTTCGACCACGGTCTTGCCAGCATCCACTTCCTGGTCGGCCGCCTCGGAGGCCCGCGCTGCCGCGGCGGCGTAACCGGCGATCTCGTTGATCGCGGCTACCAGCTGCGACACGGCGCTGGCCATGTGCTGAGTGTCGTCGCTCTGCTGCTGCATGCGCCCCTGGTTGGCGGCGGCGCCCTGACTCATGCGGCTGGACGAGGCGACCAGGTCGGTCGCCACCTGGTTGACCTGGGCGATGATCTCGGTGAGGTGACGGTTGGTGGTGCCCAGCGCGCCCATCACGCTGTCCGGGTGCTGGCTGCGTACGCTCTGGTCGATCTCTCCACGGGCCAGGCCACGCAGCAGTTGCGCCACTTCCTCGGGCTCGGCGCCCAGGGTCGAGCGAATTCTGCGGATTATCAGCAGCGAGGCGCCGACGCTGAGCAGCGCAGCCAGGGCCGCGGCCCAGAGCATCAAACCGGCAAAGCCCGAAGCGCTGTCACGCACGATGCCGATGTCGCGCACTACATCCTTTTCCTGCAGGTCGATGAAGGCGTTGATACTACGCAGCCATTCCTTGTACGCCGGCGCGACCTGGGCCAGTAGCAGCGCCTGGGCCTGCTCGAAGTCGCCCTTGTGGCGCAGTTCCAGCAGCTGTGCGGTGGCGGCCTGGGCGGTACGCTCGATACCCTGGATCTGCTGCTGCAGGCGTTGCTCGTCGGCACCGGCCTTGGGCTCGCCGAGCATCTTGGCCAGCGGCACCGCGGAGGTCTGGTAGAAGTCGTCCAGGCGCTTGATGTCCTGGAGGAAGCCAGAAAGCTGGCCGTCATCGTGGGTCAGCACGGCATCGCGGATGGCGATGGCGCGGTCATGCACGCTGCCGCGCAGGTTGATCGCATAGCGCTGCTTGACCGTGGTGTTGCCGCTGACCTCGGTGAGCAGCGCGTCGATCCCGCCCACCCGGTGCACGCCGATGGCGGTGATGACCAGCATCAACCCAACGACCAATGCAAACCCCAGCGCCAACCTCATGGTGATGCTGATTCCTCTGAACATGGTGTCCTCCCCCGAGTGCATAAAAGCTTTTTGCCATCATTTTTTGCATGCTTTATACCCAGAGAATGTGAAGCCTTCTAATCGCGTTGATTGATAACGACCATGAAATTAAATCATCAGGTCGGCTGCGTGACTGGCACGGGGAGTGGTCGGTTCAGCAGAAGCCCCACCACTACGGCGAACACCAGCGCCGCCACCCCGGCACTCGTCAGCACCGCTTCGAAACCGCCGACGAAGGCTTGGCGTGCCAGCGGCGCGAGGGTGTCGCGCAGACTCGGATCGACCACCGCCAGCGCCGCCGGCAGATCGCCCGCCGCGACCCGGGTCGCCATGTCGCCGACCTTGTCCAGTTGCCCCGGCGCCACGCCCGCCACCGCCTCACGCAACAACTGCCCGCTGCGGCTGGCCAGAATCCCGCCCAGCACACCGATGGCCAGCACGATCGCGCCGAAGCGGGTGGTGGTGCTCAATCCCGAGGCCATGCCGGTGCGCTCGCGCGGTACGCAGGCCATGATGTTCTTCTGCGTATCGCCGTTGAGCAGCCCGGCCCCGGCGCCAAGCACCAGGCTGGCCAGGGCGAAGCGGGTATAACCGCCGTACGCGGCTGCGGCCGAACACAAGAGGTTGCCCAGCCCCACCAGCAGCAACCCCAGGGCGAACACGCGCGCCGAGCCGAGCCGTGCCGACAGACGCATGCCCAGGCGGGGTGTCAGCAGCATCGCCAGGGCGAACGGCAGCATGCCTGCACCTGCGGCCAGCGCTGGCAGTTGCAGGCCGTTCTGCAGGTACAGCGGCAGCAGGGTCATCATCACCTGGGCGCAGGCGGCGTAGGCGAACATGCCGAGCAGAGCGCCGATGAAGCGTCCGCTGCGCATCAGTTGCAGATCGATCATCGGCCGCGACTGGTTGCGCTCGACCAACACGAAGAGGAAGAACAGGAACGCCGCGATCACCAGGCGCCCGAGGGTGGGGGCGCTGTCCCAGCCGACGCGGTTGGCATCGATCAGTGCCCAGATCAGGTAGCCCAGCGCACCCGCGAAGGTCAGGCTGCCGAACGGGTCGAGGCGCGCGGTGGCGCTGTCGCGCGATTCCTCGACGCTGCGCCGGACCATGATCGACAGCACCCCCACCAGCGGCAGGTTGATGTAGAAGATCCAGCGCCAGCCCAGGGTGCTGGCGATCAGGCCGCCAAGCAGCGGTGCGAAGGTGATGGTCGCGCCCATGCACGCGCCCCAGAACGCCCAGGCGCGCAGGCGTTCCTCGGGTTCGTGGAAGCGGTGACCGATGGCCGCCAGCGCGGCGGTGAGCAGCAGCGCCGCACCAAGGCCCTTGGCGGCCCGGGCCAGGTCGAGGAACACCAGTGTCGGCGCGGCGCCGCAGGCCAGCGAGGCCAGGCCGAACAGGCCCAGCCCCAGTTGCAGCATGCGCCGTCGGCCGAAACGATCGGCCAGGCTGCCGGCCGGTAGCAGGGCTGCGGCGAAGGCCAGCAGGTAGGCGCTGACCACCCATTCGATGTCGGCGAACGAGCCGGACAGGTCACGGGCGATGCTGGGCAGGCTGACCGCGACGATATTGGTGTCGAGGATGATCAGGGCGCACACCGCCGAGGCGGTGAACAGGGTGAAGCGGGCGGATGACATGGTGAGGCTCCCGAAGGGGGGGTGATCTTCAGGGCCCCATCGCGGGACAAGCCCGCTCCCACAGAGGTAGTACAACATGTAGGAGCAACTGTCTTGTTCAAAATCTAAAGGCCAGCCCAATCCCTGTGGGAGCGGGCTTGTCCCGCGATGAGGCCGGAACAGCCACCACAAGCCTGTCGGCCAAAATCGCTTCGCCACAGACTTTGCAGTGTTGCGACCACCCTACCCTCCCAGCGCCCCGGCCTTGTTAGCCAGGCGCCGCGTTGTCATTAGCCTGTAGCTAACGCAGCACCACCGGCCTCCCGTCGTTCACGGCGCAACTCGCTGCCCAGCTCCCGCGCCAACGCCACAAAATTCACCGCCTGCGGCGACGGGTTGTCCTGCCGGCACAGCAAGGTAATAGGCGCCGCCAGCCGTGGCCGGGCGTCGCGAATTGGCCGATAGGCCACGCTGTGCTCGTGAAAGCCGCGCATCGAGGTCGGCACCACCGACACCCCGGCACCTGCGGCCACCAGGCTGACGTTGGTCAGCATGCGCTCGACCTCGAACGCCACCTTCGGCTCGAACCCGGCATTGCGACACGCCTGCAGCAAATTGGCGTACATCCCCGGCGCCCCCGGGCGGCGCACCAGGATGAACGGCTCGTCGGCCAGGTCCTTGAGGGCAATGGCCGCACCGCTGTCGAGCAGGCGATGGCCAACCGGCAGGGTCAGCACCAGTTCTTCGTTGAGCAACCGGTGATAGGCGATGCCGCGTGGACGATCGACCGGAGCGCGAAGGATGCCGATATCGACACTGTCGTCGCTCACCTCGTCGGTCAGCTCGCGGGCGTTGCCTTCGTGCAAGGCGATATCGACGTCCGGGTACAAGTCGCGGTAGCGCCGGATGATGCGGGGGATCAGTGGATGGGACGCCGCCGAGCTGGTGAAGCCGACCTTGAGGTTGCCTTCGATGCCCTTGGCCGTGCGCGCCGCCTTCTGCGCACCGTTCTCGACCCGTTGCAGGATGTCCAGTGCCTCTTGAAGGAACACCTCGCCGCCAGCGGTAAGGTCGACACCCTTGGCATGGCGGATGAACAGGTCGAAGCCCAGTTCCTGTTCCAGTGCGCGGATCTGCTGGCTGAGTGGCGGTTGCTGCATGTTCAGCCGCGCGGCGGCACGGGTGAAGTGCTTTTCCTGGGCAACCATGACGAAGTAACGAAGGTGACGAAGTTCCATGCAGGCTCCGGGGACGGGTGGCGAGGAGCATTGTGGCGCATGCGCAGTCCTCGCACCATTCACGCTAGAATCGGCAAACCGGAAAACAACAAAAAATCCCGATGATCCCTAATCGCTCTCGCTCAGACCTTGCCCTGCTCCTGCTCGCCCTGCTGGCCGGTGCGCTGCTGGGCGTCTGGCAGCCGGACCTGGCGGTGCAGATGAAGCCGCTCAGTGACCTGTTCATTTCCATCATCGGCGTCTGTGCCCCGGTGGTGATGTTCATCCTGGTCTGCTCCAGCACCGCCGCCCTGAGCGACTACCGCGCCACCGCCCGCCTCGGCCTCAAGGCCATGGCCTACTGGCAACTGATGTCGTTGCTTTCGCTGCTGATTGGCCTGGTGGTGGCTTTGCTGCTGCGCCCTGGTGCGGGGTTGGAAAGCTCCAGCCATGTGTGGTCGGTGCCGCTGCTGGCCGGCGACGGTCCGATGCTCTCCCGCCTGCCGACCCTGCTGCTCGACTCGCTGGAAGAAAGCCCGATCCTCAAGGTGCTGCTGGCCGCGTTGGTGTGTGGCCTGCTGCTGGGGCGCAGCGGCGAAACCGGCCGGCGCCTGGCCCGCCAGCTCGACCGGACCATGGCCTGGATGTTCCGCATCATGCGCCTGATCGTCAGCTTCGCGCCGCTGGCCGCGTTTGGTGCCATCGCCTTCATCATCGGCAAGTACGGCCTGGACGCCGCCATTCCCCTGGCCAAGTTCGTCGTTGCTGCCTACGCCGCGTGCCTGGCCTACCTGTTGCTGGTGCCGCTGCTGGTGATGCGTCTGCTCGGCTGTCGCCTGGCGCGGCTGGTGGGCTACATCAAGGAAGAATTGCTGCTGGTGATCTCGACCGGTTCGTCGGTGGCCGCCCTGCCGCGCCTGGTGGAAAAGCTCGAAGCGGCGGGTTGCGACAGCCAGACCCTGCGCCTGACCCTCACTGCCGGCTACAGCTTCAACCTCAATGGCTCGAGCCTGTACCTGATCGTCGCGGTGCTGTTTCTCGCACAGCTTGGGCATATCGACCTGACTCCCTCGCTGCTGGCGACCATCGTGCTGGTCAGCCTGTTCACCTCGCTCGGCTCGACCAGCGTGGCCGGCTCGGCCTTCGTCACCCTGGCGGCGACCTTGAGCGTGCTGGACATCGTGCCGCTGGAGAGCATCGGTTTGCTGATTGGCGTGGAGCGGCTGATGAAATGCCGGTCGGTGACCAATGTGGTGGGCAATTGTGTGGCGTGCCTGGCGATTGCCTGGTGGCACGGGAAGGTGGATCGAGGGCGGTTGCGCGAGGTGTTGGGTTAGAACAAGCTCGCTCTCAAATGGGTGGCAGCCGTTGAAGTGCAGATGGATAGCGGGGTTCTCACACCCTTCTCTTTCAGGGGGTTCGCATGTCATTGCGTGAGGGCTGACAGGTGCTTGCCTGAAGCTTTTCAGCGCCTGTGAGATCGAGCGCCGCCCGCGCGGCGCTCGATCTCATAGGTGCTGAAAACCTTTCGGCAGGCACCTGCCAGCCTCTACACAAACACCTTGAAAGGCATAGCTCTCAAACCCGGCTCACCCTGTGGCGCCCCAGGGAAGTTAGTCCCGATGCTTATCTTCAACAACAGAGAAACGGCTGTGTGACGCGCAGGATAATTCCCAAGCAACCTTGAACTGAAGGGATGTCGGCGAGATTCGGAGTTTTCTGAAGTATGAAGACACCGCCGCTCCACAGGCATCCACCACATCTGTAGGAGCAACAGTCTTGCTCAAAATCTTAGAGCCAGCCCAATCCCTGTGGGAGCGGGCTGGTCCCGCGATCGGGCGCGAAGCGGCCGTAAAATCAGGCGCTAAGGTGTATCTGGACGTCTCTCGGTTGCCTGGTTTGCGGCCGCTTCGCGCCCGATCGCGGGACCAGCCCGCTCCCACAGGGATTGGGCACGCCTTAGATTTTTGAGATTGCGATGCCGTTATTGCCCGGCGAGCTTGTCGAAGGCCTTGTCCAGCGCCGCATCGGCATCCACCAGCTTCTGCCGGTGCAGCTTCATCCAGTCCTGGTCCGCCGCCAGGCGCTTGCCCGCTTCCATCAGCATGCGCCGCACTTCGTTCGGCTGTGGCCCACCAGTGCCCTGGCGACTCTCGACCATCGCCCGTGGCGACAGGCTGGCGCGGAAGGCGGTCTCGCTCAGCGGCAGCTGGTCGTCCTGCCATTTGTACTTCTTCGCGGCCTGGGTATAGAGCGCCTGGGCATCGGCGTAGGCGAAGTCCTTGGGCAGCGTGCCCTCGGCACGGGCCTTCTCGACGATCAGCGAGGCAAAGCTGTGGCCGATGCGGAACGGCACGTGGTGCTGGCGCTCCAGGGTGTCGGCCAGCTCCATCGACGTGGTCCAGTCTGCGTCCAGTTCCTCTTCGGCCCGAGCAGCGTTGATCTGCAGGGCATCGAGCACCAGGTCCATGCGCTCGAACATTTCGTTGGCCGACTTGAACAGCCCCAGATCGTCGAACGCGGCCTTGTAGTCGGTCATACCGGTAGTGACGTTATGCGCTCGCACGGTGGTGGCGTTGGCCAGCCCGACCACATCGGAGGCCGACTCGCGGGTGCGCATCAGCAAGCCCGGGTTGCGCTTCTGCGGCATGGCGCTGCTGGTGTAGGTCGAACCCTCGTCGAGCAGCAGCCACGGGCGGGTCTGGTGGTACTGGGTGTGGATATCGCCAATGATCGCGCCCACGCGAATGGCCGACGACGAGGCAATGCTCGCAGCCTCCAGCGGAATGTCGTAGGTCGACACCTGGCTGGCATCCAGCGAGTTCTCACGCAGGCCATCGAAGCCCAAGAGCGTTGCCAGGCGCTCGCGGTTGAGCGGGTAACCGGAGTTGGCCAGCACCGCGGTGCCCATCGGGCTCAGGTTCAGGCGCGCATAGAGGTCATGGATGCGCTGGGCATCGCGCTGGAACGACGCCTCGTAGGCCAGCAGGTAGTGGGCGTAGCTGATCGGCATGGCCTGCACGCCGTTGGTGTAGGCCGGCACCAGAGTGTCGACGTTGACCGAGGCCAGCTTGAGCAGACGCTGGCGGGTGGCGTTCAGGGCGTCGCTGTAGTCCAGCACTTCGGCGCGCAGCGAGGCCAGGCGATAGGTGGCGTACATGTCCTGGCGGCTGCGCCCGGAGTGGATCAACGAAGCCTGCGGACCAATCTTGTCGATCATCACCTGCTCAAGCTGCAACACATCGCTGGGGCGCTTGCCGTCGGGCTGCTTGGCCTGGTCGATGGCATAGCGCACGCCGCCGGCGATCACCTTGCCCTGGTCGGCCGGCACGATGCCCTGCTCGGTAAGCATGACGATGGAGGCCTTGTTGATGCGGTTGAGCCAGTCGAACTGGCTTTCCTGCTGGCCCCCCTTGAGCGCGGACTTGTCGACGGTGGCGCCGATCTTGCGCGCCTGCTCGGCGCATTCGGCGGTGGTCTTGCACGGCAGGTCGGCAGTGTTGGCGGCCTGGGCCGTGGCAGCGGCGAACAGGGCGTAGGTAATGGCCAGGTAGAGCGGGGTCTTTCTTGTTGTCATGGTTTCGGTTCCGCGAGTGTGTCGCTCAGGAGGGGCGAACATGGCGGGATGCTAGCGGCGGGTTTGGAAGATTAAAAATATATTAAAAATATCCAACCAATATCTCTCTAGTATGGAGAGCGGCGATGGCAACTTGATACTTTCAAGATATCAAGACACTCGATTCAAGATATTTTATCTCGGCAAAAACCGCTGCTAGGATCGGCGCCATAACTCCAATCAAACCGGCCGATCCCCACACACTGCCACGGGATACGACCGGCACCGCACTCTTACGAGGTGGTTACATGCCGCATCACGCTCTGCGCACATTCGCCCGCTCCCTGCTGCTCCTGGCCGCCAGCCTGCTGGCCGTCCAGGCCGTCGCCGCCCCCCAGACCCTGCGCCTGGGCGACACTGCCCCCTACAACTTCCTTGCCTTCGCCAACAACGACCTGCAGCGTGCCAGCCTGCCCGTGCAGCGCGCCGTGGTGCTGCTGCATGGTGTGCGCCGCAACGCCGACGACTATTACGACAGCGGCGAAAAGCTGCTGGAAAACGCGGGTTTCAGCGCCAGCGACACCTTGCTGCTGGCGCCCAACTTCCTCACCCCCAGCGACCGCCGTGCCGGCGACGACATGCCGCTGTGGCCCAAGGACAAGTGGATGCACGGCACCGAGTCGCAGAGCGGGCGCGCCGGTATCGCCGGTTTCACCGTGCTCGACGACCTGCTCACCTACCTCGGCAACCGCCAGCATTTCCCGGCACTGAAGGAAATCGTGCTCATCGGTCACTCCGCCGGTGGTCAGTTGATGCAGCGCTACACCCTGCTCGGCGACGGCGACCAACGCCTGCGCGCCAGCGGCATCCAGGTGCGCTACGTGGTGTCGAGCCCCTCGTCCTACCTCTACCTGGACGACAACCGCGTGCAGGACGGCGCCTTCAAGCCGGTGCTCACGGTCATGTGCCCAAGCTACAACCAATACCGCTATGGCCTGGAGCGGGCACCGGCGTACTTCACCCGCCAGGGCCTGAACGCCACCCAGGTGTTCCAGCGCTATGCCGCACGCAACCTGACCTACATGGTCGGCGAGCTCGACAACAAACCGGACGACCGGGTCATGGACCGCGCCTGTGGCGCTGCCATGCAGGGCGCTACCCGTGTCGAGCGTCAGCTCAACTACCTGCGCTACGAAGCCTTCCTCGCGCAGAAATGGCACATCCCCATCGACCACCTGCAATTCCAGGTCAGTAAGGTCGGCCATAACGCCGCCCGCCTGTTCGCCGCGAAAAGCGTTGCCAGGACCCTGTTCCCGACCCGCTGACGCCGTTCGCACTTCCTACAAAAACAACAAAAAGAATCTGCCATGACCCGGACTTATCTCGCCGCCTCCGTGCGCCGGGCGTTGCACCCGCGCGCCCTGACCTTCCTCACCGCCGCCGTGCTCGCCGGCCAGGCCCAGGGTGAAACCCTGCCCAGCGCCGGCTCACTGTTCGACACCAACCGCGACAGCTTGCGCCCGGCGCAGCGCAGCCAGCAGCCCCAAGGCAACGTGCGCATCGAGGCCGAGGACGACCAGCGCCAGGCCCAGGGCACTACCCAGGCGGGCCCGTCGTTCAGCTTCAAGGTCACGGCCTTCAAGCTCACCGGCAACCGCGAGATCAGCGAATCGCGCCTGCAACAGGAATTGCAGAACGACCTCGGCCGCGAACTCGACCTCAACGGCTTGCGCGCCGCCGCCGACCGAGTCACCGCGCTGTACCGCAGCCGCGGTTACCTGGTGGCCCGCGCCTACCTGCCGCCGCAGGAAATCGAAGGCGGCGTGGTCACCCTTGAGGTGCGTGAGGGCAAGGTCGGCACGGTGCGCACCGAGCCGGGCCCGGGTGTGCGCCTGAATGCCGGCATGCAGCAGCGTTTCGTCGACGCACTGCCCAGCGGCAGCGTGATTCGCGAGCAGGACATGGAGCGCGTACTGCTGCGCCTCTCCGATATCGCCGGGGTTTCCGTGCGCGCGGTTCTGCAACCCTCGCGCCAGCCGGGCGCCGTCGACATCGTACTGAAGTTGAGCGAGATGACTGCCTGGACCGGCCGGGTCAGTTTCGACAACTACGGCAACTACTACACCGGCAGCAACCGGATGAGCACCAACGTCAGCCTCAACGACGCCTTCGGCTTCGGCGAGAGCCTGTACTTCAACAACCAGGCCAGCTTCGAGGGCCTGGATATCAAGGGCGTGGGCATGCGCTTGCCGCTGGGTGCCAGCGGCATCAGCGTCGGCGCCAGCTACGCCGAGATGGACTACAGCATCGGCAAGGGCCTGAAGACCGCCAACGCCAGCGGCAGCGCCGAGGTTTCGGCACTGTTCGTCGATGCCTCGCTGCTGCGCAGCCGCGACGCCAACATCGGCCTGAACCTGGCGCAGGAACACCGTTACTTCGACGACGCCGCTGGCGCCTTCGAGGTGCGCAAGAGCGCCGTGTTCCGAGGCCTGACCCTGTACGGCGACTGGCGTGACGGCTGGGCCGGCAGCAACCGCTGGAGCCTGGGCTATGGCATCGGCCACCTGGACAAGAACACCCCGCTCGACGCAGCCCTCGACGCGCTGACTGCCGAGGCCGCCGGCACCTACCACAAGGGCACCCTGTCGTTCAGCCGCCTGCAGGCGCTCGGCGGCGGTTACTCGCTGTATGCCGCCATCAGCGGTCAGTGGGCCGACAAGAACCTCGACAGCTCGGAGAAATTCACCCTCGGCGGCCCCAACGGCGTGCGCGCCTACGGGGTCGGCGAAGCGGCCGGTGACGAAGGCCTGCTCGGCCGGGTCGAGCTGCGCAAGTACCTGGGCAACATCCATGGCGCCATCGCCGAAGGTGCGCTGTTCGCCGATGCGGGGCGGGTGAAGGTCAACAAGAAGCCCTGGGACGACAGCGAGAACAGCCTCAGCCGCCACGGCTACGGGGTGGGCCTGAACATCTATCACCGCGACCTGGTGATGAACGCCAGCCTGGCCTTCTCCAACGGCGACGGTCCGACCAGCGACGAGCGCGACGCCAAGCGTTTCTGGCTCTCGGTCAGCGGCTCGCCGCAGGCCTTCGCGGGCCTGGCCAAAGACCTCGGCACCCGCGAGGACTTTCGTGACAAGAGCACCGAGCTGACCCTCTACGGCTCGCTGGGCCTGGTGCCCGAGTACGTCGATCGGCGCGACTCGACCCGCGCGGCCCCCGCCGACCAGAGCAAACTGGCCACGCCCAACGGGCGCAACATGAACAGCTACCTGCGTGCCCGCGACAACGTTTCTTATGTCGGTGCCCGTGCCGGTATCCCGATCAACGACACCTCGCGCTTCCTGTGGCAGCTCGAATACGGCATCTCGGTCAACTACACGCTGTCGGGCGACGAAACCGCGCCCAAGTCGATTTCGCCCAACACCCGCCTGCGCAACTCCGCCGTGGCCTTCGACGACGACCGCTACGGCACCCTGCTCTACGGGGTCTGGGACATGCCGCTCAAGGAGAGCACCACCAGCCTCGATCCGTTCAACGGCAAGACCGCTGGCGCCTACTACAACATCATCGGCTCGCCGGGCTTCAACGTCAGCATGGCCAGCAACGTCAACGGCCCGGCCAGCAGGGCCGACAGCAGCGAAAGCTCCGATGCCGCGTTCAACCGGCGCCAGTCCGGCATGGTCGCCTGGTGGTCGCCGGAGTGGAACGGCCTGACGCTCAAGCTGGCCTACTCCAACAACGGCACCCGAGCCGCCGAAGACGTCGACAACGGCTACCTCTATGGCGGCAGCCTGACGTACCAGAACGGTGGCTTCACCGCGGTGGCTGCGGCCGAGCGCCATGTCGACTACTTCGGCATCGCCAGCCTTGGCCGCAACTCGCGTGGGGTCGGCAGCAACACCCACGTCACCGACGGCACATCGTCCAACGACTACAGCTACCGCCTGGGCCTGGGCTACCAGATCGGCAACACCCAGCTGTCGCTGGTGGCAGACGAACTGCACTACGCCGAGGATGGCGTGGTGAACAACAGCCTCAACGTCAGCGACCTGTCCGACTACAAGCGCCGCGCCTACATGCTCGGCGTCAGCCACCGCCTCGGCGCCTGGCGCCTGCGTGCCAGCTACGCCCGCGCCCTGGCCGGCGATTGCAAGATGATCTCGGCGGCCGGTTATCAGTGCGACACCAGTGGCATGGGTGCACGCCAGTACGCCCTGGGCGTGGGTTATCGCCTGAGCCGCAACAGCGAGATCTTCGCCCACTACGTGCTGCTGCAGAACGAGTCGCTGGCCAACTACAACTTCGCCGTGGTCGGCGCCTTTGCCGCCAGCGGCTACTCGCCGGGCGTGGGCACCACGATCAACGCCATCGGCACCGGCTTCAACTATTCGTTCTGAGGAGACGACCATGCACGCCACCCTTTCCCGTCGTCGCCAACGACCGACACTCAAACCCCTGGCCCTCGCGGTACTTTGCGCCGTGCACGGCCTGATGCCGCAGCACGCCATGGCGCTGGACGCAGGCGCCCTGCCAACGAACGGCCAGATCACCTCCGGCAGCGGCGGCATCAGCCAGGCCGGCAATGTGCTGGACGTGACCCAGAACAGCCAGCAGTTGATCGCCACCTGGGAGCGCTTCAACATCGGCAAGGACGCCCAGGTCAACTTCCACCAGCCCAACGCCTCGGCGGTCGCGCTGAACCGGGTGACCGCCAGCGACGCCTCGCAGATCCTCGGCCAGCTCAACGCCAACGGCCAGGTGTACCTGATCAACCCCAGCGGCGTGCTGTTCGGCAACGGTGCGTCCGTCAACGTCGGCGGCCTGGTCGCCAGTACCCTGGATATCAACGACGACGACTTCAAGGCCGGTCGCCTGCGCTTCCAGGGTGACGGCCAGCGCGGCGCGGTGATCAACCAGGGCACCCTGCGCGCCGCCGACGGTGGCAGCGTTGCCCTGCTCGGCGGCGAGGTGCGCAACGAAGGCGCGGTGATCGCGCGGATGGGCTCGGTGGTGCTCGGCGGCGGCGAGAAGATTACCCTCGACTACAACGGCGACGGCCTGATCAACCTGCAGGTCGATGAAGCGGCAGTCGGTGCCAGCGTCGCCAACCGCGGCCTGCTGCAGGCCGACGGCGGCACCGTGCTGATGAGCGCGCGCACCAGCGATGCAATGGTCGGCAGCGTGGTCAACAACGAAGGCGTGATCGAGGCGCGCAGCCTGCAACAGCGCAACGGCCGGATCGTCCTGGACGGCGGCGACAATGGCATGGTCGCCAACAGCGGGGTGATCGACGCCTCCGGCCGTGGCGCAGGCGAGCATGGCGGCAACGTGACCCTGACCGGCGAATACGTCGGCCTGTTCGAGCAAGGCCGCATCGACACCTCCGGCAGCACCGGCGGCGGCACCGTACTGCTGGGCGGCGACTACCAGGGCAGCGGCCCGCTGCACCAGGCCACGGCGACCTACATGGGCGAGAATGCGCGCATCGAGGCCAACGCACTGGGCGACGGCGACGGTGGCAAGGTCATCCTCTGGTCGCGTGACAGCACCCGCTTCGAAGGAGTGATCAGCGCCACGGGCGCCGGTGCCGGCAAGGGCGGGCTGGTCGAGACCTCCGGCAACGCGCTGGACGTCACCGGCCTGGTCAACCTGGCGGCAGCGTCCGGCCAGGGCGGCACCTGGCTGCTCGATCCGTTCAACATCAACATCACCAGCGGTGCCAGCAATGGCACCTCCAGCAGCAGCCCATTCACCCCCAACGCCGGGCGCAGCTCCAACCTCAGCTCGGCGACGCTCAACGCTTCGCTCAGCGAAGGCGCCAATATCATCGTGCAGACCTCTTCCGGGGCGGGCACCTCCGGCGACATCAACGTCCTGGACAACGTCAAGGCCCGAGGCAATGCCAGTCTGACGCTGATCGCCCACCGCAACGTCAACATGAACGGCACCAGCATCAGCAACGCCGACGGCAAGTCGCTGAACGTCTCGATGCTGTCGAACTTCAACAACAGCGGCAACGGCTCCATCGCTCTGAACAACGCCACCATCAACACCAACGGCGGCAAGCTCACCCTCGGCAGCGCGGCCGACCCGGTCAACGGCTACGCCAGCACCAACGTCAGCAACGGCACGGGCGTGGCCATCAGCAACGGCACGCGGATCACCACCAACGGTGGCGACATCAGCCTCCGTGGCGCGACCTCGAGTACCCTGGCATCAGGCGCCAGCGCCACGGCGGTGAGCATCTCGGGCAGTACCCTGGATGCCGGTGGCGGCAACATAAACATCATTGCCCGCCAGGCCAGCACCAGCGGCACAGGCGATGCCTTCATCCTCACCGGCGGCAGCAACCTGCTCACCGACGGCGCAGGCTCCATCGCCATCAGCGCCGACAACCTCGGCGGCGGCAACGGCGCGCGGGTGTTCAGCACCAGCAACAACATCGCCGCCCGCGGCGCGGGCAATGTCACCCTCAGCGGCAATGCCGTTTCAGGTTTCGGCGTGCTGGTCTGCTCCACCGCAGCAGGCTCCACGCAGAATCTTTCGGTGGGCAGCGGTACGCTTACGGTCAAGGGCAGTAGCGCCAGCAACCGCGGCCTGTATGTAGCCGCCTCCGGCACCGGCGCGGTCAACCTGCGCGGCGACAACGGCGGGCGCATCGTGCTCGGTGGCGACAGCGGCGGCAGCTATGGCACCGCGCTCAACGTCACGGGCGCCAGCGCTTCGATCAACCTGACCAGCGCTGGCGACATCACCGTCGAAGGCAATACCACTGGCGGCAGCACCCCGGCCCTGGCGCTGATCGCGGCGGGCAACGGCAACGCCAACACACCGGGCTCACGCATCAACATCGCCAGCAGCGCAGGCGACGTGCGGCTCAGAGCCGACAACGCGGTGATCAACACCGGCTCCGGCTCGTTCCGTGCGCTCTACCTGGATGCCAGCGGCGACTACTCGAACATCCGCGTCAACAGCGCCAGCGGCAACCTGGTGCTGGAAGGCACCAGCGCCTCGGGGCGCGGCGTCGACATCGCGCCATCCGGCCGTGGCGCCGCCATCGACCTGGGCAGCGACAGCGGCGATGTGCTGATCAGCGGCACCAGCAGCAACAGCTGGGGCGGCTACGGCATCTTCCTCAACTCCACGGGCAGCTCGCGCGGCGTAGCCATCACCACAGGGACTGGCAACATCACCCTGCGTGGCGACTCGGTCGGCACCTCCGATGCCATCGCCCTGGGCGGCAGCGGCACCGCCTCGACCAACCGCATCAGTTCCAAAGGCGGCAACATCCTGCTCGACGGCCACTTCCACTCGCCCAACAACGACGAACTGGACCACGGTATCGCCCTGCTCAGCGTCACCAACATCATCCAGACCACCGGCTCCGCCAATGTCAGCCTGGTCGGCCGCGCTACCGCCGCAGGTGATGCCATCGACTTCTACAGCAGTGGCATCAACCGCCTGAGCGTCGAAAACGGCACCCTCAGCCTCGACGGCAGCGCGGTCGCTGCCCATGGCATCAGCATGCTCACCGGGCAGACCGACCTGCGCGCCACCGGCAGCGGCTCGATCAGCCTCCAGGGCTATTCGCAGCAGGCCAACGGCATCCACTTCTACCCCTCAAGCGCCAGCAGCTCGGTCACCATCGCCACCCAGGATGGCGCCATCAGCCTGAACGGGCGCAGCGACGGCGGCGCCAACGGCAACGGCGTGTTCCTGCGCACCGGGCCCAATGGTGTGATGATCCAGTCGGCAGGTGGCGATATCAGCCTGAGCGGCACCGGCAGCAACGGCGCCACCGGCATCACCTTCAACGGCTCGGGCAGCGGTGCCAACAGCCTGATCGCCGCTGGCCACGGCAACCTGACCCTCACCGCCCGCAGCGACAGTGGCACGGCGCTGAACTTCGCCAGCGGCAGCAACCTGCTGCAGGTCGACGACGGTGTGCTGCTGATCGATACCGACAGCGACAGCGGCGCCTATATCGTCCACGGCAGCGACAGCACCACCCTCACCGCCAACGGCGGCGCGGTGCTGCAGCGCCTGGGCGGGCTGGTCAACGCCACGCTGCTCGAGCGCAGCAGCGCCGATGTGCGGGGCTACCAGCAAAAACAGATGGCCAACGCCAACTGGAGTCAGGTGCTCTACCCTGACTACCGGCAAACGCCGTTGCAGCCGCAGCTCGACCAGATCCACCTGGACCTGGCCCTGCTCGGCGACGACACGCTCGCGCAAGACTGAGGCCCGCCATGAACCAGACCCCGTTCGCGCTGGAACACTTCGAACAGCTCTGCTACACGCGCCAGCACGAGGAGGCGGCGCGCGAGCTGGTGCGCCTGCTGCTGATCATCGACCGCCACTACGGCAAGCTGTCCGGGGAGTTCAGGCTGTCGGTGTCGCCGGCAGTGCCCGAGGACGAACTCGAAGCCCACGTGCTGACGCGCCTGACCTGCGCGATCAGCGCACTGTTCAGCGATCCGCAGTTCCAGATCAGCCCCGGTGGCTTCGACCAGCTGATCAACTTCCAGCGCTGGCTGTCGGCGCTGTTCGCCGCCAGCGCCTTCATCAACGCCGACCACATCCTGCGCACCCTCAACCTGCACGGCCAGGACAGCCAGCGCTTCGAAGTGGCGCCGGAACAACAGGTGAAGTTCTGCATTCTCTACTCGCCGGAGTCGCAGTTGCCGCTGGATGTGGAACTGTTGTGGACGCAGAACCCGCAACTGGCGATGGCGCTGTTCATGGCCCTGCTGTCGCCGCGCTTTCTCGGCACGCCTGCGGCGCACTCCAAGCGCGAGGTGCTGCTGGCCTGGCTGCCCGAACGGCTGGACAGCCTCGACAGCCTCGATCAGTTGCCGCTGGCGATCATCCACGACGTGTACATGCACTGCAGCTACGCTGACCTGCCGCAGCGTCACCGCATCAAGCGTTCGATCTGCCGCCTGATCGAGCGCAAGCTGGACGCCGAAGGCATCGCCTCGCTGCCTGCGCCAGCCAGCACGCGCCAAGGCAAGCCGCGCATGCTGGTGGTGCTGGAATGGTTTTCCGGTGCTCATTCGATCTACCGCACCCACTCGCGCACCCTGGAAGCGGCCCGTGAGCATTTCGAGCTGTGGGCAGTCGGCTATGCCAACAATGTCGACGAATTGGGGCGCAAGGTGTTCGACCGCTTCATCGAACTCAAGGCCCCGGACGACCTGCTCGCCTGCGTGCGCCAGGTGCGCAGCCTCGCCGAACAAGCGCGCCCGCAGGTGCTGTACATGCCCAGTGTCGGCATGTTCCCGCTCACCCTGTTCGTCGCCAACCTGCGCCTGGCGCCGTTGCAGGTGGCCGCGCTCGGGCACCCGGCGACCACCGGCTCGCGGCATGTGGACTACATCAGCGTCGAGGAGGACTTCGTCGGCGACCCTGCGTGCTTCAGCGAGCGCCTGCTGCTGTTGCCCAGCGACGGCCAGCCGTACCGCCCCTCGGCAATCGAAGTCAGGCTCGGTGCCCGCGAACGCCTCGACAGCCCCGAGGTGGCCATTGCCGTGGCGGCCACCACCATGAAGCTCAATCCGAAGTTTCTCCAGGCCTGCCAGCAGATCGTCGAGCGCAGCAGCGAGCGCCATGGCCGCCGCGTGCGCCTGCACTTTCTCATCGGCCAGGCGCAGGGGTTGCTCTATCCGCAGCTACAGCGCCTGATCCGCCGCTATGTCCCGGATGCCGTAGTGCACCCGCACCAGCCTTATGCGCAGTACCTGGACACCTTCGACCGTTGCGACCTGTTCCTCAGTCCGTTTCCGTTCGGCAACACCAACGGCATCATCGACGCCTTCACCTTGGGGTTGCCGGGGGTGTGCAAGACCGGGCCGGAGGTGTTCGAGCATATCGACGAGGGGTTGTTCAGGCGGGCGGGGTTGCCTGGGTGGACCATTGCCGCGACGGTGGAGCAGTACATCGAGGCGGCAGTGCGCATGGTGAGCGAGCCGACGCAGCGTGGCGCGCTGTATGCGCATCTGGGGAGTGGAAAGCCGTTACAGCGGTTGTTCGAGGGCAGGCCGGAGATTTTTGCCGAGCATTTGCTGGCATTACTGGCGTGCCGTAGCTGAGTGTTGTGGTGGCCTGACCGGCCCTTTCGCGGGCAAGCCCGCTCCCACATGAGCTGCCCCCCAAAAGCGGACGGGTGTCCAACATTTGAGAGGCTGCTCATAAACCTGCAGGAGCGGGCTTGCCCGCGAAAGCGCCAGTCAGATCATCCTCAAAGGCTAGGGAACGCGAACTGCGACGCCTCGTGGCTCTTGCGCTGCGGCCAGCGCTGGGTAATCGCCTTGCGACGGGTATAGAAGCGCACGCCATCCGGCCCATAGGCATGCAGGTCGCCAAACAGCGAGCGCTTCCAGCCACCAAAGCTGTGGTAGCTCACCGGCACCGGCAACGGCACGTTCACACCCACCATGCCTACTTCGATCTCGTCGCAGAACAGCCGTGCGGCCTCGCCATCGCGGGTGAAGATGCAGGTGCCGTTGCCGTATTCGTGATCGTTGATCAGTTGCATGGCCTGCTCCAGGCTCTGCACGCGCACCACGCACAGCACTGGCCCGAAGATCTCCTCCTGGTAGATGCGCATCTGCGGCGTCACCCGGTCGAACAAGGTACCGCCAACGAAGTAGCCGTTCTCGTTGCCCGCCACCGAGAAACCGCGACCATCGACCACCAGCTCGGCCCCTGCCGCGACACCATCGTCGATATAGCCCAGCACCTTGTCGCGTGCAGCCGCCGTCACCAGAGGGCCCATGTCCAGACCACACTGGGTGCCGGCACCGATCTTCAGCGCCTTGATCTGCGGCTCCAGCTTGGCGATCAGCGCATCGGCAACCTGGTCGCCCACGCACACCGCCACCGAGATCGCCATGCAGCGCTCGCCGCACGAGCCGTAGGCGGCGCCCATCAACGCGTTGACCGCATTGTCCAGCTCGGCATCGGGCATCAGCACCGCATGGTTCTTCGCCCCGCCCAACGCCTGCACACGTTTGCCGCGCTTGGTGCCTTCGGCATAGATGTATTCGGCGATCGGCGTCGAACCGACAAAGCTCAGCGCCTTGACTTCCGGAGCCTCGATCAGCGCGTCCACCGCCTCTTTGTCGCCATGCACCACGTTGAGAATGCCCTTGGGCAGGCCAGCCTCATGCAGCAGTTGGGCGATGAACAGGGTCGAGCTCGGATCGCGCTCCGAGGGTTTGAGGATGAAGGCGTTGCCGCAGACGATGGCCAGTGGGTACATCCACAGCGGCACCATCGCAGGGAAGTTGAACGGAGTAATCCCGGCCACCACGCCCAGCGGCTGGAAGTCGGACCAGGCGTCGATGTTCGGGCCGACGTTGCGGCTGTACTCGCCCTTGAGAATTTCGGGCGCAGCACAGGCGAACTCGACGTTCTCGATACCGCGCTTCAACTCGCCGGCGGCATCCTCGATGGTCTTGCCGTGCTCTTCGCTGATCATCTGCGAAATGCGCGCCTCGTTCTGCTCCAGCAGTTGCTTGAAGCGGAACATCACCTGGGCGCGCTTGGCCGGTGGCGTGTTACGCCAGGCCGGGAACGCGGCCTTGGCCGAATCGATGGCCGCCTGCACGGTGGCACGGTTGGCCAGTTCGAGTTGATGGATGACCTGGCCGGTGGCGGGGTTGAACACCTCGGCAGTGCGCCCGCCGCTGGCGACCGATTCGCCGTGGATCAGATGCTTGATCGTCGCCATGACCTTACTCCTTGACTGCGGCCTGAACGGCGATTTCAACGAGGATATTCTCGGCGGCAAGGTTGGCCTCGACGGTAGCGCGGGCTGGCAGTGCATCCTTCGGTACCCAGGCGTCCCAGGCGGCGTTCATTTCGGCGAAGTCCTGCACCGCGTGCTTGAGCCACACCTGGGCGAAGAGGATGTGCGACTTGTCGGAGCCGGCCTCGGCGAGCAGCTCGTCGATGCGCGCCAGCACCTGGGCGGTCTGGCCACGCACGTCCTGGGTACGGTCGGCCGGGACTTGGCCGGTGACATAGACGATGCCGTTGTGCACGAGGGCGTGGCTGAGGCGGTTGTTGTTGGGCTGGAAACGTTGGATGGACATGGTTGGCTCCTGGGGTTGGGCTGGTTTTTGGGCAAAGCGGTGCCGTGCAGGAGCGGATTCACCGCTCCCACAGGGCTTCACAGGTTTTTTCAGGTCAAAGGGCGCAGGCTGCGCACGGCACTGGCAATCGAACGCGCGGTGTTGATCACCTTCGGCGCCAGGTCCTTCCTGGCCTCCTCCAGGCTCCAACGCCCCAGCGGCACGGCGACGTTGACCGCGCCCAGCGGGTAGCCATCGGCATTGACCACCGCCGCCGCCACGCTGATGTCACCGACGTAGTACTGCTCGCTGGCGAAGGCATGGCCGTCCTTGCGCGCATTGGCGATGATCTCGCGCAGGCGCTCGCGGTCGGTCACAGTGCTGGAGGTGTGCGCGATCAGCTGCGAGGCATCGAGGATGGCCTCGCTCTCGCGCTCCGGCAGCGCCGCCAGGTAGGCACGGCCGGCGGCGGTGCAGTACATCGGCAGGTGACGGCCCAGTGGCACGTGGATCGGGATCTGCTTGTGGCTGGGGAAGCGCGCCACATAGAGCATGTCCATGCCGCAGGGCTCGAGCAGGTTGCAGCTCTCGCCGGTGTCGCGGTTGAGCTCGTGCAGGTAGGGGTTGGCGCGCTCGACCAGCTCGCTGGTCTGCAGGTAGCCCGAGCCCAGGTCGAGCGAGCGCGGGGTCAGGCGATAGCGCTTGGTCACGGCATCCTTGGCCAGGTAGCCGAGGGTTTCGAGGGTGTACACCGAGCGCTGCACCGTGCTCTTGTTCAGGCCCGTGGCTTCGGCCAGCTCGACCAGGTTCATGCTCGGCCGGCCACTGCGAAACGCAGTGACGACCGCCAGCCCCTTGGACAGGGCGGTGACGAACAGGGGCGATTCTTCAGCGGCGCTCATGGCGTTCGATCCTTTTTTGACAGCTCTGAGGGAGGCAACCCGGACGGCCGGCTCGGCCGCCGCGAAAGGATGCTCCCATTCACGGTTGTTCATTCGAAATGACTCAGCACGATGCCCGGCTCGACCACCGGACGCCCTTGTACGAAGCGCTCGACAGCGAAGGGTTTCATGCGTTCGTCCACCGTCCCTTCGACGATGGCCCTGGCCAGCAGCTCGCCGGCCGCCGGCGCCCCGGCATGGCCGTAGCACCAGCCGGCACTGACGAACAGCCCCGGCAAGGCGGGATGCGCCCCCAGCAATGGCCCGAAATCGGGCGAAATGTGGACCAGCCCGGCCCACTGGCGAAGGATACGCGCCTGGCCCAGTTGCGGGAACATCTCCATGTAGGCCTTGGCGGTCGCCGCCATCACCGGGACGTCGGCATTGAGGGTGTCCTGCGGGCGCTCGGCCACCTCGGCGCCGCCCACCACCTCGCCACGGGCGGTCTGGTGCATGTAGCAGAGCCGGTCGAGCAGGGCCACGGCCGGGCCGATCAGCGGGCGAGTCGGCTCCAGGGCCATGGCTTCGAGGCGCATCGGGTAACCCTCCAGCGGCACGCCGGCCATCTGCGCCAGGCTATTGCTGTTGGCGCCACCGGCCAGCACCACGACGTCGGCATCGATGCGTTGCTCCCCTACCCGCACGCCGCTGACGCGGCCCGCGCTGCGGTCGATGGCCGCGACCGGCGTGCGATAGCGCAGGGTCACGCCCAGGCGCTCGCAGGCCTTGTGATAGGCATGCATCGCCGCATGGTGCGGTGCCACGCCACTGCCCGGCAGATGCAGGGCGGCGCTGACCCGTTCGTGGGCCAGGGCCGGCAGCACCCTGCGCAACTGTGCCGGGTCGAGCAGCTGCGAATCGATGCCGCATTCGCGGTGCACTTCGCGGGTACGGTGCAGCAGTTCGGCGGTGGCCGTGCGCTCGCCGATCATGCTGTAGCCGCGCATCGAGTACATGACGTTCTCGCCCAGGCGCCGCGACAGGCCATGCCAGAGCTGGTTGGAGTAGGCAAAGAAGCGCGTCCACTCCACCGAGCTGAAGGCACCACGGATCAGCGTGCCGTTGCGCCCCGACGCACCGCCCTGCCAG
Source organism: Pseudomonas putida (assembly GCF_001636055.1). Taxonomy (NCBI): domain Bacteria; kingdom Pseudomonadati; phylum Pseudomonadota; class Gammaproteobacteria; order Pseudomonadales; family Pseudomonadaceae; genus Pseudomonas; species Pseudomonas putida. Next base: position 5,452,310 of record NZ_CP011789.1, read on the forward strand.
TAGCCGGCATCCAGCACGAGAATGTCACGCACGCCGCGCTCGGCCAGGTTGAACGCCAGCGACAGGCCTTGGATGCCGGCGCCGACGATGAGGATGCTGCAGCGCTTGGGCAGCGGGGCATTCAGGTTCATTGCAGAGGCTCCACGACGTCGCAAAGACCGGCGGCCTGGGCCACGGTCAGGGCCCGGCGCGGCGGGCGCAGGGTCGGTCGGGCCAGTTGCAGCACGGGCACGCCGAGGCGTCCGGCGACGTAGGCTCGCAGCGAGTCCCAGCACGGTTGGCCCTGGCACGGGCCCATGCCGCAGGAGGTCAGGCGCTTGATCACCTCCAGGTCGTCGATGCCTTGCTCCAGCAGTTCATCGACCTCGCGTCCGGATACGTCGAAGCAGGGACACAGCAACACAGCAGCATCCTGCGCGGGGGTCAGCGCCGGGTCCGGTTCGGCGGCGCTGCCTGCGCGGCGTAGCGAAGAACGCGAACCGACCAGTTGCAGACGCCCGCTGGCCGAGGCCTGGAAGCTCAGGCTGTCGTCGAACAGCCCGGGGCCGGCCAGCACCAGCGCATCGCAGGGCTGCAGGCGCTCGAGTTGTACAGCCCTGACCCGGTTGTGCCCCACGACCCGCTGCAGCTCACTGACCTCGGCCACGGCCACCACCTGCACCCCCAACTGGCGCAGGCGGTTGGCCAAGGCCTGCTGTTGCCCGTCGCCAAGCACGACCACCGATTTGCCCGGCGCAATGCGGCGGTCGCTGGCCAGCGCCAGGGCCGTGCGCGCATCCATCACCCCGGGCAGCCAGGCACCGGCGACCAAGGTCGGCACCACCCTGCGCCCGGTGGCCAGGACCACCTCGCCGGCCTCCAGAGCCACGGCGCCGCGTGCAGAATCGATCGGTGCGCCGAGCAGCAGGCGACCTTCACGGTAGGCACCGAACACCTCCACCCCGAACAGGCAGCGCACCCGCGGATCGAGCGTCGGCAGCGCAGCACCGGCTTGCCGGGCATAGCGCGCGGGCGACTCGCCACGGGACACCAGCAGCACCTCGCGCCCCTCCTGCACAGCCCGGTTGGCCGCTGCGCAGCCAGCAGGCCCGGCACCGATCACCAACACCTCGGCTCGCAGCCGCTGGCCTGGCGGAGGTGGGCCGGCGAAGCCCTGGTCGGCGGGCTCGGCCACCCCGGCCAGGAACGCCAGCAACGCCTCCCAGTGCTGGAACAGTCGACCACCGCTGGGCACCAGGTTGCTCTGTTCGAAACCGCCCTTGATCCAGCCGGACGGCACCAGCCGCGCCAGGCGCAGCAGGTCGAAGCGTGGGCTCGGCCAGCTGTTCTGCCGACTGACCTGCATGCCTTCGCGCACCAGGCACTGGTCCAGGCGCACGTTGGGTACGCCATCGACACGCGCCAGCACGCCCGTGGTGTAGAGCCCCGACAGGCCCATGGGCCGGTGCGTCTTGCGCGTCCAGGCCAGGCCGCGAATGCCGTTGGCCAGCAGTGCCTGGGCGACGCTGTCGCCAGCCAGGGCCTGCAGGCGGCGGCCGTTCCAGCTGAAGCTCAGCGGCGCGCCACTGGCGCCTGGCAGGCGCAGCCTCATGACTCGCTCCGGCGCTGGGCGCGACGCTGCGCAGTGAGGCTGACCGCCAGCATGATGATCGACAACAGCGTCATCAAGGTGGCGACCACGGCGATCAGCGGATCGATCTCCGAACGCAGCGAGCTGAACATGCGCTTGGTCAGGGTCGCACTGTCGCCGCCGCTGATGAACAGCGAGATCACCGCCTCATCCAGCGACACGGCGAATGCCAGCATGGCCGCAGACACCACCGAGAAGCGGATCTGCGGCAGGGTCACGTCGAAGAATGCACGCAGGCGGCTGGCGCCAAGAATGCAGGCGGCGTGCTCCTGGGTCATGTCGTAGCTCTTGAGCCCGGCGCCGACGTTGATGATCACGTAGGGCAGCGCCAACAACGTATGCGCCAGCACCAGCCCCGGAATGCTGTTGTTCAGGTCGAGCCGCGCATAGACGAAGAACAGGCCGATGGCGATGAAGATCGACGGTACGATCATCGGCGCCATCATCAACCCGCGCAGCACACCCAGGTAGCGTTGCTGGCTGTTGTGCAGGGCGTAGGCCGCCGCGGTGCCCAGGGTGGTGGCCAGGATCATGGTCAGGGTCGCGGTGATCAGCGAAATGCGCGTTGCGCTCTGCCACTCGATCGAGGCGAAATAGCTGAAGAACGGCTGCAGGCTCAGCGACTTGGGCGGAAAGCTCAGGTAGCGCGCATCCGACAGCGACATCGGCAGCACGATCAGGGTTGGCGTCAGCAGGAACACCATGATCGCCAGCACCAGCAAGTACAGCCAGGCGCGGCGGGCGGCCAGGCCCAGCCAGTGGTTCAGGGGTCGGTTCATGGCTTCACTCGCTGCGCCGGCCCAGGCCGGCGATCTTCTTGACGATGAACAGGATCAGCAGGGTGGCCACCAGCAGCACCACGCCCAGCGACGAGGCAGCGCCCCAGTTGGCGTACATCGACACATCGCTCTCGATGCGCATCGACAGCATCTGCACCTTGCCGCCACCGAGCAGCGCCGGGGTCACGTAGAAGCCCAGGCTGAGCACGAACACCAAGGTCGCGCCCGCGGCCAGGCCCGGCAGCGACAGCGGCAGGAACACATCGCGAAACGCCCGCACCGGCGATGCGCCGAAGGTCGAGGCGGCCTGCAGGTACAGCGGGTTGATGCTCTTCATCGCCGCATACAGCGGCAGCACCATGTAGGGCAGCATGATGTGGGTCATGCCGATCACCGTGCCGGTGAGGTTGTGCACCAGCGCCAGCGGCGCGTCGACGATGCCCAGCGAGGTCAGCACGTCGTTGACCAGGCCGCGCCGCTGCAGCAGCACCAGCCAGGCGTAGGTGCGCACCAGCAGCGAGGTCCACAGCGAGATCAGCAGCAGCGCCATCGCCAGGCCCGCCAGGCGGCGCGGTGCGTGGACCATGAAGTAGGCGTAGGGATAGCCGAGCAACACGCAGACCACGGTGACGATCAGGGCGATCTTGAAGGTCTGGGTGAACGCCAGCACGTAGATCGGTTGCAGCAGGCGCGTGTAGTTCTCGGCGCTGAGGTTGCCGTCGGCATCGAACAGCGACAGGCCGAACAGCCAGCCGATTGGCAGCACGAAGGTCACCAGCACCAGCAGCAGTGCCGGCAGCATCGGCGAGAGCAGGAACCAGCCGTGGCGCTTGCCCGCGCGTTGCAGGGCCTGGCCATGCAGCGCGCCTTGCAGGTTGAGCGCAGTCATGCCGAGTCCCCCACGATCAGGCTGTCCTGCGGGTGCAGGCCGAGCACCACGCGATCGCCCCGCGTTGGCAGGCGGTCACCGGAGGAGCTGCGCGAGGGGCGGCGGATCGACACCTGCGTGCCCTCGCCCAGGTCCACTTGCAGCAACTGGCTTTCGCCCTGGTAGATGACGTCGTGGACCTGCCCACGGAACAGGTTCAGGCCCTGCTGGCCGTCATCGACGAAGCGCAGTTTCTCGGGGCGCAGGAGGATGCTCGGGTTGTTCAGGCAGCCTTCGCTGAACACCGCCTGCAACGGCTGGTCGCGGAACCACGCCCTGCCCTCGCGCATGGCAACCGGCAGGAACGACGACTCGCCGACGAACTCGGCGATGAAGCGGTTAGCCGGGCGTTCATAGAGGCTCTCGGGGGTGTCGATCTGCTGGATCCGGCCTTGGCTCATCACCGCGATGCGGTCGGACATGGTCAGTGCCTCGCGCTGGTCATGGGTGACATAGACCACGGTCATGCCCAGGCGCTCGTGCAGGCGGCGGATCTCCAGCTGCATGGTTTCGCGCAGGCGTTTGTCCAGCGCCGACAGCGGCTCGTCCATCAGCAGGATCTTCGGCTCGAAGACGATCGCCCGGGCCAGGGCGATACGCTGGCGCTGGCCACCGGACATCTCGTCGATGCGCCGCCCGACCAGCTTGTCCAGCTCGACCATTTCCAGCGCCTCGCCAACCCGCTTGCGGATCTCGTCACGGCTGTAGCCGCGCAACTTCAGTGGGTAGGCGACGTTCTGGAACACGTTCATGTGCGGGAACAGTGCGTAGTTCTGGAACATCATGCCCAGGTCGCGTTTGTGCGGCGGCTCGAACACCATTTCCCGCCCGCCGAAGCGGATGCTGCCGGCGTCCGGGCGCACGAAGCCGGCCAGGGCCATCAGCAAGGTGGTCTTGCCCGAGCCGGACGAGCCCAGCAGCGACAGGAACTCGCCACTGCGGATGTTCAGGGAGACGTCATCGAGCGCGGCAAAACTGCCGTAGGTCTTGGTGACATGCTCGATGTCGATGGAGGTCGAGAGCTTCGTATCTTCAGACATGGTCAGACTCGGGGCCGCAAGCGGCACGGAACACGGGTTATGACGCGGGCCAGCACGGCCCGCCTCGTCCTAGTGGGCGATGAACAACTCGAAACGCTGCTGCACCGCCTGCTGGTTCTGCACCCACCAATGCGGGTCGATCTTCGCCACCTTGGCAATGTTCTGCGGCGAGGTCGGCAGACGACTGGCCTGCTCGGCGCTGATCAGGCCGACCTCGTAGGCGCGGCTGTTGACCGGCGCGTAGGGGATCAAGGTCGCCAGCGTCGCCTGGCTGGTCGGCTGCATGATCTGGTTGATCACACGCATGGCCAGGTCCTTGTTCTGCGCACCGCGCGGCACGATCAGGCAGTCGTAGCTGAGGATGGCGCCATCGAAACTGTAGTCGACCGCATCGTCGGACTTGGCCACCTCGGCCACGCGCCCGTTCCAGATCGCCAGGAAGTCCACCTCGCGGCTGCGCAGCAATTGCGCCGAATCGGCACCGGCGCTCCACCAGTTGACGACCTGCGGCTTGATCCGCTCCAGGGCCTTGAACGCGCGGTCGATGTCCAGGGGATACAGCTGCGCCGGGGCCACGCCATCGCCGATCAGCGCGGCCTCCAGCGTTTGCCAGGGCTTGGTGTACATGGCCCGTGCGCCTTTGACGTTGGGGTCGAAGAACGCCTGCCAGGTCTGGGCCACCGGCTTGCCGGTGTCTTTGGCCCAGGCCACCACCGAGGCGTAGGCATGGCTGGCGATCCAGTTGCTGCCGACCACGGCCGGGTCGATGTCACGGGTATCGATCACGCTTTTGTCCAGCGGCTCGGACAGCCCTTCTTTCTCGGCCTGCACGCAGTCGGTGATGCCCAGCTCGACCAGGTCCCACTTCGGCTTGCCCGACATCACCTGGGCGCGCACGGCGGCCAGGCCGTTCATGTTGTCTTCGCGGATGGCAATGTTCAGCGCCTTGGCGGCAGGTTCCAGGTACGCCTTGCGCTCGGCGTCCTGCAGGGCGCCACCCCAGCCGGCGAAGGTGATACCACCGTCGGCATGTGCCGTGGCAGCGAACAGCGCGCTGGCCAGCAGGCTGAACGCAGCGCCTTTGATCATGTGTTTGTGCATGTGCTTTTCTCCAGGTGCGCGCCCATTCGCAGCGGGCGCGGAAAGGTCGATCAGTTCTGGATGAACAGGTCGAAACGTTGCTGGAGTTCGGCCTGGCGACCTTGCCACCAGGCCGGGTCGAAGAAGGCCACCTTGTCGACGTTGGCAGGTGCCGTGGGCAGCTTGCTGGCCAGCTCCGCCGGGATGATGCCGGTGTCGAAGGCCTTGCTGTTGACCGGCGGATTGGGGATCAGCGTGGCAAGCATGGCCTGGCTTTGCGGCGACATGATCTGCGCGATCAGCTTCATGGCCTGGGCCTTGTTCGGCGCGCCCTTGGGCACTACCACGCAGTCATAGTCGAGCAGCGCCTTGTCGTAGGTGTAGTCCACCGGCTGGCCGGCCTTCTTCAGGTCTTCGACACGCGAGGCCCAGATAGCCAGGAAATCCACCTCATGGCTGCGCAGCAACTGCGCCGAGTCGGTGCCGCTGCTCCACCAGTTGACCACCTGCGGCTTGATCCGCTCGAGCACCTTGAAGGCGCGCTCGACGTCCAGCGGGTAAAGATCCTTGGGCGCCACGCCGTCGGCCAGCAGGGCCACTTCGAGCGTGGTGAACGGGTTGCGGTACAGGGCGCGCGGCCCCTTCACGGACGGATCGAAGAAGTCTTTCCAGGTCTGGGCCTTGGCGGCACCGCCTTCGGTGCTCCAGGCCAGGACCGTCGAATAGGCGTGGCTGGCGATCCAGTTCTTGCCGTAGAACCTGGGATCGACGCCCTCGGTCTTGATGACCGAGAAGTCCAGCGGCTCGGTCAGGCCTTCCTTCTCGGCCACCATGCAGTCGTTTGAGGCCAGCTCAACCACATCCCACTTGGGCTTGCCGGACATCACCTGGGCGCGCACCGCCGCCAGGCCGTCCATGTTGTCTTCCTTGACGGCGATGCCCAGGTTCTTCGCCGCGGGCTCCAGGTAGGCCTTGCGTTCGGCGTCCTGCAAGGCGCCACCCCAGCCGGCGAAGGTCACGCTTTCGGCCGCGTGGGCCTGCCAGGTGCACAGCCCCAGCAATACCGCCACGGTGCCTGCACGCCATTCGAATCGTTTCATGTTCAACCCCTGCATTTGTTGTAGTTAGACAGTTGGCGAAACGTCTGGACATCCAGTCCTGCAGTCATCCCTGCTTGTTGTTGTGTTCTTGTGTTCTTGTGTTCTTGTGTAGTTGCTCGGCCTCAGCCGATGTCGATCATGATGTGCCGCACGCTGGTGTAATCCTCCAGACCGTACAGGCTCAGGTCCTTGCCGTAGCCTGACTGGCGCAGCCCGCCATGGGGCATCTCGGTAGCCAGGGTCATGTGCTGGTTGACCCAGACACAACCGTACTGCAGTTGGCTGGCGGTGCGCATGGCCTTCTTCACATCGCGCGTCCATACCGAGGCCGACAGGCCGTATTCGCTTTCGTTGGCCCAGGTGAGCACCTGCTCTTCATCGTCGAACGCCGTGACCGACACCACCGGACCGAAGACTTCCTTCTGCACGATCTCGTCGTCCTGGCGCACACCGGCGATGACCGTCGGCTGGAAGAAGAAGCCCGGGCCATCGACAACCTTTCCGCCGACCAGCACTTCGCTGTGCGCCAGCGCCGCGGCACGCTCGACGAAGCCCTGCACGCGCTCTTGCTGGCGACGGCTGATCAGCGGGCCGAAGTCGCTGGCCGGATCTTCAGGGTGCCCGGTACGCAGGGTCGAGACCTCGGCAGCCAGTTGTTCCAGGAATTGCTCGCGCACCGACTCGGCGACATACACGCGGCAGGCTGCGGTGCAGTCCTGCCCGGCGTTGTAGTAACCCCCGGTACGCATCATGCGCACTGCAGCCGGGATGTCGGCATCGGCGAACACCAGCACCGGCGCCTTGCCGCCCAGCTCCAGGTGGGTGCGCTTGAGGTTGCCTGCAGCGGCGCGGACCACAGCCTGCCCGGTGGCGATGTCACCGGTGACCGAGACCATGCGCACCTTGGGATGGGCGCTGAGCTGCGCGCCGAGGGTGGCACCACGGCCGGAGAGAATGTTGACCACGCCGCGCGGGAAGATCTCGGCACACAGCCGCGCCAGGTACAGGGCGCTCAGTGGCGTCAGCTCGGACGGTTTGAACACTACGGTGTTGCCGGCTGCCAGGGCCGGGGCCAGCTTCCAGGCGGCCATCAGCAGCGGGTAGTTCCACGGCGCGATCAGCCCGACCACGCCGAGCGGGTCGCGACGGATCATGCTGGTGCTTCCGGCGACGTATTCACCGGCGGCGCTGCCCGGCAGGCAACGCGCAGCCCCGGCGAAGAAGCGAAACACATCGGCGACCGCCGGCACTTCGTGGCCAATCGCCTTTTGCAGCGGCTTGCCGCAGTTCTGGCTTTCCAGGGTGCCTAGCGCCTGGGCGTCGGCTTCGATGCGCTCGGCCAGCTTGAGCAGCAGGTAGCCACGCTGGCGCGGTGGTGTGCGCGCCCAACCGGTGAAGGCAAGCTCGGCGGCATCGACGGCGGCATCCAGCTGGGCCGGCGAGGCATCGGCCAGCACATGCAGCACACGCTCGTCGGCTGGCGCCAGGATCGGCGACTCGTCGCCCTGCCCGCGCACCAGCTCACCGTCGATAAGGTACTCGCTATAGATCATGACGCTCTCCAGTTAGACGGACGCGCGCTCGGCGTCCTTGAAGCGATACCAGGCGTAGGCCATGCGCTGGCCGACACGCAGGAAGGATTGGAACGGGAACGGCTTGGGCGCCTGGTGCAGGAACGGCACCGGTGTGGGCCGGGCTTCACCGCAGGCCATCTGCGCCAGGCGTTTGCCGGTCTGCAGCGAGAACGACACGCCACTGCCGGCATAACCGCCGCCGGTGTAGGCATTGGCCACGCCCTGGATCGGGTAGCAGTGCGGTAGCGAGTTGTTGGTCACCGCGACCCAGCCGCCCCAGTTGTAATCCACGTCGATGCCCTGCAGCGCGGGGAACTTGCGACACAGCGCCGCCAGCAGGCGCTCGCGGTGCAGTGGGTTTTCCGCGTCGCGGCCGTTCACCGCGCTGCGACCGCCGAAGAGAATGCGATCGTCCGGCAGGCGGCGGTAATAGAACAGCAGGTTGCGGGTGTCGAACATGCAGTCGGCACCCGGCAGGCTGGCCTGCTTTTCGGCGGCGCTCATCGGCCGGGTGACGATGATCTGCGAATGCACCGGCAGGATCCGCCCGGTCAGTGCCGGGTGCAGTTGGCGCGAGGTGTAGCCGTTGGTGGCGACCACCACCTTGCGCGCGGTGATCACTCCGCCTGGCGTAACCAGGCGATGGCCCTGCGCGCTGCTGGTCCAGGCGGTCACCGGCGAGCCGGTGTGCACCCGCGCGCCAGCCTCGCGGGCCATGCGCTGTACGCCCCAGGCCAGTTTCAGCGGATGCATGCTGAAACCGTCGGGCATGTGCAGTGCACCAAACGACTCGGCACCCGCGTGTACCGCCTGCAGGTCGGCGGCTTCGACGAAGCGGGCCGGGTAGTCGAGCAGGTCGTTGTACAGGCCCATTTCGCGCTTGAGCGACTCGACGTGAATGGCCTTGCTGGCGACCTTGTACACGCCATCCGGCTGCGCGTCGCAGTCGATGTTGCCGTCGCGGATCAGGCCGCGGGTGGTGTCCAGCGCCTGGCGCATCTCGTTGAAGTACTGGCGCGCGGTGTCGGCGCCGTAGCGCTCGATCAGTGCAGCCAGCGGTACGCGGCCACCGGAAATGCGCGCGAAGCTGCCATTGCGTCCGCTGCAACCCCAGGCAGTCTGGTTCGCCTCCAGCACCACCGCCCGCACCCCGTGCTCGCGGGCCAGGTGCAGCGCGCAGCTGAGGCCGGTGTAGCCGGCACCGATGATCGCCACTTCGACGTCTTCGTTGCCACGCACCGGGCCATCGTCGGCGATCGGCGAGCCTGCGGTATCGGCCCAGTAGGACGGCGCATGGGGCTGGGCCCGGCCTGGGTTCGCATCAACCAATGGATCGTACAATTCAAGCCTCACGTATCGCTGTGCGATATTTATTGTTCGATTTAATGGTTAAGCTAATAGTGATTTTGATATTCGTCAATTGATTATTTGACGAGTGGTGATAGCTCCGGCGCACTTGCAGGAGCGGGCTGCCCGCGAAAAAGACATCGCGCAGCCTGGCGCGGGCTACGCCCGTGTTCGCGGGCAAGCCCGTTCCTACAACGGTTGGGCTGGCGTTCAGATAGGGATCGAGCCGGTTTCGGGGGAGGGTCAGCGGGCGTCGAGGGCGTAGAACTCTTGCAGCTTGGCCTGCAACAGCGCCTTGTCCGGCAGGCAGGTCTGGTACTCGGCGACGAGGGCCGGTGACAGGCTGCGGTTGAGCGCGTACTCGACCACCTCGTCATGCTTGCTGGCGCACAGCAGTACGCCGATGGCGGGGTTTTCATGCGCCTTGCGCTCGTTGCGATCCAGCGCCTCGAGATAGAAGTCCAGCTTGCCCATGTACTCGGGCTCGAAGCGCCCGACCTTCAGCTCCACCGCGACCAGGCAGTTCAGCCCGCGATGGAACAGCACCAGATCCACGGCAAAGTCACGCCCACCGACCTGCAGTGGATACTCCGAGCCAACGAAGCAGAAGTCGCGGCCAAGCTCCACGAGAAAGTCCTTCAAACGCTGCAGCAGGCCCTTGTGCAGATCGGCTTCGGCATGCCCCTGGGGCAGATCGAGGAAGTCCAGCATGTAGGCATCACGGAACACCGAGAGGGCTTGCGGGTGGGCCTGGGCAAGAGAGGCTGATGCCTTGAGCGGGTCGGCAACGCTGCGCTCGAACAGGGCGGCTTTCATCTGGCGCTCCAGTTCGCGCTTGGACCATCCCTCCTTGATGGCCATCCGTAGATAGAACTCTCGCTCCTCCACGCGTCGGCTCTGCCCGAGAATGATCATGTTGTGGGTCCACGGCAGTTGTCTCACCAGCGGTGAGACAACCTCGTCGTGACGATAGGCCTCGAAGAACTGGCGCATACGGAACAGGTTCGGTCGCGTGAAACCACGCAAACCCGGCTGCGTGCGCGCCAGGTGGGCGGCCAGTTGGCTGACCACGGCATCGCCCCATTCGGCATTCTCGATCTTGCGACTGATGTAGGCACCGACCTGCCAATACAGCTCGATGAGCTGTGTGTTGACGGCTTGCATGCAGCGTTGTCGTGCCGAGTGGATGAGGTTCACGACCTCATCGAAGCGCTCCTCCCTGGCGGGTGTGGCGTTGGTTGCGTGGTCATGTTGCTGTGGGTCTTTCATCGAAGGGTTCCTGGCATGGTTCGAAGCCAGGAAGCCTATCCAGGGGTGCATCCTAAAGATGTCGGACCGCTCCGAGGTCGCTGTGGTAAACGACAGAGGGGCGCCTGGTAAAAGCGCCCCTCGTCATCAACCGTTACATGCGCCCTGCCTAGCCCATTGAGCGCACCGCTACCTTGCGGTCATGCCCGCGCGTGGTGACGATGCCGAGGAACGAGATGAGGATCGCCAGGCTCAGCGTGGCGCTGACCTCTGCGCGGTGCTCCTCCGTATACATCATCACTGCCAGCGCGCAGCTGATGAACACGATCACTCCCCAGGTCAGCCAGGGGAACAACCACATGCGGAACTTCAGTTCCGTGCTCTCGCGCTCCAGGCGCCGGCGCATGCGCAGTTGCGAGATGGCGATCACCAGGTACACCAACAGGGCGATGGCGCCAGAACTGGCGAGCAGGAACTCGAACACGCCCTTGGGGGCGAAGTAGTTGAGGATGGCGATGGCCGCCCCGATCAGTGTGCTGCCGAACACCGCCGCACGCGGCACGCCAACCTTCGAGGTGCGCTTGAGCATGGCCGGGGCGTCGCCGCGCTTGGCCAGCGAGAACATCATGCGCGAGGCGATGTAGATCGACGAGTTCATGCAACTGGTCACGGCGATCAGCACCACCAGGTCGACCATGAACGATGCGTTGGGGATGTTCATGATCTCCAGCGCCCGCTGGTACGAGCCCACCACCGCAAGCTGCGGATCGTTCCACGGCACCACGGAGATGATCACGAAGATCGACAGGATGTAGAAGGTGCTGATCCTCCAGATCACCGAGCGGGTGGCCTTGGCGATGTTGCGCGCCGGGTCGTTGGATTCGGAGGCGGCGATGGTCACCGCTTCCGTACCGATGAAGCTGAACATCACGGTGATGAAGGCGCCGATCACCGCCGACCAGCCCTTGGGCGCGAAGCCGCCGTGCTCGCTCATCAGTGTGCTCAGGCCACTGACTTCACGGTTGGGCAACCAGCCCATCAGCGCGGCAAAGCCCAGGCCGATGAAGCCCAGGATCGCCGTGACTTTGAGGATCGCGAACCAGAACTCGAACTCGCCGTACTTGGCCACGCTGAACAGGTTGGTGCAGGCCAGCAGCAATACCGATGCGAGGGCAAAGATCCAGCTATCGACCTGCGGGAACCAGGCGTTGAGCACATGGCCTGCGGCCAACGCTTCGATGGGAATGACCAGCACCCAGAACCACCAGTACAACCAGCCGATGGTGTAGCCGGCCCAACGGCCGATGGCCTGGTCGGCGTAGGTGGAAAACGATCCGGTGTCGGGATGGGCGACGGCCATTTCGCCGAGCATGCGCATGACCAGCACGACCAGCGTGCCGGCGACGAAATAGGAGAGGATGGTGGCGGGCCCGGCAGCCGCGATGGCGTGTCCGGAGCCGACGAAAAGTCCTGCACCGATGATGCCGGCGATGGACAACATCGTTACATGACGTGGCTTGAAACCTTGTGCAAGGTTGCCATCAGTTCCCACGGTGTTCATTGATCTTGTTCTCTTTTTGCTGACACAAGGAAGGACGGGCAGGCGTAGGCGAAAACTATCTCCTTTCTGGACAATGAGTTGCACGCGGCTCAAGTGATTTTATTGACGTTGTTCACGGGTTGGGCGAGCGGCGGCGTCGAGATCGGCTTCATTCAAACAGCGCGGGTGCAGGGCAAATTGTTCCAGCGCGCCATGAAGCTGTTCGATCACGACACCGGGACTTGCGAAGGCGGGTCAAATCGATGCTATCCACCGCGAAGGTTTTTTCGCGGGCAAGCCCGCTCCCACAGGAATTGGGCTGGACCTTCAGATTTTGAGCAAGACAGTTGCTACTGGTCGCGACGGTGATCCCAGTAGTAGTTCACCACCGCGAAGATCACGATCACCGACACCACGCACAGCCCTATCTGCAGATTGCTCATGCCATCCTCCGCGCCATGCGCTTGAGCCCCAGTACCATTCCCGCCCCCAGCAGCATCATCGCCAGCACCAGCAACGAATAGGACGCCCACCACGGCACCCCGGCCGTCATCATGCTGAACTCGGACATCCCGCCGATGCTGGCGATCAGGTTCAGCGGCAGGAACACCACGTTGATCAGGGTGAGCTTGCGCAAGGTTTCGTTCATCGCGTTGTTGGCCAGGTTGCCGCGCGCGTCCATCAGCCCGGCGAACACCATCGAGTAGATCTCGGCCTGTTTGTGGCACTGGGTGTTCTCGATGACCAGGTCGTCGATCAGCGCCAGCGCAGCGGCGTCGAAATGCTGCTTCTCGCCGTGGCTGCGCAGGCGGGCAAGCACTGCGCCGTTGCTGTGGATGGCGTTGATGTAGTGGATCAGGCTCTCGCTGAGGTTGAACATCTGCATCAGGTGACGGTTTTCCAGCAACTGCTCGAAGCGCTGCTGCAACTCGCGCCCAACCAGCTTGATCACCTTCAGGTGGCCAAGGTAGTGGTGCAGGTTGTCGAGCAGGATGCCCAGCAGCACATCCAGCGGGCGCTCGAGCGCATGGCGATTGCCCAGGCCGTCCAGGGGCGAGCTGTCCGGGGCGATCAGTACCAGGCGACGTTCATCCAGCAACAGGCCGAAGGAGGACACCTGAAAGGCGAAGCTGTCACCACCGGAGTAGTTCTGTGGGCGCTTCCAGATCAGGAACAGGCCGTCGCGATGCGCCTCGATGCGCGACACCTCGTCCGGGTCCAGCGCCGAGGCCAGGGCGTGGGCATCCAGGTGGAACCATGCCTGCAGCAGTTCGCGCTCGGCGCTGTCGGGGTCGACGAACAGCAGCACCTCGCTGTCCAGCCCGTCACCTTCGCGCAACTGGCCGTGGGCCAGGGTATAGCAGGTGATCATGCTCAATCCTCCTTACCAGGCCTGGCCGCGGCGCTTCTGCTCCAGGCGGCGGATGAACTCTTCGAGTACCAAGGTGTAGAGATCTTCGTGCAGGTAGGCGTCTTCGATGCCGGCATCCAGGTTGGGGTTGTCGTTGACCTCGATGACCACCACGCGCTCGCCCACCTGCTTGAGGTCCACCCCGTACAGCCCGTCACCGATCAGGTTGGCGGCCTTGACCGCCAACTCCACCACCGCCCGTGGCGCTTCGTGCACGGCCAGGGTGCGGCATTCGCCGTTGACCTCGTCGCGCTTGGCCTGGTGGTTGAAGATCTGCCAGTGGCCCTTGGACATGAAGTACTGGCAGGCAAAGATCGGCTTGCGGTTGAGCACGCCGATACGCCAGTCGTATTCGGTGTAGAGGTACTCCTGAGCCAGCAGCAGCACCGAGTGCTCGAACAGCTCGCTGGTCGCCTCGAGCAGCTCGGCCTGGTCCTTGACCTTGATCACCCCCCGGGAAAAACAACCGTCAGGAATCTTCAGCACCAATGGGAAACCGAGGCGCTCGCCGACCCGCTCCAGGTCCTGCGGGTTGTCGCGGTAGAGAATCTCGCTGGCCGGCATGGCCAGGCGGTTGCTGCGCAGCAGGTCGGTCAGGTAGACCTTGTTGGTGCAACGCAGGATCGACGCCGGATCGTCCATCACCACCAGCCCTTCGCTTTCGGCCTTCTTGGCGAAACGGTAGGTGTGGTTGTCGACGCTGGTGGTCTCACGGATCAGCAAGGCGTCGTATTCAGCCAGGCGGGCGTAGTCCTTGCGCTCGATCAGCTCGACATCGATACCCAAGCGGTGGCCGGCCTTGACGAACTGCTCCAGCGCCTTGGCATTGGACGGTGGCAGGGCCTCGTCGGGGTCATGCAGGATGGCGAGGTCGTAGCGCGCCATCCGCCGTGAGCGTGGCTGGCGCCAGATCCTGCGGCTGAAACCGTCCAGGGCGTTGGCGAACTGGTCCTGCTGGTTTTCCCGCAACTTGTGCAACGCCCCGGCCTTGACCCCGGCGATGTGCCAGGAGGTGGTCTTGCGAAACTCCACCAGCAGGATCGGGCAGGGAAACGCCTCGAACAACTGCCGAGCGATGTCCTGCAGCGGTTCCAGATCGGTTCGACCGAAATACAGGCTCAAGGTGAAACCTTCGGTTTCGCCATAAGGGTGATTGACCAACGCACTTTCCAGGCGGCCTGCCATCTCATCCAGCGCCAACCCATATAACGACTTGCGCGTCAGTTCGCTGATACTTTTTACAGACGGAATGACATGATGACCCCGGGCCTCGGCTAATAAAGAACAATAATAACCGTGACCCAGATACTTATAGTTTCGGCACAAGTTTATAACTTGCACACGTTGACCTGGCGAAGGATCTGGCGATTGTTCGAGGTATTCCTGAGCGGTCATCATATCTTCGCTTGGAAGGTACGAAGCCCAGTCCTCACGGCGCTCCACGATAATCATCAATTGACTTGACTTGGGGGTGCCCGTCGGCGGATAACTCGCAGCGTGCACGCCGGATAACGCACTTTCCTCGGAGCCGGTCGATAAGGTTTCTTGAAACGAAGACATTGCCTGAAGCCCTGTGTTTGGGACACACGCTTCTATTAAGCACGATGTTTTTCGAATGTCTCGTTTCATTACGCAACTTTTACGGCGGCCCCATGCAAATCGAATTTCGCCTGGCAACACTTGAAGACCTGCCGGCCTTGCTGGCCCTCGAGAACCAGTGCTTCGTCTCGGACCGGCTCAACGCCCGCAGCCTGCGCTGGATGATTGCCCACGCCAACGCCAGCTTGCTGGTGGCACAGCGCGATGGGCAATTGATGGGCTACGCGCTGCTGCTGTTCCATCGCAACACCTCGCTGGCGCGGCTGTACTCCATCGCCATCGCCCCAGCGGCGCGCGGTGAAGGGCTTGGTGCGCGACTGCTGGAACGTGCCGAGCGCTGCGCACTGGAGCACGATCGCGCCTACCTGCGCCTGGAGGTGCGCGTCGACAACCCGCGCGCCATCGCACTGTACGAACGCCACGGCTACCGACGCTTCGCCCAGGTCGAGGACTACTATGAGGACCACGTCAGCGCCCTGCGTTACGAGAAGCGCATCCTCCAGCGCCCGACCAGCGAGGCACGCGCGGTGCCCTATTACCCGCAGACCACCGACTTCACCTGTGGCCCGGCGTGCCTGTTGATGGCCATGGCCGCGCTGCGCCCGCAGTTGCAACCGACACGCCAGGAAGAGGTGCGCCTGTGGCGCGAGGCAACCACCGTGTTCATGACCTCAGGACACGGCGGTTGCAGCCCGCACGGCCTGGCCCTGGCCGCCTGGCGCCGTGGTTTTCGCGTGCACCTGCAACTGAGCAACGACGGCCCGCTGTTTCTCGATGGCGTGCGCCAGACCAACAAGAAAGAGGTGATGCGTCTGGTACACGAGGATTTCTGCACGCAACTGCAGGGCACCGACGTGCAACTCGGCTACGGCCCGCTCGACCTGCCGTCACTGCTGGCCGAGGGCGGCCTGGCACTGGTGCTGATCAGCAACTACCGCCTGACCGGCAGCAAGGCGCCGCACTGGGTGCTGGTGACTGGCTGTAATGCCGACTTCGTCTACCTGCACGATCCGGACACCGACCACGGCCGGCACCGGTTGGCGCTGGACTGCCAGCACCTGCCGGTGAGCCACGGCGAGTTCCAGCGCATGAGCCTGTTCGGTGGGCGCAAGGTGCGGGCGGCGGTGGTGCTGTTCGAGCGGGGGATAACGTCTGCGTAAAGGGCGCTGGGGCGCGGTGATTGGCAGCGGTTTGCTGGCACCAATCACTGCGCGATCCTTCTCACGGGCAAGCCTGCACACAGGCGGGTCAATCGCCTCAACGCACCAGGCAAGGCCGTTTGTTGTCGAAGGTCCACCCCGGCACCAGGAACTGCATCGCCACGCTGTCATCCCGGGCGCCCAGGCCCATGTTGCGGTAGCACTCATGGGCCTTCATCAGTTGGTCTTCATCCAATTCGACGCCCAACCCCGGCCGCGTCGGCACCCGTACATGGCCGTCGACGATGCGCAGCGGCTCGCGGGTCAGACGCTGGCCGTCCTGCCAGATCCAGTGGGTGTCGATGGCGGTGATCTCGCCCGGCGCGGCAGCCGCCGCCTGGGTGAACATGGCCAGGGAAATATCGAAGTGGTTGTTGGAGTGCGAACCCCAGGTCAGGCCCCAGTCATGGCACATCTGCGCCACCCGCACCGAGCCCTGCAAGGTCCAGAAATGCGGGTCGGCCAACGGGATGTCCACCGACTGCGACTGGATAGCGTGGCCCATCTGCCGCCAGTCGGTGGCGATCATGTTGGTGGCGGTGGGCAGGCCGGTGGCGCGGCGGAACTCAGCCATCACTTCGCGGCCGGAATAACCATTCTCCGCGCCGCACGGATCCTCGGCGTAGGCCAGCACATCGTGCTTGTCGCGGCACAGGGCAATGGCCTGCTTCAACGACCAGGCACCGTTGGGGTCGAGGGTGATGCGCGCTTCGGGGAAACGCTCGGCCAGCGCAGTGACAGCCTCCATCTCTTCCTCGCCACGCAGCACGCCCCCCTTGAGCTTGAAGTCGTTGAAGCCGTAGCGGGCCTTGGCGGCCTCGGCCAGGCGCACCACCGCCTCGGGCGTCAGGGCTTGCTCGTGGCGCAAGCGTAGCCAGTCGTCATCGGCCTCGGCTTCGTTGTGGTAGGCCAGATCGGTGCGGGTACGGTCGCCGATGTAGAACAGGTAGCCGAGCATCTTCACCGACTCGCGCTGCTGGCCTTCACCCAGCAGCGCTGCCATCGGCACGTTCAGGTGCTGGCCGAGCAGGTCGAGCAGGGCCGACTCGATGGCGGTCACCGCGTGCACGGTGATACGCAGGTCGAAGGTCTGCAGCCCGCGCCCGCCAGCATCGCGGTTGGCGAAGGTCTGGCGCATGGCATTGAGCACGCGCTGGTAATGGCCGATCGGCTGGCCGACCACCAGGCTGCGGCTGTCTTCGAGGGTCTGGCGGATGTTCTCGCCGCCAGGCACCTCGCCCAGGCCCGTGTTGCCGGCGCTGTCGCGCAGTACCACGATGTTGCGGGTGAAGAACGGGCCGTGAGCGCCGCTCAGGTTGAGCAGCATGCTGTCGTGGCCGGCCACCGGAATCACGCGCAGGTCGGTGACGACCGGGGTCGAGGAGTGAGGCGTCGTCTGCATGGTCATTGTCCTTGTCTGGCAGGCGTTCAATGGGATTGGCCCAGGGCCGATGAGGCCTTGAGGTCAGGGACAGGGGCACCCTTGACACGGGTGCGGACGAAGAACACGGCGATGGCGGCCAGCACCGAGGTCACCGCCAGGCCATACAGCCCGCCCTGGATCGAGCCGGTCTGCTGCTCGAGCAGGCCGAAGGTGGTGGGCGCAACGAAGCCGCCGAGGTTGCCCACCGAGTTGATCAGTGCGATCACCGCCGCAGCGATGCGCGCATCCAGGTACCCCTGCGGAATCGGCCAGAACAGCGACGAGGCGGCCTTGAAGCCGATGGCGGCGAAGCACACCGAAACGAAGGCGAACACCGGCCCGCCCGTGGTCGACATGAACATGCCGATGGCGGCCACCACCAGCGCGGCGGCGACCCAGGCCTGCTGGAATCTCCAGCGTGCGGCCCCGGCGGCGAACGCGTACATCGCCAGGATCGAGATCAGCCAGGGGATCGAGTTGAAGAAGCCGACCTGCAGGTCGCTCAGCTCGCCCATGCGCTTGATGATGCTCGGCAGCCAGAAGGTCGCGGCGTAGATGGTCAACTGGATGCAGAAGTAGATCAGGCAGAACAGCAGGATCTGGCGGTCCTTGAGCAGGCGCCAGGCCGAGGTCTTGATCACCCCGCCCGCCTCTCGCTCGCGCTGCTCGCGGTCGATGGCTTCGACCAGCGCATGCTGCTCGGCCTGGCTCAGCCACTTGGCATCCTGCGGGCGGGAGTCGAGCCAGAAGAACACGAAGAAGCACAGGATCACCGAGGCCATGCCCTCGATGAACAGCATCCATTGCCAGCCGTGCAGGCCCATGCCCTGGATCTGCATCAGCGCACCGGCCAACGGACCTGAGATCAGCGAGGCCAGGGCCGAGCCGCTGAGAAAGATGGCGATCGCCTTGCCACGTTCAGCGGCGGGCAGCCAGCGGGTGAAGTAGTAGATCACCCCGGGGAAGAAGCCGGCTTCGGCGACCCCGAGCAGAAAACGCAGCACGTAGAACTGGGTTTCGTTCTGCACGAAGGCCATGGCGGTGGCGACCAGGCCCCAGGTGAACATGATGCGGGTCAGCCACAGACGCGCACCGACCCGTTGCAGCAGCATGTTCGACGGCACCTCGAACAATGCATAGCCGATGAAGAACAGACCGGCACCGAAACCATAGGCGGCGGCGCTGATGCCCAGGTCGCTTTCAAGGTGTGGGCGGACGAAGCCGATATTGACGCGGTCCAGGTAGTTGACCACGAACATGATGACGAACAGCGGCAGGACATGGCGCTTGACCTTGGTCACGGCGCTGGCCAGCGCATCGTCGCCGGGCAAGGCAGACGCAGGGGGGGTGTCGTTCACGGGATATCTCCCAGTCATTGTTTTTATTGAGGGTGCTGGCGGTAGACGAGGCAGTTGTCTGACATCCAGGTGGAAATGAGCATATTCCCGACGGAGTTGTACGACAAGTTGAAAATTGAGCGAAAAAAGCAAAATACAAGCGTTTAACTGGGTAAAAATCGGCGAAATGCTTTTATAAGGTCGATTACCCAAGGCAATGGGAGGGTGAATATCAGGATGAAAAAAATCTTTGTGGATAACTTGTCATACAAGTAATGTGAGGGCGTTCAGCCGAGTCCTTTCGCTGAACACGTCGCAGCGGCGAGCCGCCGCTTCCACAGGTATTACTTAGAGCCCACGCCATGCCCCGCACCCACAGCCGCGCCCACGACCTGGTCTCGAGCCTCACCCAGCAATTGCTGCTGGGCACGTTCAAGCCGGGCGACAAGCTGCCCTCGGAAAACACCTTGGTGCGCGAGTATGGCGTCAGCCGCACCGTGGTCCGCGAGGCGCTGTCGAAGCTGCAGGCTGCGGGCCTGGTGCAGGCACGTCACGGGATCGGTACGTTCGTCATCGAACGCCAGGCCCGTTCCGGCCTGCGCGTAGGCCCCGAGAACGCAGCCAGCGTGCGCGACCTGCTGGAACTGCGCATCGGCCTGGAGGGCCAGGCCGCCGCGCTGGCGGCCCTGCGCCGCAACGACCGGCAACTGGCGCAGATGCGCCAGGCCCTGGACGACTACCAGGACCTGGCCGCCGCCGGTGACAGCTGCATCGAAGCCGACCGGCGCTTCCACCTGCTGATCGCCGAGGCCACCGGCAACCTGTATTTCAGCGAGATGATGGCACAACTGGGTGACGGCCTGATCCCGCGCAAACGCATGGCCCAGGCCGAGCGCGCCGGGGCCAACCTGGCGGGGCATGCCTATCTGGCCAACCTGGAACACGAGGCGATTCTCAACGCCATCCGCCGCCAGGACCCGGAAGCGGCCAGGGCGGCGATCTGCCTGCACCTGTCCAACAGCCGCGATCGCCTGCTACCCGACTGAGCCGCGTGCAGCGGGCAAAAAAAATCGCGGAACCGGCGCCCCCCCCCTGGTGCGCAGTAACAGGGGAAAGGCCATCCAGCCCGCGATCAAGCCCACTCGCGTATCAATCCTTCTTGCGATACCCCTCGACGATCGCCGAGAAATCCTTGCCGCCCTCGCCTCGCAAGCTCATGGCCTGGTACAGCTGCTGCGCCACAGCGCCGAGGATCACCGGCTGGTGCGCCTGGCGCGCGGCCTCGGTCGCCAGGCCCAGGTCCTTGAGCATCAGTTCCGCACCGAAACCACCGGTGTAACCGCGCGATGCCGGGGCGGTCTCGATCACGCCCGGCCAGGGGTTGTAGGTATCTGAACTCCAGCAACGGCCCGTCGAGCTGTTGATGATGCCGGCCAGCACCTGGGTGTCGATCCCCAGCGCGTTGCCCAGGGCCATCGCCTCGGACACGCCGATCATCGAGATGCCCAGCAGCAGGTTGTTGCAGATCTTGGCGATCTGGCCAGTGCCGACCTCACCGCAGTGCACGATGTTGCGCCCCATCTGTTCGAGCACCGGCTTGAGCGTGGCGAACAGTTCGGCGCTGGCGCCGACCATGAAGGTCAGGGTGCCGGCCGCCGCGCCGCCGGTGCCACCGGACACCGGCGCATCACCCAGGTCGATGCCCTTGGCCGCCGCGGCCTTGGACACGTCGCGGGCGGTCTGCGGGTCGATGGTGCTGCAGTCCAACGCCGGCGTGCCGGGGCGGATGCCGGCAAGCACGCCGTCCTCGTTCAGGTACACGCCGCGCACATGGGCCGCGGCCGGCAGCATGGTGATCACCAGCTCGCTGTTGGCGGCGGCATCCTTGGGCGAGGTGCTGATCTGCCCACCCAGTTCGGCGAGCTCGGCCAGCACGGTCTTGTTCAGGTCGAACAGGTTGAGCTGATGCCCGGCCTTGATCAGGTTGCGGGCCATGGGCGCGCCCATGTTGCCCAGACCGATGAATGCAATGCGCATGGCAGTCTCCTTAGCGCAGGCTGATGGTGGTGTTCACACCGTCGTTGACGCTGTCGTCGTCGAACCAGCGGGCGGTGACGGTCTTGGTCTGAGTGTAGAACTGCACCACCTGCTTGCCGTACGGGCCGAGGTCGCCGAGCTTGGAGCCGCGCGAACCGGTGAAGCTGAAGAACGGCACCGGCACCGGAATCGGGATGTTGATGCCGACCTGGCCGATGTCGATCTCGCTCTGGAACTTGCGCGCTGCCGCGCCGCTCTGGGTGAACAGGCCGGTGCCATTGCCGAACGGGTTGGCATTGACCAGGGCGATGGCCTCGTCGAGGGTATCGACCTCGAGGGTGACCAGCACCGGGCCGAAGATTTCCTGGGTATAGATCTGCATGTCGGTCTTCACCCCGGAGAACAGGGTCGGGCCGACGAAATTGCCCTGCTCGTACCCCGGCACCTTCACGTCGCGGCCGTCCAGCTCGAGCTTGGCGCCTTCCTTGATGCCGCTTTCGATCAGCCCCAGCACACGCTCCTTGGCGCGCTTGGAAACCACCGGCCCGACATCGGTGCCCGGCTCGCTGCCGGCATTGACCTTGAGCTTGCTTGCCGCCGCCTTGATATCCGGCAGCCATTCACGCGCCTTGCCCACCAGCACCGCCACCGACGTGGCCATGCAACGCTGGCCTGCCGCACCGAAGGCCGCGCCGACCAGGGCGTTGATGGTCTGGGTGCGGTTGGCGTCGGGCAGTACCACGGCGTGGTTCTTGGCGCCCATCATCGACTGCACGCGCTTGCCGTGCTGGCTGCCAAGGTTGTAGACATGGGTGCCCACCTCGGTGGAGCCCACGAAGGAGATCGCCTTGATGTCCGGGTGGGTGCAGATCGCATCGACCACCTGCTTGCCGCCGTGCACCACGTTGAGCACACCGGCCGGCACGCCGGCTTCGAGCGCCAGCTCGACCAGCATCATGGTCGACAGCGGGTCCTGCTCGGAGGGCTTGAGGACGAAGGTGTTGCCACAGACGATGGCCATCGGGAACATCCACAGCGGGATCATCGCCGGGAAGTTGAATGGGGTGATACCGGCGCACACGCCGATGGGCTGGCGCAGGGTATAGGTATCGACGCCACCGGCGACGTTCTCGGCGAACTCGCCCATCTGCAGGGTGCCGATGGACGCCGCATGCTCGACCACTTCCAGGCCACGGAAGATATCGCCCTCGGCATCGGCCAGGGTCTTGCCTTGCTCGGCGCTCAGGGTCGCGGCGATGCGCTTGCTGTGTTCGCGGATCAACGCCTGCAACTTGAGCATGATGCGCATGCGCGCACCGATCGGCGTGTCACGCCAGGTCTTGAAGGCTCGTTCGCCAGCAGCGACTGCCGCGGCGACTTCCTCGGGGGTGGCGAAGGGAACGCGCGCCAGTACCTGCTGGGTGGCCGGGTTGACGATGTCGCGCCATTCGGTGGTCTTGGACTCGACCCATTGGCCGTCGATCAGCAGCTTGACCTGCTCGACCTGGGTGTGGGGCGTGTGGGGTGCGTTCATCTGCGCTCTCCTTGGAATTATTGTCGGAACGAAGACGCCTACGCCGCAGCGAACGGGGTGGCGTGCAGGGGCTGAGTTCGAGTATAGATGTGCAAACATCCAACAAGAATGCACAAAAAAACCGGATCAACATGCAAAAAGACCTGACCTCCCTCAGCGCGCTGAACTGGGACGACCTCAAGTTCTTTCTTGAGGTAGCGCGCACCCGCAAGGCCAGCAGTGCAGCCAAACGCCTGGCCGTGGACTACACCACGGTGTCGCGGCGCATCAGCTCGCTGGAAGGGGCGATGGGTACCTTGCTGTTCGAGAAATCGCGAACCAACGGTTTCGTGCTGACCGCCGAAGGCCAGCGCCTGCTGGGCTATGCCGAGTCGATCGAAAGCACCCTGCACATGGCCTGCGAGCAGGTGTCGGGCTCGGGCGTTGCGCTGTCGGGGCACATACGCATGGGGTGCACCGAGGGCTTCGGCAGCTTCTTCGTCACCCCACAGTTGAGCCGCTTCGTCGACACCTGGCCGGCGATCTCGGTGGACATTCTGCCGCTGCCGCACTTCATCAGCCTGTCCAAGCGCGAAGCCGACATCGTCATCGCCCTGGAGCGCCCCGAGCATGGGCCCTACGTGTGCTGCAAGCTGTGCGACTACCGCCTGCGCCTTTATGCCACCCGTGAGTACCTCGACCACCACGAACCGATCCGCCAGGTCGCCGACCTGGTGCGCCATCCGTTTATCAGCTACGTGGACGACCTGGCATTCAGTTCCGAGCTGCTGTACCTGGCCAACCTCATCCCCAACGCCAGCGCCCACCTGCGCAGCACCAGCGTGATCGCGCAGTACACCGCTGCCCTGCAGGGACGCGGGCTGGCGATCCTACCGTGCTTCCTGGCGGCGCAGGACGACCGGCTGGTGACGGTGCTACCGCAGGAGGTGGAGGTGACGCGGCAGTTCTGGATGTACTGCCGGGAGGACCTGCGCAAGCTGAAGCGGATCACCCTACTGTGGGATTACATCCGCGATGTGACCGAGGCGAATGCGCCGCTGTTGATGGGGCAGACACGGGAGATGGTGTTTGCACAGGATTGAGGCGGATGGCACCGGTGCCATTCCCCGATTCCTCAGTTCGACGCCACCACGATCGACACCCGCCGATTCTCGGTACGCCCGGCACTGGTGCGGTTGTCCGCCACCGGCTGACTGCTGCCCAACCCACGCGTCTCGATGTTGCGCGGCCGCATGCCGACGTTGATCAACGCCTTGGCCACACTCTGGGCCCGACGCTCGGAGAGCTGCTGGTTATAGGCCGCCTTGCCCGAGGCATCGGCATGGCCGTCGACGCGCACACGCTTGATGCCCACCGACAGCAACGCCTTGCCGATCCTCTCGACAATCGCCTGGCTCTGGCCGTTGAGCCCGTCCAGGTCACTGCCGAACAGCACCTTGCCCGACAGGTCGAACGCCCAGCCCTCGTCGCTTGGGGTAAACCCTTCGCGTTTGAGCACGGCAATCTGTTCAGGGGTCAGCCCGCTGGGCGGTACGGTCTGGCAACCGGTCAAGGCCAATACCGCCAGCAACATGGCCAGCATGGAAAAACGCAGTAGGGAAACGGGGTATTTCACGGTTCAGCTCCTGTTGTTCATATCCTTGGCTCAGCGTTCCGTCTGGGCCACTTGCCAATGGCCGCGCCGATTGCGCTTGGCCTGGTACATCGCCGCATCGGCGGCATTGAGCAGACTGGCCGAATCCTGGCCATCGTCCGGGTAATAGGCGATGCCGACACTCAGCGAGGTGCTGACGCGCTGGCCATCGTCCAGCAGGATCGGCAGCCTCATGCTGGCGACGATCTTCTCGGCGATGCGCTGGGCATCCTCGCGCGAATGAAGGGGGGTCAGCAGTACCGCGAATTCGTCACCGCCAAGGCGCGCCACCAGGTCGTGCTCGCGCAACTGCGCACGCACGCGGCTGGCGATATTGATCAGCACCTCGTCGCCAACGGCATGGCCGAGGTTGTCGTTGATTTGCTTGAAGTGGTCACTGTCGAGGAATAGCAGCGCCAAATGGTCCTGCTGCCGGGCGGCGTTGCGCAGGCAACGGTTGAGGCGCCCTTCGAAGAAGGCGCGATTGGGCAGGCCGGTGAGGCTGTCATGGCTGGCCTGGTGCGCGAGGGTCTCGTTCTCGCTCTGCAAGTGGCTCTGCCAGACCTCCAGCTCGTCGAGCAGCGCGTTGAAGTCGTTGCCCAGCTCATTGAGCTCGGCAATCCGCGTCTCGGGCACGCGCCGGTCGAAGCTGCGCTCGCGCCGCGCCGCATGGGCGACGCTGGCCAGGCCCCGCAGAGGACGGACGATATCGCCGAACAGCCGGCGCGACAGGTGGATGGCGACTGCGGCGCTGAGCAAGCTGCAAAAGAGGATGCCCGCCAGGCCGCTGAGCAGGAAACGCAGCAGGCTGCCGCCCTGGCCCAGCAGCTCGATGTGTCCGACCGTGCGCTGCTGACGGACGATCGGCAGGTGGATGGCCTCGCCCAGCAAGGCCTTGGCCACCTGGCGCTGCAGTGGTGCCAGCAAGCCCGTGTCATCGCGTTGCCAGTGCGCCAGCAGCTCGCCCTGGCTGTCGAAGACCTTGGCATCTGCCACCTCTTCGGTGGCGGCAATCACCGCCAGGGCTTCACTGGCCGCCCCGCTGTCGTCGAACACCACCGCCGCCTCCACGGTATAGCTGATCGAGCGGGCGATCAGGTGCAGGTTGTGATTGGCATAGACGCGCAATGCCGCTACCCCGAGCACGGTCAGGGACACGCCCACGAGTCCGACGGCGATCAGCGCGACACCCAGGTGCCCTCGCCCCAGCACTGACCGCAAGGTCGGCCGCGTCCTGCGGCTGCCGGTAAGTTTCATGGTTGCGCCGCCCTGCGCCGCGACAATTGCAGCACGCTGGGGTGGATGCGCACGCCACTGCGAGCCACCGAGTCGAGGTTCACATCGAAGCTGACCTGTTCGTCATCGACGTGCAGGCAGAACAGGCTGCCGACGGTGCACGGGTCATCGGCCTCGCTGATACTCAAGACCGGATGCCCGACCAGAGCCTGGAACAGGCGGTCACGCTGTCCGGCGTCGAGCTTGCCGATGTACACCGCGTCGCAGGCGCCGGAAACGCCCGAATCGTCGACGAGCAGGCGACGCACCTGTAGGGGCTGGCCGGCATTCTGCACATTGCCCTTGATCAGGTCGTCGGCATATTCGGTGGGGCCGACCAGGCACAGGCGCAGCGGCGAAGGATCAGCAGGCCAGCGGGCATAGCTGAAGATACCCAGCACGACCTGGGTCACCGCTTTGGCGCGTTGCTGCACCTGGGCTGCAGTGGCAGGGGGGTCCGCCCAGGCCGGTGAGGCGAACAGCGACAGGGCGGCAATCACTAGCGAAAGCACACAGCCCGTCACTCGCCCCCTGGGCGAGACAACCACTGTCATGTGGGAAATCTCTCAAATTAGATTCAGATAACCCGCACGATAGCATAAGGCCGCAGTGCCAAGGTATTGACGAATGTCACCCTTGGTCGAGCATTAGGCCAGAAATCCGACGCACCTTGCGCTCGACAGCCTCCTCAAAGACTCCCGCCCGTGGTTCCACAAGGCTGAAGCAGTGCTTGGCACGGGTGATGCCGGTGTACACCAGTTCCTTGGTCAGCACAGGATTTAGCGCATCAGGCAACACCAGCGCGGTATGGCTGAACTCCGAGCCCTGGGACTTGTGTACGGTCATGGCGAACACCGTTTCCACTTCATTGAGGCGACTGGGCAACACGAAGCGCACCCCGCCCGAGCCGTCGTTGCGCGGGAAGGCGACCCTCAGCAATGGCTCGCCATTCTCGTCGGGCAGGCGCAGGGCGATGCCGATATCACCGTTCATCAGGCCGAGGCCGTAGTCATTGCGGGTGACCAGCACCGGACGGCCCTCGTACCAGGGCTGGCGGGTATCGATCAGCCCAGCGTTGTGCAGCACCCGCGCCACACGCTCGTTCAGCCCTTCCACCCCCCAGGGCCCTTTGCGCACCGCGCACAGCAGCTGGAAGCTTTCGAAGCTGTTGAGCACCAGGGCAGCCCATTGCTCCCACGTCGGGGCATCGGCGGGGGTGCCTGGCGCCGGCCGATGGCGACCGATACTGCGCAGATAGTGGCGATACCCCTGCGGGCCGTCCTCACCGCGGCCCAGACCGTCCAGCAGCAGGCGATCGAAGGCGCGGTCATGCTCGCCACGCAGGGACAGGCCGAACACATCCTCAGGCGGCATGCTCAGCAGATCCCGCGCCTGGCGGGCTTGCTGCAGGTTGACCAGGCGCGCCAACTGGCCAATGCCACTGCCTTCGCCGAAACGCCGGGAGTAACGCAACATCACCACCTGCTGGGCCAGCGCATGCTGCTGCGCATCACCTGGCTGCAGACCGCTGCCCTGCAGCGATTGGCCGCCGACCTGCTCGAGCCAGGCCTGGGTGGCGGGCGTGTAACGCCCTTCTTCGGCATACCGACACAGGTCGCCGAGCACCGCGCCGGCCTCCACCGAGGCCAACTGGTCCTTGTCGCCCAGCAGCACCAGGCGAGCCTGCGCTGGCAAGGCATCAAGTAGGTTGGCCATCATTTCCAGATCGATCATCGACGCTTCATCGACCACCAGCACGTCCAGCGGCAGTGGGTTACCGGCGTGATGCCGAAAATGCCGCGAACCGGGGCGACTGCCCAGCAGGCGGTGTACCGTGCTCACTTCGGTAGGAATCTGCGCCCGTACCTCGGCGCTGACCCGCAAACGCTCGACCTGTTGGCCGATGGATTCGGTCAGGCGCGCAGCAGCCTTGCCGGTGGGTGCGGCCAGGCGGATGCGCAAGGGCCTGCCCTGCTCCACCGCCGGTCCCTGGAGCAAGGCCAGCAAGCGTACGACCGTGGTGGTCTTGCCGGTGCCCGGGCCACCGGTGATGATGCTGAACGCGGCACGCGTCGCCAGGGCACAGGCGAGCTTCTGCCAGTCCACCTGACCGGCCGGGGCGCCGTCCTCGAACAACTGCTCCAGGCGCACGGGCAGGTCGGCGGGAATCGACTCGTCCGCCACGATGCGTTGCTGCAGCGACCGGTCGATGCGCCGTTCATAGCTCCAGTAACGGCGCAGGTACAGACGCTGACCGCTGAGTACCAGAGGCCGCGCGTCCTGGCCCTCGGCATCGCCCAACGCCACCAGCCGACTGGCCGCGATGCGCTGGCGCCAGGTGCTCGGTTCGAGCGTGGCGAGCAACTGCGACGGCAACAGCAAAGGCCCCGCCAACGCATCGCCCTCTGGCGGCAGCGACAAGGCGAAATCGGGCTCGGCCAGGGTCTGCTCGAGGTCGAGGCAGACATGCCCATGCCCCAACTGGTGACTGGCCAGCGCCGCAGCCAGCAACAGCAAGGGATCGCTGCCCGCCTCACGCTCCTCGAGGAAGCTGACGAATGCCCGGTCCAGCGCACGCAACCAGCCGCGCTCGACCCAACGGTCGAGCAGGGCCAGCAGGTCCTGGCTGTGTTTCAACGGCGCAAGGGCCGCCAGGTGCTCGGCCTGCAACGGTGTCGGCAACAGGTCATCAAGGGTGCGGCTCATGGTGCGGCTCCGGCAAACAGGTCCTGCTGCTCGGGCGCACAGGCGCCGCGAAACAACGCATCGAGCTGCTCGATCAGCTCACGTGGCGGCCGGGCGAAATACAGGCCATGGCCGGCGCCGCCGATACCGCGCAGGAAGATGAACAGGGCACCGCCCACATGGCGGTCGTAGTCGTAGTCGGGCAGCCGTGCGCGCAACTGGCGATGCAGGGCCAGCAGGTAGAGCACGTACTGCAAGTCGTAGCGGTGGTCGAGGATCGCCTGTTCCATGGCCAGGGTACTGTAGGCGCTGCCATCGGGGCCGAGCCAGTTGGACTTGTAGTCGGCCACGTAGTAGCGCCCGTCCAGCTCGAACGCCAGGTCGATGAAGCCCTTGAACATGCCATTGAGCTGGGTCGCCAGCGCTGCCGGTCGCGCGGCGCCACCGTGGGTGTGGCGGACGACGAGCTGATCGAGGCGCAGCACGTCGACCTGATGGCTGGCGAACCAGAACTCCATCTCGATCTGGTACTGCTGAAGCTGCGCCAGGGTCAGGACCGGGCCATCCGACGACAGCGGCATGGCCTGGGTCAGCAGCTGCTGCAGCCAGGGCACCAGGGTCGGGATCCATCCGGTCCAGTCGCGGCGGTTGCAGCGTTGGCCGACAGTGCGTTCGATCAACGCAGGCTGGCTGACCACGTCGGCAAACCCTTCACGCCCGGCCCACTCGAGCAGGCCGTGAAGGAAGGTGCCGGGGTTCGGCCCGCGAGGGAAGCGGTGGATATCGCCGTTTTCCGCCGGGACTTCACGCAGCCGCTGTGCGTCGACGTTCTCATCGTCGAGCAATTGCTGGGCCTGGGAGCTGTCGGCACCGAGACTCTGGTCGCCGACGCGCAAGGCACTGTAGGAGGCGATCCACCACTGCTCTGCCGCGGCGCGGCGCGGCTTGCGCGCAGGCAGGTGTTCAGCGCCGTCCTGCGGCGCGCGATAACACTGTTCGTCAGCGTCGGGCAGCGGTGTACAGACAATGGGCGCCCCCTCGGCACACAGTGCCTGCAGCCAGTCGGCCAACTGCACGGAAGCCGCCAATGGGGCGCCGCCGCCCAGCAGGTAACCCAGACCCGAGCGGTGCAATTGCGAGGTTTTCTGGCTGCCGCGCTTGAGGTCGGCAACACCCAGCCAGCAGGCATGTTGGGCACGAGTCAGAGCCACGTAGAGCAGGCGCAGATCTTCGGCCAGACGCTCATCGTCGGCCAGGGCAATCTGCTCGTCGGTGGGGGTAAGCGTCAGCAGCACCTGGCCATCGTCGTCGTGCCAGGCCAATGGCAGGCGCTGGCCATCCACCGGTTTGCTGGTGCAGATGAACGGCAGATAGACCAGCGGGTACTCCAGGCCCTTGGATTTGTGGATGGTCACGACCTTGACCAGTTGCTCGTCGCTCTCCAGGCGCAGGATCTGCTCTTCACCGGCCTGCCCGGCATTGGCCAGGTGCTCGGCCAGGTGACGGATCAGGGCCTGCTCGCCATCCAGCTCTCCGGCCGCCTGTTGCAGCAGTTCGGCCAGGTGCAGCAGGTTGGTCAGCACACGTTCACCGTCGGTGCGAGCGATCAACGTGCGTGGCAGCTGGAAGTCATGCAGCAGGCGGCGCAGCATGGGCAGTACGCCCTGGCGCTGCCAGGTGTCGCGGTACAGACGAAAACGCATCACCCAGTCTTCCCAGACCCGCTCGTCCTGGTTAAGCCGCTCCAGTTCGAGCAACGGCAGGTCCAGCGTCAGGCTGGCCAGGGCGGCCTTAAGCAGGCGCTCGGCGTCGGGCTCGGCGCAGGCCTTGAGCCAGGCCAGCAGGTCGTGGGCTTCCTGGGCGGCAAAGACCGAATCCTTGTCCGACAGATAGACACTGCGTACCCCACGGGCAGCCAGCTCGGCACGGACCAACTGCGCCTCGCGGCCATCGCGCACCAGGATGGCGATGTCCGAAGGCAGACAGCCGCGCACTTCGCCCTGCGCATTGGCAAACCCCGTCACACCTCGTTGGCCGCCGTTGAGCAGGGCAACGATATGGCTGGCGCAGCTGGCGGCCAGTTGCTGACGGTACAGTGTGTTGGCAACCGGCTCGTCACTGTGCAACTGCCAGCAATGCAGGGCGGCGCAGGGCTGGCCGTCGATCAGCAGGCGCTCGCTGCGGCCCTTGGCATGAACCTCGATGAACGGCAGCGGGTTGTCGTTGGCCTCGCGGAACAGGAACGCCCCCTTGCCTTCGGGGCGTTGCTCGGCCAGCAGGAACACGCGGTTGACCGCCTCGACCATGGCCTGGCTGGAGCGGTAGTTGGTGTCCAGGCTGTGCAGGCGCCCAGCCGTGGCACGGCGGGCACCGAGGTAGGTGAAGATATCGGCGCCGCGGAAGGCGTAGATCGCCTGCTTGGGATCGCCGATCATGAACAGGCCGGTTTCCGGGCGGTTTTCGGCGATCCGGTAGATGCGCTCGAAGATGCCGTACTGCACCGGGTCGGTGTCCTGGAACTCGTCGATCAAGGCCACGGGGAACTGCTCGCGGATCAGCGCGGCAAGGCGCTCGCCGGCCTCGCTACGCAGCGCTTGCTCGAGGCGCAACAGCATATCGTCAAAACCCATTTCGGCGCGCCGGCGCTTCTCCACTTCGAAACGCGCCGCCACCCACGCGGCAGCATGTTCCAGCACCGCCGAATCGGGGCCAGGCAGCCCCTGCAAGGTTTCGCGCAGTGTCTCCATGGCGTGCAATGCCGGATGCTCCGGTGGCTCGCCCGATTTCCAGGCCTCGGCCATGCCTGCAGGCGTCAGGCGGGTGAAGCCGGTGCCCAGGTCGAGCTCCATGGCCTGCTCGTCACCCGCCCAGGCGCGCAGTTTGTCGAACCAGGGGTCGAAGTAACGCGCCTGCAACTTGCGGCCATCGGCCTGCTTGGCGGCCACCGCCGCGCGGCAGATTTCGTGCAGCTCGTCGGCCCACTGGCCCCAGGGAGCCTTCAGCGCGCCCAGTTGCGCCTGGCGTCGCTGCAGAGCGGATTCGATCAGCGCCTGTGGATCGGCACCGTCGTCTTCCCTGCTGACGCGGCCGAACAACGGACGGATGCGTGGCAGCAACGCGTCCGGGCTCACCCAATGGCTGCGCACCCAGGCCAGCGCTTCGCCCTGCATGCCGTAGCAGAAGCGCCGCCAGTAATCGCGCATGACCTGGCCGAGCAGCTCGCTGTGATCGGTCTCCAGGCTCTGGGTGAACAGGCTGCCGCTGTCGAAGGCATGCTCGCGCAGCATGCGCTGGCACCAGCCGTGAATGGTCGAGACCGCCGCTTCGTCCATCCACTGCACTGCGACCTCCAGGCGACTGGCGCAACGGCCCCAGAGCTCCTGTGGATAATCGTCGCGCAGCAGGTGCAGCAAGGGGTCGGCGTCGTCCAGCTCGCCCCTGAAGAAACGTGCAGCCTCGGCCAGGCGCGCGCGAATCCGCTCGCGCAGCTCCTTGGTCGCAGCGTCGGTGAAGGTCACGACGAGAATCTGCGGCGGCAGCAGCTCGCGGGCGAAGCCTTGCTCGCCGCCATGGCCGAGGATCAGACGCAGGTAGAGTGCCGAGATGGTGAAGGTCTTGCCGGTGCCGGCACTGGCTTCGATCAGCTGGCTGCCGTGCAGGGGAAAGCTCAGGGCCAAGGGACGGGCCTGGGTCATGCGGCGGTCTCCGGATTGCCTTGGGTCTGCCAGGCGGCGGCAAACAGGGGTCGGTAGAGGGATTCGCACCAGCCTTCGAAGGTCTCGTCGGCCGTGAGCGCAGCAAAGTCGCGGAACTGACGCATCAGTGCAAGGCTCTCGCTGCGCTCGCCGAAGCTGTTCTGGCCGTCGCCTTCATAGGCGCGCTCGGCGGCAGCCTGGGCTTTGTCCGGGTCTGGCTGGGCCAGCCAGGCGAAAGCAGTCTTGGGCGCCACCGGCAGGGGCGCATTCATTGCAGCCTGACGCGCCACCAGCAGGTCGGCAAGCAGATCCCCCGCCTGTGCCGCGGCCATCGGTGCGAGCAGCAAGGTGCGGTCACTGGCGACCAGGGCCGTGTGCAATGGATAACCGGCAGCGCAGGCCGCCAGGTGCATGACCCACGCTGGAATCAGCCGATGCCATTTGAGACTGTTGCGCCCGGCACCCAGGCTGTTGGGCACGGTGGTGATGCTCAGAAGGCTCTGTTCATCATCCTGATAGACGCGCCCAAGCCAACCTTCCAGGCGCTGCGGGCCACGCTCGAAGTGCAGCGGCAGAGCGCCCTCTACCACGGTATGCCAGCGCTGCAACAGCTGGCGATGGCGTTGCAGTAGGTCTGGCAGGGGCTGGATCAGTTCCGCCTGCAGCGACTCGCCGAAACCCGCCAATGGCAGCAGCCCACATGCCTGCAGGCGTCGGGCCTGGGTACGCAGCGCCTGTTCGGCGTCGTCGGGTGTGGCCAATGCAGCGCCAAGCAGCCGCTCGCTGAGGCTGTAGCGTTGCAGGGCATCGAGCACGAAAGGCTCCTCGTCCGGCGTTGGCGCCTCCAGCGCTTCGAAGAACACCTTGAGGCGCTGGCTGAAGAAATGCCGGACCGGATGGCGGAGAAAATCCTGCAGTTGCGTCAGGTTCAGTGGCTCATCGCTGTCGTAGGGCGGCAGCGCCTGATCGACCTCCGAGACCGGCTCGACGGGCTGATGCAATACCTGCCATTCGTGGGCGTAGCTGAACAGTGCGCTGCCCTTCTGGAAGTAGCGCAGGCTGAAGGGTTGCAGGGGATGCTCCTGGGTCAGGGCATGCAACAACTGCTGGCCGGGGTCATCACGCAGGCCTTGCTGGGCACCGGCCAGTTGCCAACCGGCGGCAAGATGGTCGCGCAACTGGCCAACCAGCACCGAGGCTGGGCGTTCGCTGTTGTCGCGAATACTGCGCCCCACCCAACTCACATAGAGTTGGTCGCGGGCAGACAGCAGCGCCTCGAGCAGCAGGTAGCGGTCATCTTCGCGGCGCGAACGATCGCCAGGACGGTAATCGCTGGCCATCAGATCGAAGTCCAACGGCGGCTGGGCGCGAGGATAGTCGCCGTCGTTCATGCCCAGCAGGCAGACTACGCGGAATGGGATGGCGCGCATGGGCATCAAGGTGCAGAAGTTCACCGAGCCGGCCAGGAAACGCTGGGACAGCTTGCCCTGGTCCAACCCCGACAGCCAGGCCTCGCGCACGACCGTGAGCGGCAGTGGATCGTACAGGCCGACGGTCTCGCAGGTTTCCAGCCAGGTATCACGCAGGTCCTGCAATTGCACCAGCAGCAGCTCGTCGTGCTCCTCCTCGGCGAGGAAGAACACCTGCAACAGCGCATGCAGGCGCGCCCCCCACACCACGGGGCTGGCCGGCTCGGCGAGTGTCTGGAACGCCACGTCCAGGGCATCGAGCAGGGCCACCAGCGGGCCGATAAGGGCCGCGTCGAGGCCACCGATCTCGTCATAGGGCTCAATGCCGTCACAGGCCTCGCCGACACCTACGGCGTAACCCAGCAGCATCCGGCGCAGGCCGAACCGCCAACTGTTCTGCTCCAGGCCTTCGGGCAACCCGAGGCGTGCACGTTGTTCACCGCTCAGCCCCCAACGGATGCCGGCCCCCTCGATCCAGCGGTGCAGGGTCGGCAGGTCACTCTCCTTGATCCCGAAGCGGGCGCGCACGGCGGGGACATCGAGCAGGTCGAGGATCTCGCTCACCGCGAAACGGCTGTCGGGGAGCTTGAGCAGATGCTCCAGGGCGATCAGCAATGGATCGCGGCCGCGCTGGCCCTGGTCGGTGAGGGTGAAGGGGATGTAGCGCGGATCATGGCGGTCGAGTTGGCCGAAGACAGCGCGGATATGCGGGGCGTAGTCATCGATGGCCGGAAGCATGACGATGACGTCGCGCGGCCGCAGGGTCGGATCGCTGCTGAAGCGCGCAAGCAACTGGTCGTGGAGGATCTCCACTTCGCGCTGCGGACTATGGGCGATGTGGAAACGTACCGAACGGTCGCGGCTGGGATCGATGGCAGGCCAGGTGTCGCGGGTTTCAGCCAGGGGACGCAGTTCGAGGATGTCGTCCTGCAACTGGTTGAGCAGCGTGGTGGGCTGGGCGTCGCTGAACAGGTCGATGCGCCCGTCGCTGAAGACACCACGGTAACTGTTTGGATCATCGTAGCTATCGAGCAGGTTGATGTAGTCACGGCCCTGCTTACCCCAGGCGGCCAGCAGCGGATGAGCGTGCTGGTGCATCGATTCGTCGTCCAGTTGCAGGGGCATGCCGTGCTTGCGCTGTTGGCGTTTGTACTGGTGCCGGAGCAGGTCTTTGTCCGCGACGATATCCCCCCAATGATGGCGGCAAGGGTTGTGCACGCACAGCAATACCTGGCTGAAGCGGGCCAGCCCGGCCAGGGCTTCAAGGGCCTGGGCCGGCAGCGACGAGATACCAAAGACGATTACCCGCGACGGTAGGCCCGCGGGAGCTTGCTCAAGGGTATCCATGCGCGCGATGAAACGCTGATGGACGCCGGCACGGCTCTGCGCCATACCCTCTGCACCGACATCGTCGAGCAATGCACGCCACAACTCGGCCTGCCAGCGGTTGCCATCCGCCAGGGGCTTGCGCTCGCCGCGGGCAGTGTTGAGCACGTGCTCTCCAGCGGCCCAGTCCTTGAGCCAGTCGGCGCGGTAGACCTGGTATTGGTCGAACAAGTCAGCCAGACGTTCGGCGAGCTGGTAGCGCTTGCGCAGGTCGTTGTCGTCGGTGAGAAAGCGCTTGAGTGGCTCGAAGTGCGGTCGCTCGATCAGTGCTGGCAGCAAGCGCACCAGGCGCCAGGTCAGCGGTGCCTTGTCGAGCAGCGACACCTCGGGAATCTCGTCGCGGCCCAGCACGAGGCGATAGAGCTGCCACATGAAAGTGCCGGGCAACTGGACGTCGATGGCCGCAGCGATACCGCAGCCGCCTTGATCATCGTCCTGCGGATCTTCGGCCAGTGCGAGCTTGAGCCATTGGGCAATACCGTTGCTCTGCACTAGGGCGATTTCGTTCTCCAGAGGCGCCAGAGGATAGTTGCGCATCACGCTCACGACCAGGTTGCGCAAATCGTCCAGGCGGTTGCCCTGGACGATCATGAAACCTGGGTGCAGTGACGTGCTGTTGGCCATTGGGTGCTCTCTGGAAGACGGGGTGCGCTGACGGAACCATACCCTGTAGAGGCAGGCTTGTCCCGTGGCGTGCGTGGTGTCGGCGTGGGGGAGCGATGCGACCTGGCGAACGCCAGAAAGACAAAACCCCTACCTGCTCGCGCAGATAGGGGTTTTGCGAAATGAATCTTGACGATGACCTACTCTCACATGGGGAAACCCCACACTACCATCGGCGATGCATCGTTTCACTGCTGAGTTCGGGATGGGATCAGGTGGTTCCAATGCTCTATGGTCGTCAAGAAATTCGGTTGCCAGTGCGTCTTTGCAGACACGCCAGCCAATTCGGATATGTGATCTTTGTGAGTCGCTTCGAACTTTCGGTTCGTTTCGTCTTCACCACCGCAATCTGCAAAGCAAATTGCTTGGGTGTTATATGGTCAAGCCTCACGGGCAATTAGTATTGGTTAGCTCAACGCCTCACAGCGCTTACACACCCAACCTATCAACGTCGTAGTCTTCGACGGCCCTTTAGGGGATTCAAGATCCCAGTGAGATCTCATCTTGAGGCAAGTTTCCCGCTTAGATGCTTTCAGCGGTTATCTCTTCCGAACATAGCTACCCGGCAATGCCACTGGCGTGACAACCGGAACACCAGAGGTTCGTCCACTCCGGTCCTCTCGTACTAGGAGCAGCCCCTCTCAAATCTCAAACGTCCACGGCAGATAGGGACCGAACTGTCTCACGACGTTCTAAACCCAGCTCGCGTACCACTTTAAATGGCGAACAGCCATACCCTTGGGACCGGCTTCAGCCCCAGGATGTGATGAGCCGACATCGAGGTGCCAAACACCGCCGTCGATATGAACTCTTGGGCGGTATCAGCCTGTTATCCCCGGAGTACCTTTTATCCGTTGAGCGATGGCCCTTCCATACAGAACCACCGGATCACTAAGACCTACTTTCGTACCTGCTCGACGTGTGTGTCTCGCAGTCAAGCGCGCTTTTGCCTTTATACTCTACGACCGATTTCCGACCGGTCTGAGCGCACCTTCGTACTCCTCCGTTACTCTTTGGGAGGAGACCGCCCCAGTCAAACTACCCACCATACACTGTCCTCGATCCGGATCACGGACCTGAGTTAGAACCTCAAGGTTGCCAGGGTGGTATTTCAAGGATGGCTCCATGAGAACTGGCGTCCCCACTTCAAAGCCTCCCACCTATCCTACACAAGCAAGCTCAAAGTCCAGTGCAAAGCTATAGTAAAGGTTCACGGGGTCTTTCCGTCTAGCCGCGGATACACTGCATCTTCACAGCGATTTCAATTTCACTGAGTCTCGGGTGGAGACAGCGCCGCCATCGTTACGCCATTCGTGCAGGTCGGAACTTACCCGACAAGGAATTTCGCTACCTTAGGACCGTTATAGTTACGGCCGCCGTTTACCGGGGCTTCGATCAAGAGCTTCGCTTGCGCTAACCCCATCAATTAACCTTCCGGCACCGGGCAGGCGTCACACCCTATACGTCCACTTTCGTGTTTGCAGAGTGCTGTGTTTTTAATAAACAGTCGCAGCGGCCTGGTATCTTCGACCGGCATGGGCTTACGGAGCAAGTCCTTCACCCTCGCCGGCGCACCTTCTCCCGAAGTTACGGTGCCATTTTGCCTAGTTCCTTCACCCGAGTTCTCTCAAGCGCCTTGGTATTCTCTACCTAACCACCTGTGTCGGTTTGGGGTACGGTTCCCAGTTATCTGAAGCTTAGGAGCTTTTCTTGGAAGCATGGTATCAACCACTTCGCACTCTAAAGAGCGCTCGTCATCAGCTCTCGGCCTTGAAATCCCGGATTTGCCTAAGATTTCAGCCTACCACCTTAAACCTGGACAACCAACGCCAGGCTGGCCTAACCTTCTCCGTCCCTCCATCGCAATAACTGGAAGTACAGGAATATTAACCTGTTTTCCATCGACTACGCTTTTCAGCCTCGCCTTAGGGACCGACTAACCCTGCGTCGATTAACGTTGCGCAGGAAACCTTGGTCTTTCGGCGTGCGAGTTTTTCACTCGCATTGTCGTTACTCATGTCAGCATTCGCACTTCTGATACCTCCAGCAAGCTTCTCAACTCACCTTCACAGGCTTACA